>CAYWGP010000048.1:0-6760 GCA_964458155.1 uncultured Bacteroides sp.
CAACCAGTTTACCAAGCATTTCAGGGGTTAGGCGGTCAGCAAGAATAACATTCGTCGGGCGATTCCCTTCGAATACACGATGCGGAGCAAGCCAGTCTGGTGTTCCTTCAGCTTCCACCTGTTTTTTTGTTTTTCCGAAAGCCAGGGCCTCGGCCTGCGCAAATACATTAGAAAGCAGAATATCGTGATGACGTCCAACTTCAATTAAAGGATGTGCAAAGCCAATCAGATCGCAGGGGATTAAACGGGTTCCCTGGTGGATCAGCTGATAAAAAGAGTGCTGACCGTTGGTTCCGGGTTCCCCCCAGTAAATTGGGCCTGTGTTGTACTTCACTTTCTTACCGTCAAGGGTCACATGCTTTCCGTTACTCTCCATGGTTAATTGCTGCAGATAGGCAGGAAATCGCTTGAGATAATTTTCGTATGGAAGTACGGCAACAGTTTGTGCTCCAAAGAAATTGTTATACCAGAGCGACAGCAGGCCCATAATAACCGGCATATTCTTTTCGAATGGTGTTGTGCGAAAATGTTCATCCATTTCATGAAAGCCATTAAGCATGGAACGGAAATTTTCGGGACCTATGGCAAGCATGGTGGAAAGTCCAATGGCTGAATCCATGGAATACCTTCCCCCAACCCAATCCCAGAAGCCAAACATATTGTCGGTATTTATTCCAAATTCAGAAACTTTCTCTGCATTGGTTGAAACGGCCACAAAATGTTTTGCCACAGCACTGGCATCGCCACCCAGACCCTTGAGCAACCATTCCCGTGCAGTGTGGGCATTGGTCATTGTTTCAAGGGTAGTAAATGTTTTCGATGCAATGATAAAAAGGGTTTCTTCAGGATTCAGATCGCGCGTCGCTTCCGCAAAGGCAATCCCATCAATATTGGAGACAAAGAGGGATGTTATGTTTCGGTCACTGTAAAAACGCAAAGCCTCATACGCCATCACAGGGCCAAGGTCGGAGCCACCAATACCCACATTGATGATATTACGGATGCGCTTGCCTGTGTGCCCCTTCCACTCACCACTGCGGACCTGATTTGAGAAACTCTCCATCCTGTCCAGAACCTCATGAACGCCCGGTACAACATCCTTTCCATCTACCAGGATTTTTGAGCTTTTGGGCGCACGCAAAGCTGTGTGCAATACTGCCCGGTTTTCACTAATGTTTATTTTTTCACCGGAGAACATAGCTTCCATTGACTTCTTCAAACCGCAATCTTTGGCCAGCTGTATCAACAATTTCAAGCTTTCATCATTAATACGGTTTTTTGAATAGTCCAGAAAAAGCCCAACGGCTTCTACAGTCATCCGTGTGCCACGTTCAGGATCAATCTCAAAAAGGTTACGCAGATGTTCTTTGCCAATTTCCTTTTTGTGATTCTTTAGCGCCTGCCACGCCTGGCTTTTTTTGATAGTTGTTTTCTTTTCTTCCATGATATTTAAATTATACTAATCTTATTCCCACATGCGGAATCCACCTGTAAATGCAAAATCGTTACTGCCCAGTCGACACCCCTCGGGAAGTTTCTTCAGTTTTTTTGAATTGCCTCCCCCCAAAACCACATCATCTGGAATAACGGCAGCGCCGAGGCGTTCCACAGCATAAGCAACATGCTTTTTCCATTTCTTTTTACCCAGACGCTCCAATCCGCGCCGGCCTATGTAGTCTTCATAAGTGCCCTTCTTGTAAGAAAGATGTCCTACTTCCATGGGTAATACAGCACCATCGTTAATGATGGCGGAACCAAGCCCGGTACCCAGGCCAAGAAATAATAAAGTGCCATCACGATAACTACCCAAAGCCTGCATGGCAGCATCATTCATTATCTTTACGGGCAACTTGAAAGCAGCCTCAAAATCGAAACCAACCCATCCCTGTTCTAAATTATGAGGTTCAGTAACGATTTTGCCCTTTTTTATGACTCCGGGATAGCCCATCGATATGGCCTCATAGGTCCAGCCTTGTGAGAGCTCCAAAACGCCTTCCACCATTTTTTGTGGGGTCATCGTTGTTCCGGAAACAAATTTTCGTGCTTCCGTTTGTCCTGTAGCAAGGATTTTAATATGAGTTCCGCCAATATCAATTGCTAAGATTTCCATAAACACTTCTTTTCTTTCATTTTTATTCCATTGAACTACTCTTCTCTTCAATCACATCCATTAATTCGTTCCAGGATTTTACGAATGATTTTGCACCTTCATCCTGAAGTCTGGCTGATAATGCCGCAATATCAAACCCCGCTTTTTCAAAATCCTTTAAAACCGCCTCACAATCGCCACCATCCGGATCCATAATCGACGAAAGCTCTTTGTGTTTGGACAATGCAAGCAATGTTGCCTCGGGTATTGTGTCTACGGTAAAAGGTGCAGCCAGTGCCTTGACATACAAAATATCAGAGGCTTTTGGATCTTTGGTTCCGGTACTGGCCCACAAGACACGCTGGGGCCGCCCGCCGGCATTGTAAATGCGACGCCAGGGAGACGAACTCAATAGCTTATTGGCTGCCGCATAGGCACGTTGAGCAATAGCAATCCCAAGCTTGTCTTTAAGCTTTTCTGGAACCTGGTCTGCAACTGCAGCATCCCAGCGGCTGATAAATATTGATGCTACTGAGCTCACATTAGGGTTAAGACCTGCATCTAAGCGACGCTCAATACCACGCAGGTAAGCTCCTGCAGCAGCAAGATAATCTTCACGTGAGAATAAAAGAGTAACGTTAACCGGAATCCCGGAGAAGATTGCTTCTTCAATAGCAGGCAAACCCTCTTTCGTACCTGGTATTTTAATAAAAAGATTGGGCCGGTTTGCACGGGCAAAAAGATCTTTGGCAGCAGCAATGGTGCTTTGGGTATCATAGGCCAAAAGTGGAGAAACTTCAAGGGAACAAAAGCCATCAACACCATTCGTCTTGTCAAATATCGGTCGGAAAATATCTGTGGCACGGGTGATGTCGTCAAGTGCCAGTTCAAAAAACAGTTCCTCTCCTTTTTTCCCCTCTTTTAGTTTTTTACGAATGTCACTATCGTAATCACTGCTATTTTTGATAGCATGATTAAAAATAGTGGGATTCGAGGTCAGACCTGTGACCGACAATTCATCAATATATTGCTTGAGTGTACCACTGTTCAGGAGTTGACGTGTGATATTGTCCAGCCAGATACTCTGGCCCAGGTTATGAAGTAATTCTGTAGCTTTCATTTTTCATGTGTGGTTTTGATTATTATTAAAGGTATATATTTTAATTTGATAATAATGTTAATAGCCGAAAACAGGTGTTGCTAAAATATCCTGTATTCGGCTTATATCAATCTCCTGCTTGATCAAGATAATCACGAAATGTTTACCGGATATTGAGGTCATATATAATCTTCATACATGGTTAAACTCTTGCTAAGACTGCTAAAAACCGTGCCAAAAAGGACTAACAGTGCTGCCTGAATTGTATCAAGCTAACTGTCATAATAATACAATGGGGTGAAAGGACTTGGGAAGTCCGGCGAAGATCGGGCAAGGCCACCATATATGGTGCAAAGACCATATTTGGTGTTTCAAGGGGATCAGGAAATCGTGGAAAAACTTGTGCATCTTTTTCACATCCTGAAAGTGCGAATGTGACATTGAGGCAATGATAAGCAATACCTGGATCCCATGCTGGCAGCTGACATTGTTAGGGGCTGTAGCTAATATTTTGAAGGGAAATAAGCAAGTGCGTGCAAGATAATTTTTAAGTAGCATCAAGGATCACAATTAATGAAATACCTGACCCGGATATAACAGGTGTTGCCTGGTTAATATCAATTATCAACCGGGCGCCATTTGATTTATATTCCCTATCTCATTAAATTGTCGATGATAAGCTAATGCAAATTACAAATGACGTATCTAAAAACTACACTTCTGGCTGTGGGGATCGGCCTTTTGGTCCTTTCACATGGAAACGCACAGGATCAGGCAATCGTTGATTCACTTCTGCTCGAGCTCTCAGCTGCTGAGGAGGATAGCCTGAAAGCAGATATCCTTCTCAATCTGGGGGACCAGTACAGGTATAACCAGCCTGACACGGCGCTCATGTATTTCCAGGAAGCGCTAAAGATCTCGGAAGAGATAGATTCTCCCACTTACCTGGGCTACAGCATACGCAACATTGGTATGCTGAAAGAGAGCCAGGGGCTGCACGATGAAGCGCTGGAGGAATACTTTAAGGCACTGGCCATCTACGAGGAAGCAGGCAATAAGCGGGGGATCGCCCAGTGTTACAACAGTATTGCCATCGTTCACTATTTACAGGAGTCACCTGAGCTCTGCATGGAATACCTGACCAAATCCTTCGAGATAAAAAAGGAACTGGGCGACCTGAGTGGAATGTCCAACTACTACATCAACATGTCCGCCCTGAATAACTCTATAGGACGAAATAAAGAGGCACTGGAGTTCACAGAAAAATCCCTGGAGCTGTTCATGGAGTTGGATGACCAGAACGGGATTGCCGCAGCATATGCCAATATGGGGTCCATCCATTATGAGCTCATGAATTATCATAATTCGCTGGAAAATCATCTGAAATCCGTGGAGATGTATCAGGAGCTGAATAACAAGGAAGGGATTGCCCACTCCCTGAGCAATGTGGCAGGACTGTATCTGCTTATGGCGGATTCACTGGCTGTGATCGGGAGCCAGCGGCGCGAATACCTGAACCAGGCCATTTTTTACGGATTGAAATGTTATCCTCTCACAGTAGAATTGGATGCCCTGTATGTGGAGAATTATGTGGCAAATACTCTGCATCTTGCCTACAAGGCCCTCGGCGATCCCGTGAAAGCCCTTGAATATGCGGAGATCTTCATGGTTACAAAGGACAGCCTGTTCAACGAGGAAAAAACCCTGGCCATCGAAGAGATGGACACCAAATATGAAACCGAAAAGAAGCAGCAGCAAATAGAATTGCAGGAATCCCAGATCGAAACCAGGGATGCAAAAATACAACAGCAAAAAACTCTCCGGAACGCACTGATTGCAGGACTTCTTTCTGTGGTTCTGATCATTATCATAGTAATCATGGCCTATGTACAGAAACGCAGGGATAACCAGAAAGTAAAGGAAAAGAATGATCAGATACTGGAAGCCAATGAGGAGCTGACCGTTTTAAATGAAGCCATCAGCAGACAGAATATCGAGATCACGGACAGCATCAGTTATGCACAGAGGATACAATCGGCCATGATGCCACCGGAAGGCTATTTCAATGAATTGCTAGACGAAGCATTTATCCTCTATAGACCCAGGGATATTGTTAGCGGGGACTTCTTCTGGATCAGGCAGGTGAACCAGTACATCGTCCTGGCAGCGGCCGATTGTACCGGTCACGGTGTGCCAGGGGCCTTTATGAGTTTGCTGGGGATCAGTTTTCTAAAGGAGATTGTTGAAAGAAGAGAGATCACACAGGCCAGTGAAGTCCTGAACGAACTCAGGAGCCAGATCAAGCATTCCCTGCGCCAGCACGGTCAGCCAGACGAAACAAAAGACGGGATCGATATGGCCCTCTGTGCCATAGACCAGAAAAACAGGACCATGCAATACGCCGGTGCTTTCAATCCCCTCTACCTCATCCGCGAAGAAAAGGGGAATGTGGAACTGATCGAGTTTAAAGCGGACCGAATGCCCCTGGGTTACTACCTTGGGAAAGACCGGGCCTTTTCCAACCATGAAATTAAACTTCAGATTGGGGATACTTTTTACATCTTTTCAGACGGGTTTATAGATCAAAAAGGTGGACCCAACCAGAAGAAGTTTATGAGCAAAAAGTTCAAGAATCTGCTCCTGGAAATCCACCATCTACCTTTGTTCGACCAGAAGAACATACTGGAGAAAACACTCTCAGAGTGGATGGGGGACCAATCCCAGATCGATGATATCCTGGTGGTAGGGGTAAGGGTTTAAGCTGGATATCCTGAGTTAATTAAAAGATCCAAACATCCCTCAACCACTATCCCGCCAAAAAACTATACACTTCCTAAGTTTACCATCAGCTAATTTTAGTTTATAACTAACTGAAAGTTAAAAACAACCATGGGAATTAAAACTTTTAAAATTACTCTGGCGGCAACAAATCTTCATTGTTGCAAATCTAGAGGTAACTTGAATGAAGTTTTAAAATTAAGTGCTGTCTTTTCTCCACGATTATTGAGTAAAAATTAACCTTCTCTCCAGCTCAGAAATGATTTCCTGGACATTTTCCTCAGGTTCTAAAAAAGGAAAGTATCCTATAGCTTGCTCCACTGCCAATAAATCGCTAAAGAATGTATAAAGTGTAACGCGTGATGATATATCTGCAACCAGTTTTATCTCCTGAGCATCGACCAGGTCCAGCAGGGTGGATTCACCGGCATAATAAGAATCGTAAACCAGGTCGTAATTTTGTTGGGCAGCTTCGGCCTGGGATTTTGCAGATTGGATGTTGTTAAAATCGCTGATGACAACGGCTACGCTTGATCGTATAGCTTGTTCGATAGAAGTTTTGATATTATTTTTTTGCATCTCCATTGCCGATATCTCCCACCTCGATTGTTTAACTTTCTTAATATTCGCTCCACCCTCCATAAGTGGTAAAAACATCGACAATCCGAATTTCCAAAATCCCTTATCTTCACCCAACTCTTCACTTTCTTCTTTGTTGAGGTCAAATTTTGCATCGGCAGCAGCTGTTGCTTCAAAATTGGGTATGGCCCATCGTTTATTTGCCTTCAACATCC
>CAYWGP010000049.1:0-24253 GCA_964458155.1 uncultured Bacteroides sp.
TGAATACAGGGCTGAAGAGATCAAAAGAGCGATTTATATGCTTCCGGAAGGATATCGGGTAGTCCTTTCACTCATCCTGCTGGAAGGTTACGACCACGAAGAGGTCTCCTCCATACTGAATATTTCCAATGCCACATCGAGAACTCAGTACCACAGGGCGAAAAAGAGATTGATCGGACTGTTAAAAAGAAACAATAGTGACCATGAATGATATAGAAAAACAAATCAAAGAGCAAAGGCTGCTGCTTGATTCCGACCGGCCCCGGGAGGGTCATGAGGATCGCTTTATGCAGAAGCTGGAGAGGCTGCCGAAACGGAGTCCGGTTCGCAGGATTCGTTTCAGGCATGCCATTCAGGTGGCTGCTTCTGTGGCCATTATTCTCACCTCTGCCATTCTCCTGGTAAGAAAGGATAAGAGTGGCTCTAAGGTGGCACAGCAGGAGATTCCTGCAGCTGTTGTGGAAGCTGACTTTTACTATACCACCCAGGTGGATGCGAGGTATAATGAGATCAAGGACTTTGATTTTGATGATGCAGAGGAGAAAGCTGTTCTGCTTGATGAACTCAAAGGCCTTGAGAACTACCACCAGCAACTTATGAAAGACCTTGAGGCCAATCCGGATGACGACCGGGTGGTCAGTGCCCTGATCCGTCACTATCAACTCAAACTGGAGGTGATGGACCAGATAATTACACAATTGAACCAAATCAAATCAGAAACTTCTGAAAATTATGAAAAAGAGAGTATTTAAATCGAAAAGTTTGCTCCTGTCGCTGCTCCTGATTGTAACAGTAAGCTTTTCTCTTTCTGCACAGGATGCCAGGAAGGAATATTCCGAAAACTATGATGTAAGCAAGGGGGTGACCCTGAGCACCGACACCAAGTATTCGGATGTGGAGTTGATTACCTGGGATAAGAGTAATGTGGATATCCTGGCCGTGGTGGAGGTTGATGCCTCTTCCCAGAACAGGGCAGAGGAGGCCCTGAGGAAGGTGGATATTCAGATTGGCAAAAGCGGAAATACTATAACAGTGGAAACCGAAATGGAGAATGGCTGGTCCAGGAACGTCAAAACCTCTATTAAAATAACCATCAAGGCACCTGCATGGGTGAACCTGGATCTTGAGAACTCCTATGGCGACCTCTTTATCCAGGAGGCAAGCGGACTGGTACAGGTCGATCTGAAATATGGAAACCTGAAGGCAGGCACACTCTCCAGAGGCGATCAGAAACCTTTCAGTAATATTGATCTTGCCTATTCAGACGGGGTCATTGATGTGGCAGGATGGCTGGAAGTTGATGTTGCCTATACCGATCTGGAAGTCAATCTGTCAAAAATGCTATTTGTGGACAGCAAATACTCCAAACTGCTGGGCGAAAAAGCCGGGGGAATTGTGACAGAGGGGATGTATGATAAATACTATTTTGATGAGGTGGACAGCTTTGTGGCCGAACTTAAATATTCAGGGTTAAAATTCGGCAGATTAAATAAGGTCCTTAGCCTGAATTCGGCATATACGAATGCTAAGATCGGCACTTTGGGCAATGGATTTGTTAAGGTGGATGCAAATCTGTCTTATGGAAATATTACGATGGGCCTTGAACAGGGCGCTTCCTTCAAATTTGAAGGTGAGGCCAAATACGGAAGTGTCAATATAAGCACCGGCGATCGCCTGAGCAAGACCAAGGAAAACAACTATGTAAGAGTCTGGGGAAATGTGGGTTCCAATCCCAAATCAAGCATATATGTAATCACCAAATACGGGAACTCCACTTTCGAATAAAAGCAGGATCCCGAAAGAATCCTTTAAACACTCCCGGAATTTTCATAATTTCGGGAGTGTTTTTTTATCCTTATATAAGCACCTGCCATGAAACAACTGAATTTTCTTACTATTAGTTTCCTCCTTATTATTCTGATTAGCTCCTGCAAGGCTCCTTCTGACCAGTCCGCTGCATCTGTTCCCGAACCTGAAGCCTATGAATATGCCCTGGTGCTGCATGGTGGGGCAGGAAACATGAACTTTCAGAGCGTACCGGAGGCCTACCAGGATAAATTTAAACATGCCCTTGATAGTGCTCTTCAACTTGGTTTGGACGTACTGAAGGATGGAGGGAAGAGCATAGATGCTGTGGAGGTGGTGATCCGGTGCATGGAGGATAATCCGCTTTTCAATGCGGGTAGGGGCGCAGTATTCACCAGTGAAGGAAAGAATGAGCTGGATGCTTCCATTATGACAGGACAGGACCTGAATGCAGGTGCCGTGGCCGGTGTTACGGACATCAAACACCCCATTTCGGCCGCCAGGGCTGTGATGGAGCAATCGGATCACGTAATGATGTCGGGGCATGGGGCCTCGGTTTTTGCCGAGCAGGCGGGACTGGAAATTGTGGATCCTTCCTGGTTCTATACTAAAAATCGTTTTGAGTCATACCAGAAAGCAGTGGCAAAAGATAAACATGGCACAGTAGGCTGTGTCGCCCTTGATAAGGAAGGAAACCTGTGTGCGGGAACTTCCACGGGAGGGATGACCAATAAAAAGTACGGGCGAATTGGCGATTCACCCATAATTGGTGCCGGTACTTATGCCAACAATGCCACCTGTGGAGTTTCAGCCACCGGACACGGAGAGTATTTTATTCGCTGGACCGTGGCTCACCAGATCTCAGTGCTGATGCAGTATAAAGCTTACGATGTGGAGAAAGCTGCCAAAGAAGTGGTGGAAAAAACGCTAGTTGAAGTGGGTGGCGAAGGAGGGGTGATCTGTCTGGATAAATATGGCCGTCCTGCCATGGTCACAAATACGAGCGGCATGTTCCGAGCCTATGGAAATTCGGATGGAGAGCGCCTTGTGGCGATCTTTAAGTAAAGCACCTTTCATGAGGAAACAATATCATTTCAGGCCTTCAGAAAATGGTTTTTATGCCTGGGACGTTGACAAATTAATCGCAGCCTCCAGGAAATTTCCTGTTGTTCAAGTAAACCTGGATGATATCAAAGAGCTGGATGAGAATTTCTGGTATAATGGAGAGGAGGATGTTCCTACCTGCCGTTCCATAGGCGAACATCTTCAACTGGCAAATGAAGCTGACCTGAACTACCCGGTCATCCTATCGGAGGAAAAGAGGGTGATGGATGGCATGCACAGGATTCTCAAGGCTCTGGTTACAGGACATAAAACAGTCAAAGCCGTCATATTTGAAAATACCCCTCCTCCGGATTTTAAGGATGTAAACCCTGAGGATCTTGCATACTGAATCTCAGCCATGCAGAAATTTCCTTACCAGGGAGAAGTTATCTCAATTGGAAGAGAACTAGATTCAGGCCAGGTTATTCCCGGTTCCGTTTTCGGGAATACCTCCATACATCCTTTCTGGATGTTAATAAAGAGATTAGCTTGAGGAGGCAGATTTATTATCTTTGCGTGGTAGAATACTATTCAATCTCACTTATGATTGAAGAACATATTTGAGATGATATATATTTCAAAAGACAAAGCCAATTATTCAATCCGTGTATGCAAAATATAGCTGAGCTTAAACCAGCAGAGGTTTGGGCTTATTTCAATGAGATACTGGCTATTCCCAGGATTTCCAAAAAAGAAGATCAGATCATCGCTTACCTGATCGGGTTTGCTAAAAGACACAAACTTCAATACAAACTGGACCAGGTTGGTAACTTATTGATTTCCAAGCCTGCAACGGAGGGAATGGAAAGCAGGAAGGGAATAATACTGCAATCTCATGCGGACATGGTCGGTGAAAAGCATGCAGAGGTAAAGCACGATTTTGATGTGGATCCCATCCAGGCTTATCTGGAAGATGGGTGGGTCAAAGCCAGGGGAACCACACTGGGAGCAGATGATGGTATCGGGATTGCTGCCTCCATGGCAGTTCTGGCATCAAACAATATTGAACACGGACCCCTGGAATGTCTCTTTACCATTGACGAAGAGAGTGGGATGACCGGAGCCCTTGGACTGCAGCCGGGATTTCTCCAGGGTAGTATATTATTGAACCTGGATTCGGAGGATGAAGGAGAGATATTTATTGGCTGTGCCGGGGGAACCGATACAGTGGCCTCCTTCAAGTACAAGACCGTCAGGGTAAAGAGGAACTGGATTGCATTACGTATACGGGTAGGTGGATTACAGGGCGGACATTCCGGCGATGAGATTCACAGGGGATTTGGAAATTCCATCAAGATTCTGAACCGTTTCCTCTGGAATGCTGATCAGCGCTTTAAGATTCGCCTTTCATTTATTTTCGGTGGAAAGGCAAGGAATGCCATACCCAGAGAGGCTGAAGCTTTAATCCTGGCACCCAAAGCGAGTCTGGAGTTAATCCGGGTTTACTTTCAATCATTTGTTCAGATAGTGAAGGAAGAACTGGAGCAAATAGAGCCCGACCTTAGCATGACCATGGAACAGGAGGAAGTCCCGGAGTTTGCCATGCGAAGGAAATTTCAGCGGAGACTTTTTAACGCCATCTATGCCTGTCCTCACGGTGTTATCACCATGAGTCAGGCCATACCCGGACTGGTGGAGACCTCGTCCAACCTGGCGTCCATCAGGCAAACCGGGGAGGAAAGCCTGGAGATTGTAACTAGTCAGCGCAGCAGTGTAGAGTCGGCCAAACAGGATATAGCCGACCGTATGGGATCCCTGTTCATGCTTATGGGTGCCAGCATCAGGCATTCGGGCGGATATCCGGGTTGGAAACCAGATACCTCTTCGGAAGTGCTAAAGATTTCTGAACAGCTTTACAGGGAATTGTTTAAGCAGGAACCAGATATTAAAGCCATTCATGCCGGACTGGAGTGCGGACTATTTCTACAAAAATACCCGGATCTGGATATGATCTCTTTCGGCCCCACCATCAAAGGAGCTCACACTCCCGAGGAAAGAATCCGGATCGACACGGTGGATAAATTCTGGAAGTTCCTCCTGGAGATGCTGAAGCAGGCACCTAAAAGCGCCTGAACTGACTATTCCACGGGCTCGAAATCATTTTTATATACGCCACAGACCGGACAATACCAATCCTCCGGCACATCTGCGAAAGGAGTTCCGGGAGCAATCCCGCTGTCGGGATCGCCCTCTTCAGGATCGAACACGTAGCCACAAACTTTACACTGGTACTTTTGCATGCTGGGTGCAATCTTTATTTGATTTGTTTTATACCTGCTCCTGAAGCCAGCAGCACCAATGATCCGGTTACCACTTCGCCTGTTTCACGGTCAAGCTCAGATCCGCCCATACTGTGGGGGATCAGGTAGATCGCCAGCATTACAAGGGCCGCACCTACGGCAAGCCATCTGCCATAAGACTTATTCCTGAGGAACCAGGCTAAAAGAAATGCAATAAGCGCAAACAGGGTCTTGTTATCTGTTAAGTCATCTCCAAGTGGCCATCCGGTCCAGAACTGTCCAAAGGAGTATTTCTGTACAACAGGGCCCAGGATAAATCCACCGATCAACAGGAAGATGATGGTAACTCCAACCTGTTTTTTATAGGAAGGTATATTAGCCAGGGCAAATATAATGGTGGCCATTGACCAGATAACGGTCAGGATCATCATCAAAACGTGTGGAATAAGTGCCCAGGCAGGCACATCAGCCCGGAACCTGATAAGCACATTTTCCTCGTCATGCAAGTCTATGATTTGGCCATTACCCATTAACTCCAGGTGGTATTCAATTTTACCCGCAGGTGGCTGGTGGGGGAGGCTGGTAAGAAGCAAGTCTCCCTGTCTTTCCATTTTCAGAGTATCCCATGGGTCATCAGAGGGGTAGAGTCTCCAGATCAGATTCGCAGAAAAAGCCTCAGGAAGCTCAATTTCAACCGGGTAGTCACCGGGTCTTCCATTATTGGATCGAGGAAGGTCAAAGTGATATTCCTCATTTTGAAAAGTAAATTCGTATTTTTTCGGATATGTGGGTCCGGTCATACGCTGGTAGAACATAGCGGCCAATGATATAACTACCGCCAGCACCCAGAACAATACTTTTTTCAGCTTCATAATGCTATAGTTAATTGTTGTTAGATTCTTATTACCAGGTCGATAAGGTCACCGTCCCGCTTCACCTGTACCACGATGGACATCCCTTCTTTCAAGCCATCCAGCCGGGCCATGTAGTCGTATACATTTCCCACGCTCTTTCCTTCAATGGCCACAATTACATCTCCTTTCTGAATGCCACCTGCAGCAGCAGGTCTCCCTTCGGTTACAAACATGACCGGCATGCCTTCATTGCCATCGTAGGTCATATCGGGCATCAGGCCCAGGGTGATTCCACCTCGTCTTCCGCGCGATGATCCCTTTACCTTGGGACCAGCCTCGGTAAAGGCAATACGTTCATGCTGATTTGCCAGGGCAGCTGCCACCTCTGAAACAAAGGCGATCACCTCCCGGGCCCCTTCCAGGTTAATAGCAGAAAGCTGATCGCCCGGAGTGTGGTAATCACTATGTGCCCCGGTGGAAATAAAGAGTACAGGTACATCTTTGGCATAGAAGGCTGCATGATCAGATGGACCATATCCTTCGTTGGCAAATTTCAGGTTGAAGCCATAGTTGCTGTTAATGGACTCGAGCAGGGGTTTAAAACCCGGTGAGGTACCCACACCACCGACCTGCAATATCCTTTCTTCGTTGAGCCTTCCGATCATATCCAGGTTAATCATTACCTGTACATCTTCCATGTTAACGGGTGCAGTTTCAACCAGGTATTTGGAACCGATCAGCCCCATTTCTTCTGCGCCAAAGGTGGCAAAGAGGACGGACCTGGCAGGAGTATGTGCGCTAAGCCATTCTGATGCTTCAAGCACTCCGGCCACACCCGATGCATTGTCGTCTGCTCCGTAATGAACCGCTATGGTATCGGGAGTGCGGGAAGAAGTCCCGGGGCCGCCCATGCCCAGGTGGTCGTGGTGGGCACCAATGACCACATATTCATTTTCCAGCTCCGGATGGGATCCTTTCAGGGTGGCAATCATATTATAGGTATTCATTTTTTTGGGCTGGAGGTCCACATTGATATCCACTTCCACACCGGTGGCAAAGGAGGCCGGCTGCAGTTCTGTGCTAATTACAGAGTCAAGAACAGACAGGCTGTCCGCTCCGGCCACTGAAAGCAGTTGGTCTGCTGCCTCACGGCTCATATGAATCACAGGAATAGTCAAGGGGTGTTGCTTTCCTTTAAGTTCCACCAGATTATCCTGGGGGTCAAAGGAGTTTCCCGACAGAAAAATCACACCAGCGGCACCCTGATCAGAGGCCAGCAGCGCCTTTCCCCGGTCCTCTGAGTAATTCACATAGGGGGAGGTGGCTTCCTGAGCTCCCGGCACTCCGCGTAAAATCATCACCCAGAGGCCGTCGACGTCAAGCTGTGCATAATCGTCCCAAAGGATCTCCCCGTTATCTATCTGAAATCCATAGCCGGCGAAAACAACTTCGGCAGTGGCACTTCCTGAATTACTGAAGGGGAACAGAGAGAAATCTTTATCCAGGGAAAGATCCGATTCACCCCATCGAAGGTGGTTATCCGGTCCGGCCTGAATTTCCTGAACAATCTCAAGCTGCTGGATCCCTGTTTTATCATAAAGCTGTAATCCCGCCTTTTTAAATTCATCTGTAATATAAAAGGCAAGTTGCTGATCCTCGGGAGTTCCCGGGTAACGACCCTTTAATTCATCTGAAGCCAGGTAGGCAATGTGCCCCTCGATTTCGGGTAGGGTAATCTCCTGCTCAAATTTTGGCTGACAGGAAATCAGAAGAGAGAAGGGGAGTAGAAGAAGTATCTTATTCATAATTAAGTAATTGTATGATAGCATTTTAATATGCCTGAATATTTCAATTTCAAAGGGACGAAAGATACGATTATTATTTTTTTTTCAATAGAAACTTGACATGAATAGAAAAAGATACTAGTTTTACGAAGTTGTTTGACGAATACGTTAAACAAATATGTTAAATCCAGATAGCCTTATGGTACTTCAGACAGAAACAGAAGAAAAGATCATTGCATCTGCAGAAAAATTGTTCTACCAGAAGGGGAAGGCCGGCACATCTATGCAGGATATTGCAGATGATGCCGGGATCAACCGAACCCTGCTTAACTACTATTTCAGAAGTAAGGACCAGTTATTTGAGGCTGTGTTCCGAAAAGCAATGGGAACTTTTGTACCCGACCTTGCTGCCATGTTGAATGCAGATGGCACCTTTCATGATTATGTGCCAGCCCTTGTGGAGAAAGTAATCGATACCATGCTGGAGAATCCGCAGATTCCTATTTTCGTTTTGCAGGAACTCTCTTCCAATCCGGAAAGAATGCCCCAGATTATTAAGGAAATGGGAGTTGATCCGGCAAAAACTGTAGAAAAAATCGGAAGTGAGGGAGTGATTCCGCCCCCTGCAGGCATGGATCCAAGGCAGATCATCATGAACCTGATCAGTCTCTGCATCTTCCCTTTTGCTGCCAAGCCGGTGGTGCTGGATATTCTCTATAATGGTGACAACGAAGCTTATATTGCGGCCATGAAGGAGCGAAAGGTATTGCTCCCAAAGATTATAAAGCAAATTATGAGTCAAAATCAACACGAATGAGAACACAGTTAATAATTATAGCGTTGATGTTTTCAGCGCTCTCCCCGGCCCAGGAATCCCTGACACTTTTTGATTGCCAGCGTATGGCACGGGAGAATGCACCCCGACTGGGAGACCTTGAAGTCATCCAGAGTATGGGGGAGACGAAAATCGATCAGGCCGGTACTTCCTGGTATCCATCCCTGGATCTGAATGGCAGGCTAAGCTATCAGAGTGATGTAGTAACAGTTACTGTCACCGATCCTAATATCCCGGTTGAGTTTCCACAGGTGCCTCATGACCAGTACTCTCTGAACCTGGATATCTCACAGAACATCTATGACGGTGGCCTTTCCAGAGAGAAGAAAAGCTACGAAGAGGCTCAGACGGCGGCTGATCTGCAACAGGTGGAAGTGGACCTTTACTCCCTGAAAGGAAAGGTGAACCAGTACTTTTTTGCTGTTCTGGCATTGCAGGTAAATTCACAAAACCTGGAGATTCATATGGAGAATCTGGATGCCCGGAAAGAGGCCGTTCAGACAGCAGTAAGGCATGGAAGCCTTCTGGAAACTGAACTGCACATCATAGAGGTGGAAAGATTGAAGGTGATGAAGTCCATGATGGAGATAGAATCCCGAAGAAAATCTTACATGCAAGCCCTGAAAATCTTCTGTGGAGAGGGATTTGACGAGCAGGCCACCCTGGAAATGCCTGTTTTTGAAGGCAAAGGAAAGGGAAATCTTTCAAGACCCGAGTACAGGCTCTTTGATTTAAAAAATGCTTCAATGGAGGTGGGAAAGGAGCTCACGGGCAAGAAACGCATGCCGGTGCTCTATGCCTTTGGTCAGGCTGGCTATGGCAAGCCCGGTTACAATGTGATGAGTGAGGACTGGGACACCTACTATTTGGTCGGAGCCGGTCTCAGGTGGAAAATATGGGACTGGAACAGCACTAACAGGGAGAAACAACTGATCGGGTATCGGCAGGAAATGCTGCAGACCCAGCGGGCTTCCTTTGATAAAGAGATTGAATCCCTGTTGGTCCAGGAGGGGGCAAGGATTGAACAATACCAACAAACTCTGGAGATGGATCAGCAGGTGCTGGACCTTCAGAAGAAGATATCCGAACAGGCAGCTGTACAGATGGACAACGGGATCATTACAGCAACCGACTTCGTTACAGAACTTAATAAGGAGAATATGGCAAGGATTACATTAGCCACCCACCAGGTCTTGCTGATGCAGTCAATGGCCAATTATTTAACCATTCAGGGCAACCTGTAAAACTCAAGCCATGAAATATACCAATCAAGTATTCGTGTTACTCTTGCTTAGCCTGGTGGCCTGCAAGCAGCAAAGCGATCCTGCTGATGCTTATGGAAATTTTGAGGCCATCGAAGTGATGGTTTCAGCCGAATCCAGTGGAAGAATACTCACTTTTCTACCCGTGGAGGGTGAAGTGCTGGTGAAGGACCGGGTATCGGTGACCATCGATACAACACAGCTATACCTTAAAAAACTGGCTCTGGAGTCAGGTTTCTCATCCCTCAGCTCCCGGATCTATACCCTGGATGCCCAGCTGCAGGCCAGCAGAGTCCAGCTGGATAACCTTGTGCGGGAGAAGAAACGGATTGGGAAGCTGGTAGAAGGGGGGGCAGCAACATCCAAGCAGCTGGACGATATCAATGGTCAGGTCTCCCTGCTTGAAGCACAAATGGCAGCTACAGCCTCCCGGAAAGATGCAGTATTCGCAGAAAGAAAAACTCTGGAGGTGCAGATAAGACAGGTGGAGGATCAGATGGCCAGATGTGCTGTAAGGAATCCCATGGATGGAACACTGCTTACCAAATACAGGGAGCAGGGTGAAATGACTTCGCCAGGTCAGGCTCTGTATAAGATGGCCAATATGGATGAGTTAATATTAAGGGCCTATCTGTCAGGTGATCAGCTTTCTTCTGTGAAAATCGGAGAAGAGGTCAGGGTGAGATACGATGTGGCAGGTGGCATGGGGGAGATAAGCGGTGTCGTAAGCTGGATTTCTTCAAGTGCAGAGTTCACACCCAAGATCATCCAGACCCGTGAGGAGCGTGTGAACCTGGTTTACGCAATTAAAATCCAGGTTCCCAACGACGGCAGCCTGAAAATTGGAATGCCGGGTGAGGTAGTCTTCTTATGATATAAGGTGTATGTCATTGATTATTGACCATATAGATCATTCCTTTGGTGCTGTCAGGGCACTCCAAAATATCAATTTTGAGGTCGAAGACAGCGAGCTCTTTGGTTTGATTGGTCCCGATGGGGCAGGCAAATCAACTCTCTTTAGAATTATGGCATCCCTTCTGATACCGGATGCGGGACGGTGCCTGACACAAGGATATGATGTGGTTGATGAGTATCGCGAGGTCAGAAAAATTATTGGCTATATGCCGGGTCGTTTCTCGCTTTATATGGATCTTTCAGTGGAGGAGAATCTTTCCTTTTATGCCAGAGTTTTCGGGACGACGGTGGAGGAGAATTACGACCTGATCAGTGATGTCTATGAACAGATTGCTCCTTTTAAAAAGCGTCTGGCCGGGAAGCTTTCCGGAGGAATGAAGCAAAAGCTGGCACTGTCCTGCGCATTGATACACAGACCGGAAATACTAATTCTTGATGAACCCACCACAGGTGTTGATGCGGTAAGCCGCAGGGAATTCTGGGATATGCTCAAGAAGATTCAGAAAGAAGGGATCACTATTGTAGTTTCCACCCCATATATGGATGAGGCAGAGATGTGCGACCGGGTTGCACTTATGCAAAAGGGGAGGCTGCTGGATATTTCGGATCCTGCCCGGCCTGAAAAGGAGGAAGCACAATTACTCTATTCCCTTCAAAGCAGCAAGGGGGTTTATGCATACCTGGATCAGATCCGGGGACTGGATGTTTGCAAGCATGCCTGGCTATTTGGTGATCGCCTGCATGTGACTCTTCGTTCTGAAGAAGATGAAGCAGAGCTGCGGTCAATTATTAACAGCTGGGGCGATCCCGGCATCCGCTGGGAAGCCATCACTCCTTCCATAGAGGACCGCTTTATGGGATTGATGGAACAGGAACGTGAAATGGAGTTGGGAGAGGAGGATACCGGAGGATGAATTATCCAGAACATATCATTGAGGTAAAGGATCTGGTTAAGAAATTCGGCTCTTTTACAGCCAATGACCACCTTAGTTTCCATGTGGAAAAAGGGGAGATCTTTGGATTCCTTGGGGCTAACGGGGCAGGGAAGACCACAGCCATAAGGATCCTGTGCGGTTTATCATATCCCACCTCGGGTGAGATTTGGGTGGCCGGATATGATGTGTACAGGGAACGTGAGAAGATCAAAAAGAAGATTGGCTATATGTCTCAAAAGTTTTCTCTTTATGAGGATCTTACTGTATCAGAGAATATTCACCTGTATGCCGGGATCTATGGATTGGGAAGGAAACAGATACTTTACCGGGAGGATCAATTGCTGGAACGCCTGGGCATTGCACAGATCAGAAACAGGTTAATCAAAGAAATTCCCCTGGGCTGGAAGCAGAAACTGGCCTTCTCGGTAGCTATTTTTCATGAACCTGCCATAGTATTCCTGGATGAGCCCACAGGGGGCGTGGATCCCATAACACGAAGACAGTTCTGGGAAATGATCCATGATGCCACTGAGGAGGGGATTACTGTTTTTGTAACAACGCACTATATGGATGAAGCAGAATACTGCGACCGGGTATCAATCATGGTTGATGGCAGAATTGATGCCCTGGATACACCTGCTGCCCTGAAGCAGCAGTTTGAATCGGAAAATATGAATGAAGTGTTTTTAAAACTGGCCAGAAGGTGAACAGGTTTTTTGGATTTGTCAAGAAGGAGTTTCAACACATCTTCAGAGATGTGAGGACCCTGGTAATCCTTTTCGGGCTTCCCATAGTGATGATTGTTCTTTTTGGATTTGTAGTCACTACAGAGATTCGGAATGTGGAGGTGGGGATCCTGGATCGTTCCATGGACCAGGCTTCCATTCAGGCTACACAGAAAATTTTTTCATCGGGATATTTTGTACCGGCAGGATACCTTCAAAATGAAGAGGAGATCGGGGAGTTGTTTCGCAGCGGCGGAGCCAAGGTGGTAGTTGTTTTCGAGGAAGGCTTCGAAAAAAATATGCAGCGGGAGAAGCGGGCTGCCATCAAACTGATTACGGATGCCTCGGATGCCAATACGGCTCAACTTGCCCTGACTTATCTGCAGGGTGTTTTAATGACCTATTTCCAATCCTTGAACCAGGATATCCAGATTCCGTGGACGGTAAGTGTGCGATCCAGGATGTATTATAACGAGGAGCTCAAAGGGGTCTATATGTTTGTACCCGGACTAATGGCTCTGATCCTGATGCTGATTTCGGCCCTTATGACTTCAGTTACCATCACCCGGGAGAAGGAGTTCGGAACCATGGAGCTCTTACTGGCCTCACCCTTAAAACCCAGGGAAATAATCCTGGGCAAGGTGACACCCTATGTACTGCTTTCCTTTGTTAATGCAATGACCATTGTTTTGCTTGGCTTCCTGGTTTTTGATGTTCCCCTCAGGGGTAGCATCTGGCTGCTGATGCTGGAGTGCATGCTCTATATCACACTGGCATTATCCCTTGGGGTATTGATCTCGACCAATGCCAAAACTCAGCAGATGGCCATGTTTAT
This sequence comes from uncultured Bacteroides sp., assembly GCA_964458155.1. GTDB lineage: Bacteria > Bacteroidota > Bacteroidia > Bacteroidales. The sequence continues at coordinate 13,296 of CAYWGP010000049.1, forward strand.
GAGTATGCTGGGACTGATGTTGCCCACCATCCTGCTATCCGGATTTATATTTCCCATCGACAATATGCCCGGGATTTTGCAGTGGTTCTCCGCCATAATGCCTGCCCGCTGGTTCATTGTCATTGTTAAGAATATTATGCTTAAAGGGACGGGCTTTGCCTTTATCTGGAAGGAGACCCTGATTTTGCTGGGCATGACCCTCTTTTTTATTCTGGCCTCGGTAAAAAGGTTTAAAATAAGATTGAACTAGCGCGAATGCAATGAGAATACTATTAACATTACTGGTTAAAGAGTTCAAGCAGATCTTCCGGAACAGGTTGATGCTCCCCATCATTTTTGTGATTCCTGTGGTGCAGATGATCCTGCTTACCTATGCTGCCAGCCTGGAGATGAAGGGCATCAGCATGGCTGTGGTGGACCAGGATTTCTCCCAGGCATCGCGCTTGCTGATCTCACATTTCCAGGGTTCTCCTTTTTTTGAGATTGAGCTGAGGACCAGTGACTACACAGAGGCCCTGCGCGAACTGACCCGCGATCGCGTAGATGTGATTCTTCATATGAAGAAGGGCTTTGAAAAGGATCTTTATTCAGAGAAGCTTACGGAATTGCAGCTGGTGGTGAATGCCATCAATACAACGGAAGCCGGACTGATTAACTCATACTGCACACAGATTGTCAACGATTTTAACGGACAGATCCGGGTACAATGGTTTATACCTGAGGGGGCCGGTTTGATGTCAACACTGGAGATCATACCCCAGTACTGGTACAATTCCCTGCTTGATTATAAGATCTACATGTTCTCGGGGATCCTGGTACTAATTGTGACACTGATCGGGATGCTTCTTACCGCACTTAACCTGGTGAGAGAGAAGGAAATGGGTACTACTGAACAGATTAATGTGACTCCCATCAGGAAATACCAGTTTATCATGGCCAAGCTGATTCCTTTTATGGTTATTGCCCTGTTTGAACTGGCTTTTGGTTTGATTATCGGAAGGCTTCTATTTGGATTGCCCATGGTGGGGAGCATCGGCTTACTCTTTCTCTTCACCTGCATTTATCTGCTGGTGGTGCTGGGGATCGGACTATTTCTTTCTACCATTTCCAATACCCAGCAGCAGCTGATGTTTATTGCATTCTTCTTTATGATCACCTTTATTCTTATGAGCGGGGTATTTACACCGGCAGAAAGTATGCCCCTATGGGCACAGAAGGTCAACCTCATTAATCCGATTGCCTACTTCATGAGGGTCATCAGGATGATTCTGTTAAAAGGTTCTGCATTCGGGGATATTACCCGGGAATTTTACAGCCTGTGCATTTATGCCGTAATGATCCTGACCCTTGCCATTACCAACTACCGCAAAACTACTTAAGCAGCTCGTCCAGGATCTTCTCTGTTGCCTTTGAGTCCCAGTTGGCAGCCCCGGTTTTTTTGCTTACTACGCGACCTTCCTCCGAGATAATAAATGTGGTGGGGTATCCGCTGAATGACAGTGGTTGAGGGGGATTTTGAGCCATATACATAATAGGCATTAAGTATTTATTTTTCTCCATAAAGGCTTCCACTACCTCTGGCTGCTCATTGCTTACCAGCACAAAGGCAACCCGGTCCCCATACTTCTTATACAGCGCCTGGATCTCTGGCATCTCTGCCACACAGGGAGGGCACCAGGTAGCCCAGAAGTTCACGAACACAACCTTATCTCTCAAATTACTGAAATAGTAAGGTTCATTCTGTCCCCATGCCAGTACCCAGTTGTAGTCCAGATCCGTAAGGATCTCTTGTTTCTCTGCGTTAATAACTCTGGGAGCCTTAAGGTGCAGGGTAGCCCGGTTCAGGGTGGTCAGAATCGCTTTTCTCGGTCCTGGAATCAGAAACAGAATGATCAGAATCCAGAATAGAATATCCCCGGCTTTCTGCCAGACGGACCTGTTTTCTTTCCACTTTGTAATTCGTTCTTTCAGGGTGGCCATATTTTTTCAAATTTCATGCAAAGATAGTTTTTCCCCCTACCTTCGTGCAAGTTTATTATATTTGTTTGCCAAAGTTTATCCATGCTCGAGAAACTCAAGATTTTCTTCAAGGAGGAGATTTGGTCCCACGACCTTACTTCAAAGTCCCGACGCCGTAGTTTTCTGATCAGGCAATCGAGGATTTATATCATGGCTTTCAAAGGTTTTTTTCAGGATAGGGCGGCTGTTAAAGCAGCGGCACTTACCTATTTTACCATGCTCTCCATTGTGCCCATTTTTGCCATTGCTTTTGCTGTTGCCAGAAACTTTGGTTTTGAGGACGTACTGCATCGATTCATCGATAACAACATGGAGGAGCAGGAGGAAGTGATGAAATGGGTAACCGGCATGGTGAACGATCTCTTATTGGAAACCAAGGAGGGGGTCATTGCCGGTATTGGCGGTATAATTCTCTTCTGGTCGGTGATCCAGGTGCTGAACAATATCGAGGCTTCCTTTAACGATATCTGGCAGATCCGCAAGCCCAGGAGCTTTATGCGTAAGTTTTCAGACTACCTGGCCATTATGATATTGAGTCCCTTTGCCATAGGGCTTTCCGGAAGCTTCATGGTTAAAATTCAATCAGCAGCCAATGAAATCGAGCTCTTAAGACCATTAATGGGCCATCTGATCAAGTCGGTACCCTACGTTTCCATATGGATTCTCTTTACCATAGTGTATATTGTAATGCCAAATACCAAGGTAAAGTTTAAGTATGCACTTATTGCCGGTATAATTGCCGGAACCATTGCACTCTTGTTCCAGTCACTGTACCAGGGTCTTCAGCTGGGTGTATTGCGCTGGGGAACACTCTATGGAACCATTGCTTTTGTTCCGCTCTTCCTGATGTGGCTTCATATCACATGGCTCATTGTACTGATGGGTGCCGAGCTCTCATTTGCCTATCAGAATATTGAGAATTATGAATTTGAAGTGAACGCGCTTAATCTGAGCCAGAGCAATAAACGAATCTTAACCCTGCTGATCTCCCACCAGATTATTAAGAATTTTGAGGAAGGAATTGAACCCTGGAACACCGAGACCCTGAGTCATGCACTTGGCATGCCCATTCGTCTGGTAAATGAGCTTGTCTATGAGCTGGTTGAAGCCGGAATCCTGGCAGAACTGGCAGCTGATAATCCCAAGGAACGTTCCTATCAGCCTGCGGTTGATATCAATAAGATAAGCGTATCGTACATATACACCCAGATGGAGAAGGTGGGCGGGGACCATATGATCGTAACTGAGTCTGATGACCTGCAGAAGATTACCCGGATTCATGAGCATATACTGCACTCAATCAGGGAATCTCCATCCAACATCCTGCTAAAGGATCTCTAATCTTGCTTTCGATTCGACAGGTAAGCAGTTGATTTAACAATAAATTATTCGTTCTAAGGGTTTGAGAATTACATATTATTAGTTAATATTGCATATTGTTTTATAGAAAATGAGGATTTACTGGCAACATAGCGTTCATCATTACCATCACCATGTAATTGGTTAGAACCCTGTGTAGTACATTGTAATCCGATAAAAAATTGAGAGGTTTGCAGTATCTGCAGACCTTTTTTAGTTTAAAGAAATAAGGATGGATAAATTAAGAATTGCCATACAGAAGTCGGGTCGGCTCAGTGAGAAATCGCTGGTGCTTCTGAAAGAGGCTGGAATCTCATTGAATAATGGATCCCGTAAACTAAGGTCTGTGGCCCGGACATTTCCCCTGGAGGTGATTTACCTGAGGGACGATGATATTCCACAATATGTGGAGGATGGTGTTGCTCATATCGGTATCGTAGGCGAGAACGAGTATGCAGAAAAGCGCTGTGAAGTGGATCTGATTGAAAGACTGGGCTATTCCCGTTGCAGGCTATCCATCGCAGTTCCTAAATCGGATTGCTATGAAAGCCTGGTGGAGCTCAATGGCAGGCGGATTGCCACATCCTACCCGCAAATCCTTGAGAAATTCCTCCAGGAGCACGGGGTTAAGTCGGAGATCCATGTGTTGAGCGGCTCTGTAGAACTGGCTCCTTCCATCGGGATGGCTGATGCGATTTTTGATATTGTAAGCTCAGGCAGCACACTGATCAGCAATGGATTGAAAGAAGTTGAAGTGGTTATGAAATCGGAAGCAATCGTCATTGCCAACAGGAACCTGGATGCTGAAATTCAGACTGTTCTGGATGACCTGCTCTTCAGAATCCGCAGTGTGATGTCGGCCTCCAATAATAAGTACATTCTGCTGAATGCTCCCAATGAGAATTTGCAGCAGATTATTGATATCATACCAGGCATGAAGAGTCCTACGGTTATGCCGCTTGCAGAGGAGGGCTGGAGTTCGGTTCATTCGGTACTCAGCGAAAAAGAGTTCTGGTCGCATATTGACCAGCTCAAGGAATTAGGCGCACAGGGTATCCTGGTTATTCCCATCGAAAAAATGATCGTATAATTTAAAATACTAATACAATGAATATAGTTCGTAACCCAGCTTCAAGTGAGTGGACTGCACTGCTTCAGCGCCCAAGGCTCAATTATCACACCCTGGAAGACCAGGTTCAGAATATCATTGATGATGTGGCTAAAAACGGAGATGCAGCTGTCAGAAAGTATACCAGAGAGTTTGACAAGTATGATGCCCGGTCCCTGAAAGTTACCCCGGAAGAGATCGCAGCAGCTTCCAAGAAGGTGAGCAATGAACTGAAAAGAGCTATAGATGAAGCCCACTGGAACATCCAGACCTTTCACAAAAAGCAGATGCACCAATCGGAAACCATTGTTACCACGGCCGGTGTACGCTGCTGGCAGAAACCGGTTGCCATGAAGAAGGTGGGGCTGTATATCCCCGGAGGATCCGCACCCCTGTTATCTACCGCATTAATGCTGGGAATCCCGGCTAAGATTGCCGGATGCAAAGAGGTAATTCTTTGTACTCCCCCTGACAGCGATGGCAATGTAAGTTCCTCAATTCTCTATATAGCCGCTTTGCTTGGTATTGATAAGGTATTTAAAGTTGGAGGTGTCCAGGCAATTGCCGCCATGGCCCATGGGACAGAGAGCATTCCGGCTGTCAATAAAATATTCGGACCGGGAAACCAGTATGTAACCATGGCCAAGCAAATTGTAAGCCGCGAAACGGTTGCCATTGATATGCCTGCGGGTCCCTCCGAACTGGCCGTGGTGGCCGATGGTCACTCCAATCCGGCATTCATAGCCTCCGACCTGCTCTCCCAGGCAGAACACGGTCCCGATAGCCAGGTTATGTTACTTACCGATTCCAACGATATAATCAGGCAGGTAGAGAAGGAGCTGCAGGCTCAGCTGAAAAATCTGCCCAGGAAGGAAATTGCTTCTAAGGCCCTGGAAAACAGTAAAATGATTCTGTTGAAAGATCAGAAAGAAATCATGAAAATGGTCAATGAATATGCGCCGGAGCACCTGATCATTGTCACTCAGAATTATGCTGAGCTGGCAGAAAAGGTAATTAATGCAGGATCGGTATTCCTGGGAGACTATACCCCAGAGAGTGCTGGCGATTATGCATCCGGAACCAACCATACCCTTCCGACCAATGGTTGGGCACACTCATACAGCGGGGTCAATATGGACAGTTTTTACAAAAAGATCACCTTCCAGGAGATCAGCAAGTATGGACTGGTCAATATTGGAGACGCCATTATGACCATGGCAGAAGCGGAAGAGCTGCAGGCACATAGTAATGCGGTCTCCGTTCGCTTAAACTACTGAGCTTATGTCTGAGGCCTTTAACATATCAGCCCTGGTCAGGAAGAACATCCTGGAAATGAAGCCTTATTCATCTGCAAGAGATGAGTTTTCGGGATCGGCCTCTGTATTCCTGGATGCAAATGAAAATCCCTTCAATGCTCCGCTGAACAGGTATCCGGATCCTCAGCAGCTTGATTTAAAACTGCGTATCGCTCAACTGAAAGGACTCTCCCTGGAACAGATTTTCCTTGGAAATGGAAGTGATGAAGGCATAGATTTACTTTTCAGGGTGTTCTGTGAACCGGACATGGATAATGTAATTACCGTCGATCCTACCTATGGTATGTACGGTGTCTGTGCAGAGATAAATGGGGTGGAGAGACGAAGCGTTCTTTTAAGCAGTGATTTCAGCCTGAATCCGGACAAAGTGCTGGCAGCTATGGATGAACAAACCAAACTGATATTCCTCTGCTCTCCCAACAATCCTACCTCCAACTCCCTGGATCAGGCGGCTATGTTAAAGATCATCGACAATGTAAACTGCATGGTAGTGGTGGATGAGGCCTATATTGATTTCAGTGCGGGTCCCGGACTCCTTTTCATGCTTGAAGAAAAGAAGAACCTGGTGATCCTTCAGACCCTTTCAAAGGCCTGGGGATTCGCAGGGATCCGCCTGGGCATGCTGTTTGGAGATCCGGAACTGGTAAAATTTCTATCCGGTGTGAAATATCCATACAATATCAGCTGCCTGAGCATTGAAGCAGCACTCAAAGGACTGGAAAACACAGAACAAAGCAGCCTCTGGATCAGTGAAATCCTGAAAGAGCGAGTTCATCTGGAACTGGAGCTTGCATTGCTTCCTTATGTGGAAACTGTTTATCCATCCGATGCTAATTTCCTGTTGATCAGGGTGAGTGATCCTTCTGCAGTATATCAATTTTTAATGCATAAGGGAATAATTATCCGGGACCGCTCGTCGATACCCCTGTGCAAAGGATGCCTGCGTATCACCATTGGAACAGGTGAGGAGAACAAGACATTGATAAATGCCCTTAAATCCTATCAGCCATGAAGAAAGCATTATTCATAGACAGGGACGGAACCCTGATCAAGGAGCCCCCGGTGGATTTCCAGGTGGATTCACTGGAGAAGCTGGAGTTTATGCCAGGGATTTTCAGAAACCTGTTCAAAATAAGGCACTTCACCGACTACGAGCTGGTTGTAGTCAGCAATCAGGATGGCATGGGAACCACTGCCTTTCCGGAGGAGGATTTCAGTGTCCCACATGAGAAATTCCTGGAATCCTTCCGAAACGAGGGAGTGGAATTTGATGCAATATACATTGATCCCTCCCTTCCCGGGGAAAACTCGCCCAACCGTAAACCCCGCACCGGTATGCTTACCCGCTATATGGAGGGCGGATACGACCTGGAAAACTCTTTTGTGATAGGAGATCGCATCACCGATATGGAGCTTGCCCGGAACCTGGGTACCAGGGGGATTTTCCTTGGAGATGGTGCAACAGTATCCGAGCTGGAATCTGCCGGGCTGACTGAATCAGTATCCCTGGTCTGCCAGAACTGGGACCAGATCTATCACTTTTTGCGAAGTACTCAAAGAAAAGCCGAAGTAAAAAGGAAGACCAATGAAACGGAAATTTCAGTAATCCTTTCTCTGGACGGAGAAGGTCAGACAGATATATCCACCGGCCTCGGATTTTTTGATCATATGCTGGATCAGATTGGCCGGCATGGAGGCATCGATCTGTCAGTACAGGTGAAAGGCGACCTGCATGTGGACGAGCATCATACCATTGAAGATACGGCCCTGGCCCTTGGAGAAGCTTTTCTGCACGCTCTTGGAAATAAACGGGGTATAGAACGCTATGCCTTTGTACTGCCCATGGATGATTCCCTTGCCTCTGTGGCCATTGATTTTGGAGGGAGGCCATGGATTGTCTGGAAGGCCGATTTTAAACGGGAGAAAATAGGGGATATGCCCACTGAAATGTTTTTCCACTTTTTTAAAAGCTTTTCAGATGCAGCCAGATGCAACCTGAATATGGAAGTAAAAGGAGACAATGAACACCATATGATTGAAGGATTATTCAAAGCCTTTGCCAGGGCAGTGGGAAAGGCTGTGAAACTTGATCCCGACAGCATGCTGCTGCCCACCACCAAAGGATTGCTTTAGAAACAGGAAGAATGAAAGTAGCCATTGTCAAATATAATGCAGGCAACATCCGTTCGGTCGATCATGCACTGAAAAGACTGGGGGTGGAAGCTGTAATTACTGACGATCATGAGCTCATTGCCAGTGCAGAGCGGGTGATTTTTCCGGGAGTCGGTGAGGCGGCCGGCACCATGAAGCATTTGAAAGAAAGGGGACTGGATACTTTGTTGAAGGGACTCAAGACTCCGGTGCTGGGTATTTGCCTTGGTCAGCAGCTCATGTGCAGCTGGTCGGAAGAGGGCGATACGAGCTGTATAGGCATTTTTGATCAGCCGGTGATACACTTCCCTAAAAACAAGCTAAAAGTACCCCATATGGGCTGGAACAGCCTCGAAAGGGTGAATGGAGAGCTGATTCCCGGGGAACTCGAAGGAGCATATGTCTATTTTGTCCATTCCTACTACGTTCCTGCATGTGAGAATACTGCTGCTGAAACCACTTATATGCTTCCTTTTAGCGCGGCGATGCAGAAGGATAATTTCTATGCTACCCAGTTTCATCCGGAGAAAAGTGGTGATCCGGGAGAATTGATACTGAAACAATTTTTAAAGCTATGATAGAGCTTATTCCTGCCATAGATATTATTGAAGGAAGGTGTGTCAGGCTCACCCAGGGCGATTATGCTCAAAAGAAGGAGTACGGCGATCCTCTTGAAATGGCCATGCTTTTTGAAGATCATGGGATTAAACGCCTACACCTGGTTGATCTTGATGGCGCAAGGGAGCAAAGGGTGGTGAACTACAGAATCCTGGAGCAGATCGCCTCTAAAACCAGCCTGGATATCGATGCCGGGGGCGGTTTGAGAAGTGATGAAGACCTGCGTATCGTTTTTGAATCGGGTGCCAGCATGATCACAGGCGGAAGCATTGCAGTGAAGGAACAGGAACTATTCCTGAGCTGGCTGGACACTTATGGAGCTGAACGCATCATCCTGGGTGCCGATTACAGAGCAGGGAAGGTGGCTGTTTCGGGATGGAATGAGGCTACAGCACTGGATCTTATAGAATTTATTGCCGATTACAGATCCCGGGGAATTGAGAAGGTGATCTGCACGGATATAGAAAAAGATGGAATGCTTGAGGGCCCCTCACTGGAGACCTACAAGGCCCTGAAAGCCGCGGACAGGGAGCTTTACCTGATCGCCAGCGGGGGCATCAGCAGCATGAAGGATATTGAGCTGCTGGATGAAGATGGAATCGACGGTGTGATATTCGGGAAGGCGATTTATGAAGGAAAGATCGCTCTTAAAACCCTGGAAAGCTACATCTTAAACACGAAGTAAAATGCTGGCAAAGAGGATTATACCATGCCTGGATATCCGTGACGGGAAGACCGTGAAGGGGATTAAGTTTGAGAATGTGATCGATGTCGGTGACCCGGTGGAACTGGGTGCCAAATATGCACTGGACGGAGCCGATGAGCTGGTCTACCTGGATATTACAGCTACCCATGAAGGCCGGAAACTCTTTGCAGACCTGGTCAGGCGTATTTCAGAACACCTGAATATCCCCTTTACAGTGGGAGGAGGCATTGATGGAGTGGAGGATGCGGATGTACTGCTATCCGCAGGTGCCGATAAGGTAAGTATCAACTCGTCTGCTGTCAGGCATCCAGAACTGGTTGACCGCATTGCCAGAGGCTTTGGGCAGCAATTCGTGGTCGTGGCCATTGATGCCCAATGGAAAGACGATCGCTGGACCGTTTTTGTGAATGGGGGAAGGATCCCCACAGAAAAGGAACTGTTTAGCTGGGCCAGGGAAGTGCAGGAAAGGGGGGCAGGTGAGATTCTCTTTACCTCCATGAATCACGATGGTACTAAGAATGGCTTTGCCTGCAGTGCTCTGAGGGAGCTGTCACAGCAACTGAGCATCCCTGTAATAGCATCGGGAGGTGCCGGGAAAAAAGAGCATTTTGTGGAAGTATTTGAACAGGGATGCGCCGATGCTGCACTTGCTGCTTCCATCTTTCATTACAACGAGATCCCGGTTCCTGAACTAAAGGATTACTTAAGGAAGAATAATATAACAATCAGGTAATATGGATTTTAAAAAATTAGGTGGGTTGATCCCGGCCATTATCCAGGATGCCAATACAGATAGGGTTCTGATGCTCGGATTTATGAACTCAGAAGCCCTGGAAAAAACCCGGAAAGAAGGGAAGGTTACCTTCTTCAGCCGTACTAAAAACAGGCTGTGGACCAAGGGAGAGGAAAGCGGGAATTTCCTCCATGTGGTGGAAATCCTGGAAGATTGCGATAATGATACCCTCCTCATTAAAGCCAATCCTGTCGGGCCGGTGTGTCACACCGGCAGCGATACCTGTTTTAATGAAAAGAATACTTCGGAGCAGAATCCGGAAGGAATCGATTTTATCTCTGAACTGCAGCAATTAATCCATACCCGCAAAGAAGAAATGCCTGCAGGGTCCTATACCACTTCTCTTTTTAAGGATGGCATCAATAAGATCGCCCAGAAAGTAGGAGAGGAGGCCGTAGAGCTTGTTATTGAAGCCAAAGACAACGATGACGAGCTCTTACTCAACGAGGCCGCCGACCTGCTCTATCACCTTCTGGTGCTCCTTACTGCAAAGGGAAAGGATATATCGGATGTTGCCTCTGTTCTGGAGCAGAGGCACAGGTAATTAACCACTAAGCAGCAAGCTTATTCAACTACGATCTTCTCGATCTTGTCGCCCTGACGGATGTCATCGATCACTTCAAGACCATCCACCACCTTGCCAAAGCAGGTATGCATGCGATCAAGGTGTGAGGTATTGTTACGTGAGTGGCAGATGAAGAATTGAGATCCACCTGTATCTCTTCCAGCGTGGGCCATGGAAAGCACACCACGGTCGTGGTACTGGTTGTCACCATCTAATTCACACTTGATTGTATAACCAGGCCCTCCCATTCCATTTCCGTCGGGGCAACCACCCTGGATTACGAAATCGGGAATAACCCGGTGGAATGTTAGACCATCGTAATA
>CAYWGP010000050.1:0-50741 GCA_964458155.1 uncultured Bacteroides sp.
ACATTGCCCGTGAGCTGGGCGTATCCAAGAAAACACTCTATCATGATTTCGAGGACAAGAATGATCTGATCAAGCGGGTGATCGATTTTGATATGATGCAAAGCCGGAAGTTCCTGGAGGAGGTTTACCGGACCGACTTAGATGCCATTGGGGAACTTTACTTTGTGAATGAGCGGATACATCAGGACCGATCCAGCTATAGTCCCACTTTCTATTACGATCTGAAAAGATATTATCCCGAAACATACAAAAGGTGGCTTGACGAAAAGCGGCATAATATGTTTGGCCTGATCGTCGGGAATCTTAAGAAAGGCAAGGCTGAGGGCATCTACCGAGAGGATATTCATGAACAAACCATTGGCAAGCTTTATATGGCCAGGATGGAGATGCTCAAAAATCATGAAATTCTGGATGGGCTTCTGACCCTCTCTTCCGAGATTATGCAGGAGATATTTACCTATCACCTTCATGGCATATGTAATGAAAACGGATTGAAAAGACTTGCTGAATTCAAGAAGAAGGCAGAAAATAAACAAGTGAACGAGATATGAAAAAACAGATAATCTTTATATTATTCATGGCCCAAACGGCATATATCCTGGCCCAACAGGAAAATACCGATACGCTGTATTTTTCATTGGATGAAGCGGTGTTATTTGCCATGGAAAATAATCTGAATGCGCAGAATGCCAGGCTGGATGTGGATGCAGCAGATCAGAGGGTATGGGAAACTGCCGCTACGGGTTTGCCCCAGGTCAGCGCCAGTGTAAACTATAACTATAACATCAATCTACCCACAACACTGATCCCTGATTTTACAGGGGATCCCACCGAGAAAATTGCCATACAGTTTGGCACCAAGCACAACGCTACGGCAGGAGTGATTGGAAATCAATTGCTGTTCAGTGGCGAATACATCATTGGACTGCAGGCGGCAAAAATATTCAAAGCCTTAAGTAAAAGAAACAAGGAGGCAACAGAGCAGCAGGTGCGTCAGAGTGTGATCGAAAATTACTACCTCGTTTTATTAGGCATGTCCACCCTTCGGCTTCTGGAGGAAAATCGTGACAATGTTCGGCGCACCTATAATGAAACCTTTCAGCTCTATAAATCGGGTTTCGTGGAGGAAATCGAGGCCGATCAGCTGGAGGTGGTGCTGATTGATCTTCAAAACAGCGTATTGTCCATGGAAAGGCAGATCATGGCTACCAAGAACCTGTTGAAGTACCAGATGGGGGTGGAGCGTGATAAATACATTGTACTGAACGACAGCCTGGCTAGCCTGGTGGCTACCATCGATTATACAGCCACCCTCGGGGTTGACTTTGCCATAGAAGAAAATATAGACTACCAGATAGTAAGCGAACAGGAACAGTTGGCATACATGGATATGAAGTTAAAACGAACCGCATACCTCCCAACGCTTTCTGCATTTTATTCCATGGATTTTGCCGCACAGCGGGATGAGTTTGATTTTTTAAATGCAGACCAGGATTGGTACAGAGCTTCAATGATTGGACTTTCATTTAACGTACCCATTTTCAGCAGCGGATTTCGCAAGGCAGGGGTTTCCCAAAAGCGGATTGCCTATGAACAGGCAAGAAACAACAAGGAATATGCGGCCGAAGGTCTCCAGGTGGAGTTTGAACAATACAAATATGACTTTGCAAATGCACTTGAAAAGTATCGCAGCGATAAGAAAAACCTTGAACTCTCCGAAAAAGTGGTTCGGGTAACCAACACAAAATATGTGGAAGGACTGGCCTCCAGCCTGGAACTCACTCAGGTGAACAACCAGTACCTTCAGGCATTGACAAACTATACCAGTTCCATGGTGGAGGTTCTTAATGCCAAAATAAAGATCGATGTATTGATGAATAAAATATAAGACAGAAGCATGAAACATATAGTGGTACTGATTACATTATCCCTGCTTGCGGCCTGCAGTCCGGGGGTAAGCGACGAGAGAAAAACCGAACTTGATTCCTACCGGCAGAAGGTTAAAGAATACAATCAGAAAATTGTAGAACTGGAGGCTGAACTGGAAAATATGGATGTCGAACCGGAGGCAACAGAACTCCTGCCTGTCGAGATCAAGGAAATGTCCCGTGAATTCTTTTCCCGGTACTTCGAAGTAAACGGGATCATGGAAGCTTTAAAGGATGCCTTCATCAGCCCCGAGATTAACGGGCAAATCCAGAAAATAAACGTGGATCGAGGTTCCAGGGTGAAACAAGGCGATCTGATCCTCAGATTGAACACTGATGTGACGCAGAAAAGCGTGGAGGAAATCGAAACCAGCCTGGAACTTGCGAAACGCATTTTCACCAAACAGGAGGAGCTATGGAAGCAAAATATTGGGAGTGAACTGCAATACCTGGAAGCTAAAAATGCCATGGAGTCCCTGGAGGCACGTTTGGCTACACTCCAAAAACAGTTGGAGATGGCTCATGTAAGGGCCCCATTCAGCGGAATCATAGACGATATCATGGTGAAAGAGGGCGAGTTGGCCTCCCCGGGCATTCCTTTGGTTCACCTGGTAAACCTAAGAGGCATGAGGGTTTCTGCAAACGTGTCAGAAGCTTATCTAAGCAGCGTAAGCAAGGGTGATCTGGTGGAGCTTCGCTTTCCCGCCTATCCTGAGCTTATGATGAAAGCGGCGGTAACTCGATTGGGGGAGGTTATTAATCCACAAACCCGGACATTCACCCTGGAAGTGGAACTGAAAAACGATGGAGAGAGGTTAAAGCCCAATATGCTTACTTCTGTCAGGATCCAGGACTACAGGAACGACAATGCTCTGGTGGTTCCATCCATTATTCTCCGGCAGGATTTTAAAGGAACTTTCCTTTTCAGAGTGGCTGAAGTGGACGGAGCATCAAAAGCACAGAAGGTTTATGTGAAGCCAGGGATTACGGTCCAGGACCAGACCATGATCACAGAGGGGCTAACTGCTGGTGATCTGGTGATTACCAGGGGCTTCAATCTGGTATCTGACGGAACACGTCTTCGAATTATTCAACCTTAGCATCGCTGTCATGGAAACACAAAAGATACAGCGGGAGTTCAAACTCTCCACTCTTGCATTGAAAAACAGGAATACCATTTTCATCCTGACGGGAGTGATTATTCTATTTGGTTTGTTCTCATACCGCAGTCTTCCTAAAGAGCTATTTCCAGAAATAGTGCTGCCCACCGTGTTGGTAAATACCATCTATCCGGGAAATCCGCCACTGGATATTGAGAACCTCATCACCAGGCCCATTGAAAAAGAGGTGGAAGCGGTGAAAGGGATAAAAGAAATACGGTCTACCTCCACCCAGGATGCCTCCTTGATTTTTGTGGAGTTTAATACGGATGTGGATATTAAAACTGCCCTCCAGGATGTGAAAGATGCGGTGGACAAGGCCAAAAGTGAATTGCCCAACGATCTCTTGCTGGATCCTTCTGTGGAAGACATCGATTTTTCAGAATTCCCCATCATTAACATTAACCTCTCGGGCGACTTCAGCATAGAGGAACTCAAAGGCTATGCCGAATACCTGGAGGACAGGATCGAATCCGTGGGAGAGATTTCCAAGGTGGAGATCAGGGGGGTGGATGAGCGGGAGATTAAGGTGAATGTAGACCTTCTCAAACTGGAAGCTTATCAGCTCACTTTTGATGATATCGAGTTTGCCATTGCCCAGGAGAATGTGTCCATATCCGGAGGAGAAATTAAGCTGGGGGATACAAGGCGGTCGGTAAGGACTATTGGAGAGTTTAAAGACATCACTGAGCTGGAAAACATCATTATTAAAAGGGACGGCCAGGTAGTAGTGTATTTAAAGGATCTGGCGGAAGTGGAGGACGGCTACGAAGAGGCAAAGACCTTCACCCGCCTCGATGAGCAATCTGTGGTAAGTGTGCAGGTGATCAAAAAAAGCGGAGAGAACCTTCTGGCTGCCACAGACATGATTTTTTTGATTCTGGATGAAGCTATGGAATCGGGGGCATTGCCGGCCGAAATGACAGTTACCCTGACCAATGACCAGTCTGAAACGATCAGGATGCAATTGAGCAATCTTGAAAACAGCATGATCATGGGGGTCATTTTTGTGATCCTGGTCCTATTCTACTTTTTGGGAACCCGCAATGCACTTTTTGTGGGCCTTGCCATTCCCATGTCCATGTTCCTTTCCTTCATCATCCTTAACTTGCTGGGTTATAAAATCAACCTGATCGTTCTCTTTTCCCTGATCCTGGCCCTGGGCCTGCTGGTGGACAATGCTATTGTGGTGGTGGAGAATATCTATCGATACGTGGATAAGGGACATGCTCCATTTGAGGCTGCGCGTGCAGCCGTGGGAGAGGTAGCCTATCCCATCATCACGTCCACGTCTACCACCCTGGCTGCTTTTTTACCGCTGGCATTCTGGGGAGGCATCACGGGCGAGTTTATGAAGAATCTGCCCATTACACTCATTATTGTGTTGACCTCCTCTTTGTTTGTAGCGCTGATTATCATCCCCGTATTCTCCGCCACATTCATCCGGGTAGGACCCGAGAGGAAAAACAACATGCCCGACAAAAAAAGAGGCTATTTGATTGCAGCTTCACTTATTGTGCTGGGTGGCCTTTTCTACCTGCTGCGGTGGAATGCTGCGGGATCAATGGCCGTCATTTTCGGGCTCATCGGATTGCTGAATGCAGCCTTCTTCCACAAAGCAGAGCTCTGGTTTCAGGAAGTATTCCTGGTCTGGCTTGAAAGAATATACCTGAAGATCCTGACCTTTTCCCTGCGAAAATACAATCCTGTCTTTTTCTTTATCGGCACTTTTTTCCTGCTGATTTTTACCATTGGATTTTTCATGGCCCGGGATGTGAATGTAACCTTCTTTCCTGAAAACGAACCTTCCTATATCAACATCATTACAGAGATGCCCATCGGGACCGATGTTACAGCCACCAATGCATTTGTACATGAGCTGGAATTGGACATTGAGCAGATCATTGCACCCTACCGGGACAGGGGCATAATCAAATCGGTTCTGACCACCGTAGGGGTAGGCAACGAACAGTTTGAGAGTGGCACTGTGCCAAACAAGGCACTTACAACGGTCTCCTTTGTGGAATATGAGCTTCGGAAGGGGGTAGTTACTTCTGAGATCATGCGGGAGATGAGTGATAAGCTCCTGAACAGGTATCCCGGGGTAATGCTTGCCATAGAAAAGGATGAATCAGGGCCGCCTGCCGGAGATCCCATCAGTGTGGAAATCATTGGGGATGAGTTTGAAACTTTGCTGGCTGTCAGCGATTCTATCCTGATGCTCATTGAGCTTTCTAACATACAGGGAATTGAGGGGATCAGCATGGATTTGGATATTGGCAAGCCGGAATTGTTGGTGCGTCTCGATCGGGATAAACTCAGGCGCTATGGACTATCCACTTTCCAGGTGGCCAACACCCTCAGAACGGCCCTCTTTGGCAGGGAGGTTTCAGATTTCAAAGTAGGGGAAGATGAATATCCAATCAACATGCGCTTGAAAGAAGAGTACAGGTATAGTTCTGCCTCGCTCCTTAATCTTTCCGTGAGCTTCATGGACGATGGACAGACCATTCAGATCCCGCTCTCAGCCATTGCCGATGTGGAATACAGCAGTACTTACGGGGCGGTGAACCGCAAGGACCTGAACCGGGTGATTACTTTGTCATCCAATGTAATTGAAGGATTCAACGCTACCAGGATTAATGCGGAACTGGCCATCTTGCTTTCAAACTACAACTTCCCCGAAGGCTACGGATTTGCTTTTGGCGGAGAGCAGCAGGAGCAGATGGAATCCATGGCCTTTCTTTCAAGAGCCATGCTGATCGCCCTGTCTTTGATCCTGGTGATCCTGGTAACCCAGTTTAACTCCCTGGTAAAACCGGTTATTATCATGGCCAGTGTGCTGTTCAGCACCATCGGGGTATTTGGGGGCATTGCCACATTCAAAATGGATTTTGTGGTGGTCATGACAGGGATTGGAATTGTCTCCCTGGCGGGAGTGGTGGTGAACAATGCCATTGTGCTTATTGACTACATTGAAATCCTGAAACGGCAAAAGCGAAAGGAGCTGGGACTGAGGGAAGGCGAGTTTTTGCCTGTAGCTGATGCTACTGCCTGCGTCATTGAAGGCGGGCGTACACGATTGAGGCCGGTATTGCTCACAGCCATTACCACGGTATTGGGATTGATCCCCCTGGCCGTCGGACTGAATATTAACTTCAGTGGATTGCTTAAGGAGTTTAAGCCCAATCTTTATTTTGGAGGAGACATGGTGATTTTCTGGGGACCCATTTCATGGACAGTTATCTTTGGACTGACCTTCGCCACCTTTCTGACCCTGGTAATTGTGCCGGTCATGTATAAGATTACCGTGAACATCAGCAAGATGATCAATACAAGGGTCATAAAAATCAGAAAGCAGGAACTGAACTCCCATGAGATTTCATAGGGAGTTGGAATACAAAAGTCTTTTTAATAGATTCGTTGCGAAACATAACAATCCGTATGACTATGAGGGAAAAAGGAAAATGGATATATCCGGGGATGCTATTCATTCTTTTTTTACTGAATTCTTGTTCCGGACCCATGGATTGGCCGGAGGCTCCTTTGTATAATTTCGATAAAGGGGAAGCAAATACAACTTATCCAACAGACCTGGAGACTGCACAGCAGGCGATTGTGGGTCATTATGCACATTATGATGTGGTGGCATATGAAGACACCAGCACCAGAACCACCATGCGGACCCTCATCATTTCTTACGGGTTTACAGATTTTTACCTGGAAGATGGTAAGCTGATGCAGGCGGATCGATTTGTGCGTGCAGAACAAAAACTGAGTAAGAAAAATGCCCGATCAGTATTCAGTGACGAAGCCGTCCAGGCCATTAAACCCAGGGTGCAGGAAGTTGAATTGTCCCAAAAAGATGGAGTCTGGCATATATACCGGCCAGCCACTCCAAGTCTACTGGGAATAAGCGGAGATCCCTCAAAACCCTTATCGACCGACCCCAAGGATCCCAATCTGACAGATCCTGATCAGGACGGTCATCCAGGAGTCACTGTTCAGCTCAGTGTGGGAAAATTTTTCAAAGGCGAAATCTACCTGACACGAAGGGAAATATTCACCAATTACGTAAGATTGAATTATAACGGCACCCTGAGCGGCTATGTTATTGACGAATCGGAGCAATTCGTCGTCGGAGCTTCAAAAAAGATATTGAATCAGCCGTCCAATTCGATACAGCATCCCGATACGGGACTGAGTCCCCTTTTATTGGTTCCTGTGGACCCGGAAATAGATACACTCGAGGAACTAATGCAAATAAGAGATGAGATCTTTCCCGAGGAACCTGAATTCAATTAATCCCATTGAATTATGAGTGAGATGCAGAATGATCATGATAAGGACTTCGGTCAAATGAAACTAAACGCTGACAGTATAAAAGCATTATGGTCAAAAACCTATAATACGGAAGGAAAGCCGGACTGGTCACATATCCTTCCCTATTACCATGATAATATCTATTTCAGGGATTCCATTCAGGAACTGCATGGAATGGAGGAATTTAAAGCCATGACCGAGCGACTTACAGATCGCTCAAATGATTTAAAAATGCATATTGTCCGGACCGCCCAGCAGGACAAGTTTATTTTTATAGAATGGGAGATGACCATTAAATTTAAAAAGAATCCGAGTTCCGTAATGTATGGTTCCAGCCGTGTTACCCTGAATGATGAAGGAATGATCATCGAACAACGGGACTATTACGATCTCTGGGGAGATATTTTCGACAATATTCCACGGTTTGGAAAGGCTTACAGGAGGTTTATGAGAAGGAAATTTGGCTGAGGAATATACATTTATGAAGCTACCTAAGTATTTCAAAGAGTATGAGGTGTCCAACATCTCGGCCATGATTAAAAACAACCGGCGGGATCCTAAAATCTGTACCCAGGAGTTCAAAGATCGCCTGGTAGTGATCAGTGGCACCACTTCAGGGATCGGGTACCTGACAGCCAAGAAATTTGCCTCGCAGGGAGCCAATGTTCTGTGCATAAACCGGAACGAGAAAAACAGTGCGGCGTTGAAAGAGGAGCTCGAAAAGGAATTTGGCGTTAGCTGTGAGTACATCCTTGCTGATATGAGTGTCATGGCAGATGTTCAGCGTGCAGCTGAAGAGCTTAATAAGATCGACATTCCCATTGACGTACTGGTACATAATGCAGGAGTGCATCGCACCAAAAGGGAGCTGACTCCTGAAGGATTTGACAAGGTTTTTATGGTAAATCACCTTTCTTCATTTATGATCAACATCCTCTTAAATAAGAAGCTTAAATCGCAGGGAAAAACCAGAATCATCCTGGTCAATTCCGAAGGTCATCGTTTTGCTCCCTGGGGACTGGAACTGGATGATTTGAACTGGGAGGGACGCCGCTATTCCGGATTGAAAAGCTATGGTTCGGCCAAGCTTGCTCAACTTCAAACCATGCTTGTATTTGATGAGTATTTCCGGCATTCCGGAGTGAGCATAAATGCCATTCATCCTGGCGCGGTCAGATCGGATACCGGAAAAGAAAACAGTGCTTTTTACCGCTGGTTTAAAAGGAATTTATTCGATAAGATGTTGAGACCTACGGAAATTGCCTCCGAGTCGATCTACTTCCTCGGGGTTTCCGGTGAAGTAGAAGGATTAAGCGGAAAGTTCTTTAACCTGACCACGGAGGAAGAACCTGCACCCCCCGCTCTGGACCGGGAAGCTGCCCTGGAAATATGGGCAAAAAGTGTGGAGATGACAGAAGTAGAGGATATAATCCAGAAAACCTGAAAAGTTATGGCAGAAAACAAATACCATACGGTTGTCGTTGGGGGAGGGATGGCCGGATTGACCAGCGCCACTTATCTGGCAAGACAGGGACACAGGGTAGTACTGATTGAAAAGAACAGGGAATGCGGAGGTCTTGTGAGTACTTTTTCACGGGATGGCTTTCAATTTGAAGCAGGTTTGAGAGCTCTTGAAAATGCGGGAATTATTTTCCCCATGTTAAAAGAACTGGGCATAGAGCTTGATGTCGTAAAAAGTCCCGTATCTGTGGGTGTGGAAGATGAGATCCTGAATATTGAAGACATCCACAGTTTGACAGAGTACAGCAAACTGCTGAAACGAATTTATCCTGAAAGTGAAGCTGAAATAGATCGGCTTATTAAGATTATCCGGAAGGTCATGAAGCAGATGGATGTGCTTTATGGTATAGAGAATCCCAATTTCAAAGACCTTCGCGACAGGACTTATCTGTTCAAAGAACTGCTTCCCTGGTTGCCAAAATTCATATTTACCATCGGGAAGATCAACCGGATGAATATGCCGGTGGAGCCCTACCTCCGGAAGATTATTAATAATCCCTCCCTGATAGATATGATCTCCCAGCATTTTTTTAAGAATACCCCTACATTTTTTGCGCTTAGCTATTTCTCCCTCTACCTGGATTATTTCTATCCCCGGGGAGGTGTGGGTAAGCTTGCAGAGGCCCTGGAAAGCAAATTCCTGGAATTGGGGGGCGAGATCTTAAGGGAAACGACCATTGAGAAAGTATTGGCCAAGGAGCACAGGGTATGGGATAACAACAGGGTGAGCTATGCCTATGAAAATCTTATCTGGGCAGCAGATCTGAAAACCTTCTACAGGATCACCGAGACAGAAGGTTACTCTGCCAGGGTAAGATCGGGATTTGAGAAGACGAAGAGGCGCTTGTTTGAAAAACGCGGAGGTGATTCGGTTTTTACACTTTATGTTGAGGTGGATGAATCCCCCGAAAGTTTTAAGAAGATCGCCCATGGACACTTCTTCTACTCTCCATCGAAACAGGGATTGGGAGAAACCCACTGGAGCGAACTGAATGAATTATTACAGGCTCCGTTGGAAGTGGATAAGAGTCGGGTTTTAAGCTGGCTTGATAAATATCTTGCCCTGAATACCTTCGAAATTTCCATTCCGGTACTGAAAGACCCTGACATGGCGCCAGCAGGTAAAACAGGACTGATTATAAGCATACTAACTGATTATGATCTCTTTAAGATGATCGCTGAAGCGGACTGGTACAGGGAGTTTATTATGGCAATGGAAGATCGCATTATTAAAGCACTGGCCGATTCGGTCTATCCCATGTTGAAAAATAAGGTCATGGCCCGGTTTTCTTTTTCACCCTTGAGCTATGCCAGCAGGGTGGCAAGTTCTGAGGGAGCCATTACCGGGTGGTCTTTCCAGGAACCGGTTCCGGTGATCCATAAGATCCAGCAGGCAAACCGGGCGGTTGTTACTCCCCTGCCTTCCATCTACCAGGCAGGACAATGGACCTACAGTCCGGCAGGGGTGCCCATGTCCATTCTTACCGGCAAACTTGCTGCAAAAAGAATCTTAAAAACCTTAAAGCAATAAGAAATAAAGTAATAGGGAAATTAACACCACAGCAGCAATTCCGGCTGAGACCTGTTTTATAATTGTCCAGGCAGAGAATACTTTTAGTTTTCCGGGGTCCCCCAGCTTGTTATACTTATCGATCAGGTCATTGCGGTCCTTAACTATAGTCCGGCAACCCGGGCTATCTGCAATATAATGCTGGGCATAAGGAAAGCAGACTACCCTGCTTGGTTCCGGATGTGCAAGACCGGGGAAAAGTGTGTTTTCGGAAATGTGAATATCTTCAACAGGAACATCCAGCGCTTCCTCCACTTCGGCCGGATCAAATATTACCGCAAAAGGATTATCATCACCATCATTATGCTTCTTGCTGAAGGCAATTGAAGTATTCCCCATGAGCCAGAGACTTTCATATAAGTTGCGCATCTTTCCCATTTTGATACTGCCCGATAGCTGAAGCTGTCTTTTTGTTTTGTTTTCTATAAAATCCAGAAAGACTTCTCCCCTGGAGCTGTATGTGAAAATTGCTTTTTTGCAATTGGGGTCATCAATCCCCTTTTGAGGCATGGCAATGAGTGTGTTGCTCAATATGTCGATAAAAATAAAAGATAAAAGCCCTGTTTCTTTGTCGGTGGCAATCAGGTATGACTCTTGTCTCATGCCCCAGAAAGAACTTGCACGTGTATTCAGATTGCCAATCCCCATGTAGTAATCCGGCTCTTCATCGTCAAATATTTTGGTCTTTGCAAGCTCATAGCGATCAGGCAGCATTGATTTTGCGTATTCAAAGTCCCTGAGTTTAAAGAATAAAAACAGGCTGTAGGGTTCAATCACAAATCCTATTAAGGGAGTATTTTTTGATGCTTTGAGGAGCAATTTCTTCATAAGAAGCGGAGGCAGCAAGCCTTTGAGTCTCTGGAAGAAAAGCAGGCTGCTTACCGCCATGGGATTAATTAAACTCTCAACGCCCTTTATGAATTTTTCATCATTCTGTATTTCCATAGGTCTGACTTCAAATAATGGTTGAAGGACTAATTCATAAATCTAAGAGATAAATTGCACTTTCAAAACTTTGGAATGGAGAGATTAACTATAGAAATCCAGTTTTCAGATTCAGCCTGACATCCTGCTTTTACCACAAAAGAATATAGATCGCTGAGAAAAGAACTACTATACTAATTGACAAAAGATTAAACCATTTGTCAGTCCTGAAAATAGTGCGACTTAGTTCCAGGCCCTTCCCTTCTTTATTATCAAGCAGGGAGATGATGATGATTAGCAGGGCAATGAGTAAGAATGAAACCATCATCTGGTCAAGAAAAGGCATATCGGGAATCAGAAATTTTATAGCGGCAGAAAGCGGGATGGAAAGAATTGTTCCCCAGAATGCTGCGTTGGAAGTAGTTCGTTTCCAGAACATTCCCAATACAAAGATTGCTGTAATTCCCGGACTGATCATTCCTGTGTATTCCTGGATAAACTGAAATGCCTGGTCGATGCTGCCTAGTAAGGGTGCTACTATCACAGCAATAAGCATGGCAACAATGCCGGAGATCCTCCCAACGGAAACCAGTTTCTCTTCGGATGCATTTGGATTTATATGAGATTTATAAAGATCCATAGTAAAAATGGTGGAGGCACTGTTGATGATCGCACTGAACGAGGAGACGATTGCAGCGATTAATGCTGCAAAGATGAGTCCTTTGATACCCGCTGGAACAATATTCTCGAGTATCCAGGGATATGCCTCATCGGATTTGACTATATCGGCCGAAAGTGCGAATGCTGCAATTCCGGGGATCACAACAACAAATGGAAGGATCAATTTCAGAAAGCTGGCAAAAATCATCCCCTTCTGGGCCTCCCGCAGACTTTTTGCCCCAAAAGCTTTTTGAATAATGTACTGGTTGGCTCCAAAGTAATAGATTCCGGCAATCCAGATTCCGCCAAAGATTGCACGCACACCAGGCAGATAAAAATAATTGGGATCGGAGTGTTTTAGGATCATGTGAAACTTATCCGGAATTTCACGAAACATGGTTTCAAAACCATTCAAGAAACCAGTGTTTCCGCCCACATGGTCCACGGCAAGCCAGGTAGTAATGATCCCTCCGAGCAGCAAAAAGAACACCTGGATGATGTCCGTGGTGGCAATCGCCTTTAAGCCGTTGGCAATGGTATACAACAAGGAGAAAGCAGCCAGGCCTATGATCCCATAGATCAGACTGATACCGAAAATGGATTTTAAAGTAAGTGCTCCCAGATAAAGAATGGAAGTCAGGTTGACAAATACGAAAAGGCTCAACCAGAATACTGCCAGGATGGTTTTAATCCGCTCATCGTAACGAACAGCAAGAAACTGTGGCATGGTGTAGATCTTCTTTTCAATGAATACCGGAAGAAAATATTTGGCAACCACAATTAATATGATAGCAGCAATCCATTCATAGGTGGCTATTCCAAGACCAATAGCATATCCTGAACCGGACATTCCAATAAACTGCTCAGCCGAAATATTTGCTGCAATGATTGAACTTCCCACCAGAAACCAGGGCAGGGATCTGCTGGCAAAAAAATAATCAGAACTGTTACGTTTTTCACTCTTTGACCTGGCCAACCAGTTGCCCACTGTTATTATAAGGAGACCATAAGCAACAAAAATGATAATATCGAGTGTACTCATTTATTTCAGATATTCCCAACAGGCTTTTAGATACGCTTCTATGTTTTCCCAGGGCACTTCTGGTTCGAGCAAATGAGTCGGACAGCAGAACAGCCCACCTTTCTTGCCGGCTATATCCAGGTTTCTTATCACTTCCTCTTTTATTTCTTCAGGTGTTCCGAAGGGCATTAACTTTTGGGTACCTATGGTCCCACTAAAGGAAAGTTGTTCACCATATTGTTCATGAATTTCCTTAAAGTCCATACATTCGGGCTGAACAGGATTCAGGATATCAACCCCGACTTCTATCAGATCGGGAATAAAAGGTTCGATGTAACCACAGGAATGGTAACTAATCAAAACGTCCGGATTTGCTGATTTGGCTGCATCAATTACCTTCTCCAGTCTTGGTTTTAACCACTGCTGGTACATTTCTATGGGCATCATAATGCTGCCCTGCATTCCAATATCATCCCCCAAACCAATAATATCGGCACCCTGCCGGGCAAATATTTCGGCACGATAACAGGCTTTATCAGTGATCTGATCGAGCAACCAGGTAGCCTTTTCATCTTCCATAGCCATATCAACCATCAACACTTCCATGCCGCGTAAATACCATGCTGTTTCCCAGATGGTACATTCCTGCCACACAAATACAGCCAGATCCTGATCATGGATTTCGTCCATTTGTTTTTTCAATGAGCTAAAATCCACTTTCGTGTAGTCAGGCAGAGGATAGCTTTTCATATCTTCCAGGGAGGTTAAGCTCTTCATGGGGTGGTGCATCCTGGTCATGTGCATGGACGTGGGACTTGACTCATGGGCGATTCCCCAACCATCGATTTTATAATCGTGTATAAAACCATCTGGATAATATCTCGACCAATCGACTTTGGTTTGCTCAGGCAGCATATCCAGATTGTCAAAATTCCAGGAGAATCCCGGGTCAACAATTATTCTGTAGGGAAAATTAAAATGCTCCTGGTAACTTGTTGCCCTGGGGTATCGTTTTTTAAATTCTTCCTGCAGGCTATCACATAAAATGAAACCAACAGGAATGTCTGTGAAACCCTTACGCAGGTATAATTTTCTAAAATTCTCTCTTGGCTTCATTGCTTATTGAATTGTGCCTTACCTTGAATATGTTGCACCAATCATATCTTCCAGCAGTTAAAATAAGAATATTCTTCTGATAAATACTCCAGCTTAGTATTTGGATATAAGCTTTGACCCATGGGGAACCAGTAGCTCGGCAGAACCAATTGAGCCTACAACTATAATCAATGGATTAACAGAATTATATGCAAAATTGAATTAAATGAATACTTAAACGTAATTTTACTCTTATAGAAATGAGGGAATACGATAGCGTTTCTACAAGGCATTTCAACATTTGTCTATACCATGTTGTTGTAAAACTGGAAGGATAAGACTATGAAAAAAATAAAGTTCTTAGCAGTATTGGTTTTGATTTTTGGGGTTTTATCATGTCAAAAAGATGATGATCAAGTAGTTGAAAACAAAAAATTAGTCAGTGCTACTTTATTAAGAAGTATCTCTGAAGAGGGGGTGAAGGGCTTGTTCACTTTAGCAAAACAGCTCTTCCCTGAAATTCCGGATTACACTCAACAGGTTATATGTGGTATCAATGTTTATTACGTAGAGTATGTTTCAACGCACCTTGATGGGGAACCGATCGTTTTGTCGGGGTTGGTTTATGCGCCTGATGATGCATCACGAAATTCGATGATAGTGAGCATTCAAAACGGAACGTTGGTGGAACATAGCAAAGCTCCCAGCAAAGATCTTGACAATCCTGCATTTTTATTAATGCAAGCGATGGCCAGTTTAGGGTATGTTATGGTGATTCAGGATAATATTGGTTTTGGAGCTTCCGAGGCATACCCGCATCCATATCATGTTAAACCGCTCTTCCAATCAACGGTTAAAGATATGTTGATCGCCACTCAAGAAATGGCCGAATCCGATGACTATCCGTTTCAATTATCGGGCGAACTGTTTTTAACCGGTTATTCACTGGGTGGCTGGGCCTCATTAGTCGCACACAATCACCTTGAGAATGATCCTATCGAGGGATTAACACTTATCGGTTCAGCCTGTGGAGCAGGTGCCTACAATTTACTGGATATGCAGGAGTACCTGTTAGAACAGACAAACTATAAACAACCCTACTATGTGGCATTATTATTTTTCGGATATACATCGTATGGTGCCATACAGGATGATTTATCTCTCTTTTTTAGTGAACCTTATGACTCAAGAATACCAGATCTGATTGATGGTGAGCATTCTCCAGGCCAAATCAATTCCCAGTTAACTTCAAATATTCAAGAATTGTTATCTCAACGATTGTTGACAGAATTTGATTTTCATCCGGATTATGCTCCTTTAAAACAAGCGCTCAAAGATAATAGTCAAGAGGCCTGGGTAAATAAGGTCCCTATTCATCTGTTTCATGGTGATGAAGATGAAGATGTTCCATTTTCTATTTCAGAAAATTTGTATGCTGACTTCCAAAATATTGGAATGGGACCTGACAAAATACGATTTATCCCCCTGGAAGGAGCGGATCATTCAACGGGTTCGATGTCTATGTTTTTGATGGTTTTAGATATGCTACAGGTTGGGCAATAAAAATCAACATACTGAACTACCTCCCGTTTGCTGTCATACACCTATTGATAGGCAATGGATGTCCCCAGGTTGGTCATGAAGAGGGCGTTTCGGGGGTTAGCTATATAAATGCGCTCAGTGGTTTCATTTTCAGAATTATGCGAGGATGTGAAGCACCTGAAGTTTCCTGAAAATTGACATCCCGTTGGAAAGCTGAGTTTTTTCCATATCAGTAAATCGTATATAGCCCACTTAGATATTGAGCTGTACATTTGCGGTGTAATAAT
This sequence comes from uncultured Bacteroides sp., assembly GCA_964458155.1. Lineage (GTDB taxonomy): Bacteria > Bacteroidota > Bacteroidia > Bacteroidales. The sequence goes on from CAYWGP010000050.1 coordinate 16,032, forward strand.
TGATAAAAACATAAACACTTAAAAATATCCATCATGAACAAAAAAGTAGCATTAATCACGGGAGCATCTTCAGGAATTGGAGAATCCGCAGCAGTCTTATTGCACAAGGCCGGTTTTAAAGTATATGGAGCGGCACGCAGTGTAGAGAAAATGAAGAGTCTTGAGGAGAAGGGGATTTCCGCTATTTCCCTGGATATTACCGATGAAGATTCCATAGTAAATTGTGTAAAATCCATCATCGAAAAAGAAGGAAGCTTAGACGTACTGGTAAACAACGCTGGTTATGGTTCTTACGGGGCCATTGAGGATGTGCCCATGGACGAGGCTCGCCGTCAGTTTGATGTCAATATTTTCGGACTTGCCCGGCTAACCCAGCTGGCAATACCCGGGATGCGTGAAAACAGGTTCGGCAAGATTGTAAACATAAGTTCCATGGGAGGTAAAGTATTTACTCCTTTCGGAGGATGGTATCACGCTACCAAACATGCCCTGGAAGGTTGGTCAGACTGCCTTCGTATGGAAGTGAAACCCTTTGGAATCGATGTGATTATAGTTGAACCGGGTGGAATTAAAACTCCCTGGGGAATTATTGCAGCGGAGAACCTGAAGAAGACCTCGGGCAGCGGAGTTTATGCCGAGCAGGCCATTAAATCAGCCGAGGGAACTGCTAAAATGTACAATTCCAACCGGCTGACCCAACCCGATGTGATTGGAAAGGTGATTCTGAAGGCTGTTACTGCCGGCAGGCCCAGAAGGCGCTATGTCAAAGGAATGGGGGCCAAACCAGCTCTATTTATCAGAAAATGGTTCGGGGATGGGGTTTACGAGCAGCTGATCAAGGCTATGATGTAAAAAAAGGAACATGCGAGTCAACAGAATTGAGCTGTTTCGTGTTATTACATGGCGGATCCCACCGGCCAGGCCGTGCCTGGACAGGGCAGTGGGAGTTCATCATCAAAAACAATAGAATATGAAAAAGTGGACACTTGAAAATATGGATGATCTTAGTGGAAAGGTCATCATCGTAACTGGCGGAAACAGTGGTCTGGGTTTTGAATCTGTAAAGGCTTTTGCCGGCAAAGGAGCCTCAGTGGTACTGGCGTCTAGAAATATGCAGAAGGGTGAGGATGCTAAAACGGAGATATTAAAGGCATATCCTGCCGGAAAGGTTGAAGTGCTTGAACTGGACCTGATGGACCTTGAATCTATTCGAACTTTTGTGCGGCAGTTTGAAGAAAAGTATAAGCGGCTAGACGTTTTATTAAACAATGCTGGAATTATGACCACGCCCTATTTCAAAACAAAAGATGGCTTTGAGGGACAGATTGGAACCAACCACCTGGGGCACTTTGCTTTGACCGCACAATTAATGAATTTGATAAAAAGCACTCCGGGATCCAGGGTGGTCAATGTAAGCAGCGGAGCACACCAATTCGGGAAAATGGATTTTGACAATCTACTTTTTGAAGATGGAAAGAACTATTCCCCCATGAAAGCCTATGGCAGGGCCAAACTGGCGAATCTTCTTTTTACCTATGAGCTGGGGAGACAATTTGAATCATCCGGAATTAACGCTATCTCCGTAGCCTCACATCCCGGGGGATCACGGACCAATCTGGACAGGCATGTGAAGGGTAAATTCTGGTTCAAGTTACTCTGGCCCATTTTCCGTTTAACGACCATGAATCAGGCCCAGGGCGCTTTGCCCCAGATCAGGGCTTCAGTCGATGGAAAGGTGAAAGGTGGACAATATTATGGCCCCCATCGAAACATGACCGGATATCCTGTGGTAGTGAAATCTAATCAAGCATCTCACAATATGGAGGATGCCCGGAAACTCTGGGAAATGTCTGAGGAACTTACTGGTATTTCTTTTGAATTTTAGGACTTACCTAACTGAAGAATCTTGGCCCCGGAGCCTCACGATATGGTCGGAATTATTATGATTTCCAGGAAGGAAGCCTGTTTTTCATGGGGCCCAAGCAGGTTGTTGCTATGGAGGAACCTGAACTAAGGATTAATCCCGAATTGGCCCCAGATCCGAACTGCTGCAATTTTCCCTTACCTGTTGTGATGTTTTTGCTCCCGGAATGGCCGTTTGACATGCTGGGTGTGTAATGCAGAATCGAAGGGACACCTGCGTCTTGCTTTGATCTTTATACCGCTTAAAAAGGGTGTCCTGCAATGCAAGCTCTCCCAGATAGTCATCAAGCTTTTCTGCCGACAGATTCATCCTTCGGTGGTCATCCTGCCCGAAACTTGAAAATCTGTCAAACTTACCTGTCAGCAGTCCAAACAAAAGTGGGATTCTAACGATCACTCCAATGCCATGTTTCAGAGCTAAGGGAAACAGCAGCTCCTCAGCCTCCCTTTCCAGCAGGTTATAACGCACCTGTATGCAATCAAGAATATCGTGATGCAGATCCAGAAGGGGAGCCTGCTTGCTCTCTTCAAAGGACTTAATGCTTAAACCGGCATGCCTGATTTTCCCATCCCTCTTTAGTTGTTCAAGGGCCAGCCAGGGCTCATCCCTTTCTAAGAGAATCAGATCCGGACTATGTAACTGAAGAATATCCAGCACCTCCACATTGAGGCGATTCAGGCTTTTTTCCGCAGCTGAGATTAGGTAATCCTTTGAGTAGTTCGGTGTAATGGCACCATAGCCAGCATCATCTGCCGGGTCGGCGTGATAGAAGTCACTCCCGGCTTTGGTGGCAATCACCAGGTTCTCTTTGCCTCGCTCTTTTAAAACCCTGGCGATCAATTCTTCCGAGTGTCCAAAGCCATATACATCTGCCGTATCGATCAGGGTTACCCCCTGGTCAATGGCCTCATGAAGTGCACGTATTGATACCTCATCATCTGTTTTGCCCCAGTGCACTCCGCCTATGGCCCATGCTCCGAATCCAATGGTGGACACAAGGGGTCCACGGCTCCCCAGCTGTTTATATTGCATATATCTTTTTGTTTAAATCATCAGCCCTCAACATTTTTATAGTACTCCACCTCATCCCTGTCCGGCGCGGGGCTTACCTTATCAAAGATCTGCTCCTTTTCCTCTTCCGTAATCCTGGTAAATTCCCTTGCCAGTTCAATTTTTTCAAGCAATAAGGTCTTATTCTCAGCACCAGTGATTAATACACTGACAGGCAATGACCAGCTGAAATACAGGGCTTCCTTCATACTAAGGTAATCCGGAATCACAGGGGTCTCTGTCTCCCATCTTAACTCGTCACCTATTTTCGTTCTGCTAAAGAACCTGCCTGCGGCAAGTGTCTTCATGGCCAGCAAACCCAAATTGTTTTCTACTGCAGGGGGAAGGGTTTTCCTTACAAAACTTTGTTCGCTTGCGAAGTCCACTGCACTAATCGGCATCTGAAGGGTGGCGAATCCCGGGAACTCCGACATCCTTTCCATCATGCGAAGATGGGCATAGGGACTCTGGTGCCCTGTAAATCCGATATGCCTGGCTTTGCCTGATTCTTTGACTGAGTAGATGGCATCCATGACTCCATTGCTGATCCTGTCATCCACATCCCCCGGGCTTTGAAATGCGTGCAGTTGAAGGAGATCCACGTGATCGGTGTTCAACCTTTTCAGAGAGAGGTCAACTTCTTTTAACAAGGTTTCCCCGTCAGGAGCTGTCGTTTTAGTCATAAGAAAAATATGGTCCCGGTATTTTGGGACCAGATATTTACCATAACGCTCTTCACTGATTCCCGGACCATAACTATGGGCTGTGTCGAAAAAGCGGATTCCTCCTTCAATGGCTGTTTCGATCACCTCCTGAGCATCTTTTTCTGTGGTCCAGCCAATGTGGTATCCACCCACACCGAGCATGGTGACCTTTTCACCGGTAGATCCCAGTTTACGCATGGGAAGCAAAGCTCCCAATTTGTCATTACCCGATTGTGAACCACCACATCCCCAATTAAGCGGAAGCATCATGCCGGCTGTGATTCCCGCCATGTTTCTTAGAAATATTCTTCGGTTTTCCATATGCTGCAAGCTTTTGGTTATTTTGGTTAATGATGAAAGATACCACATTTTTCATTTGCCAGCTCTTAAAACAGGTCCCCGGCTGACCATGTCATATGGGGATCGAGCGGATAAATAGGTCTTCTGACATTCTGGTAATCAATGTTTTCGACGAGCTGATAGGCAAAGCCGGGTGTTAAGGCCATGATGGAGCGCGGAGCGATATCCCGCAGGCCCTGGAACAAGTATCCTTCTTTGACCACTACGATCTTGTGGGCCAGTGGATCAATTTTCACCGCCTGGAAATGAACGGGATCGGTGAAGGCTTTATGTTCGCTCAGTAAAACCAGCATAAGGCCTTCCACTTGAACAATAGCGGTCAGCGGAGTGCTTACAACTGGCTCCGGAAAGAGAGCTGTCACTGTACCGGAAATTGAGAAGGGCCTGCTAAAGACATTGTCTATTTTGCCTCCTACAGTGATATTTATCTCGGCACCAACTCCCGCAGATACACACTGTTCTACCGCTTCGGGATCGACAATTCCGGCCAGTACTGCATCCGGGACCTTATGGACCAGGAGACGCTCCAGCACAAGCGTTCCGTCACCTGCAGCACCTGCCGTTATATTGTCGCCCGAGTCTGTAATAAATACGGTAGTCTCCGGTGCTTCAAGCGCAGTTTCAATGGCTTCATCAATCAGGGCCGTCGGAGTATCAAATCTGAGCAGATCACGTTGTTCCCAGATGGCAGTTGCCAGCGCTTCAACCTGCTCCCGGGCCAGGGGGAGATTCTTTTTATCCCTGGCCACCACCTGAACGCTCATACCGGCCCTGTAGACATCGGTCCAGGGCATGCCTGCAAAAATGCTGGCATCCATCAAGCCTTCCATGCTTGAAATCTGAGGCAGGCTTTCATACAGGGATTTAAGGGGCTCCACGCTGGTGATCCCCTTTTCGCCAGGGATTAAAATGGGCACATTAATATGCACAGTTTGTGGCAGCAAGCCATTCTTGAGTGCTTCGACCAGCAACATCACTGTCCGCAGACGTGTTTCATCGCCATCAATATGTGGAGCGGTCCGGTAGGCAGAAACAATATTAAATCCATCGATGAATTCCTGTGAGATATTACCATGCAAATCAAAGCTACCCGCAATCACCACTTTTTCCCCCACCAGTTTTCGAATTTGCTTAATAAAGTCCACCTGGGCATCGGGGTAGCCTTTCACGTGCATGGCTCCGTGCATATCCAGAAAGATGCCATCCAGAGGCCCCGCAGTCCGCATGCATTCCAGGATTTCATCACGCAAGGCCTCATAAGCTTCTTTGGAGACCATCCCCGAAGGACCGCTTGATGCATGTAGGCTGGGAATGATCTCAATCCTTTGATCTTCCAGATACCTTGCCCAGGGCTGATTTTCCAGAGCCTTGCTTTCACGCCTGACATTAAATCCATCCAGGGTAGTCAGATGGGGTATAAAAGTATTTGATTCATGTGCAATGCCAGCTGTCAGAACGCGGAATTTCGTGTTCTCTCCAGGGCTGCATGCAAGAAAGGAAAACAAAAATCCAACAATGATTGATTTTAGGGCGGATGTTTTGATTTTCATTGAGATGAGATTTAGCTAACAGGCAACAAATTAAACAATTCACAGAATTTCCCTGTTATAATAAGGCAATATGATTGCTTGCAAATGTCTTAATTCTGAAAGTAGATTGTATGGAAGACTTTAGAATATCACAGGAGGATATCCGCTTTTTTGAGCTTAATGGGTATCTGCTTGTCAATAAACTGATCGATAAAGATGCCGTTGAGGAATACAAGAAGAACTATCAAGATTTCATCGATGGGAAAATCGATGTTGGATCAAACAGGCGAGACTTGAAAGGTGAGGACAAAGAGGTCGAAAAAGAAAGCATTACTCAGATAATGGTGCCATCCAGGTATTTGCCTTCCCTGAGAGAATCAGTATATTACAATAGGATCAGATCAGTGGCCCGGCAGCTTTTGGGAGATGATCTAGAGATTGATTTTGATATGTTGATTGATAAACCGCCTCATAGTAATGCCATTACTCCCTGGCACCAGGACTGCGCCTACTGGATTGACATGCCGGATAAAAGAGCTGTCAGTGCCTGGATGTCTCTTGATGAAGCGACACTCGACAAAGGATGCATGTGGTACGTACCTGCCTCGCACCTTAAACCTATGCGCAAACATGCTTCATCTGCAAAGAACGGGGCGCTAGTTTGTGAAGGGAATGAAAACGAAGCAGTTTATGTGGAGCTTCAACCGGGCTCGGTAGTCCTTCATCACGGGGCAACAGTACATTATTCGAGGGGAAATATCACCGATTCGCATCGACGGGCCATGATTGTGAACCTGCGCCCCAAGGGCATGATTGAGTATGAACGTGAAAAAGGATTCGATCATACAGGGGAGAATAAGGTGCGAAATGAAAATGCCTCTCAGTCACCAAAATAGTTAATTTATGACCTCAAATCATCCTGCTTTAAACTCATACAAGCAAACACTTTCTTAATCCGGCACAAGAACTTTATTCATTTCAATTTCCCTTATAGATATAACGCCGCTCGTTTCTTGAAATGTTTCTTTCATCCCAGCCTTGGGGACTCTTTCTTCGCTTATTGAGAATTACCTTGATTCTCCTCAGAATATCCAATTCAGGGGTGCAGTCCCAGTCAAGGATTCGCCTTGTTTTGCTTGTATCGATAGTCCAGGATTCATCAATATAGTCAAGCATCCAGGGGCGTTCAAAGGGCATGTATCCGGAAAGTGTACCTATCGCACTCTGAAACCATAAACCAATTCTCGCAATCTTCTTTGATAGGTGGATTGGCCTGGGATTTCCTGGTAAGCCAGCAGCAGACCGTATGGCAGGATAAAGTTGCCGATGAAGAACGGCCCCCTGTTGAGAGGCCAGGAAGATATGAAAAGGACCGATTTCCTTATGCAGAAGAATGCATTTTCGAAAAACACGGATCAGATCAGTAATGTGAATATAAGGAATGCCCGATCCCCCTCTGCCAGGAATTAGACGACCTTTGGGAAATCCGGATGTCCATATATTTATGAGACTGTGTAGAGGGGGCAATTCACACCAATCTGAGAAAACACCAGCTATGCGCAATATGAGGCATGGAAGTTGGTCTGCTGCTTCTCTCACAAGTTTTTCACCTATGAATTTTGACCTTGCATAAGGTATAAATTCAGATATTGGGCTTTCCTCGGTTAAGAATGAACCCCTTGCCGGAGGTTCCATGGCTCCAATACTGCTTGCAAATATGAAGCGCTTGACTCCCGTTTTTTTAGACATGTCCAGCACATTGGCCGTTCCGTCAACATTTGTTATCTGGTATTCCTCAACCCAGTCATTATCAAAATCGTAATAAGCGGCAAGATGAATTATAAAGTCAATTCGGCCGAAATCACTTTTGGTTTGTGAAAAAACTTGTGAAAGTGCTGGTTTATCAGCAATATCAAGCTTATGCCAAATGGCTTTTGGAGCGGCCTTTAACAATTTCTCCGAAGGCTCCCTTCGGTCTATGGCAATTACCTGGAAATCCTGGTCCAGATCAAGGCATATGGCGGAGCCGATAAATCCGGAAGCACCTGTGATGAGAACAATTGGCTTGATCATATGCAGTTTTTAATATCATTTCTTAAATTTCGGCAATACAAACCTAAAACTATTGATTATGAACTACTTTATTTTTATTTCGGCACTTATTGCCCTGGTGGCCATTATCGGGCATTTTACAATGGGTAGAAAGGAATACCTTAAACCAGTATTGGATTCGGAGATTGACATTGTTCCAAAAAAGGTGATGCAAAGCCTCTTCCATTACATGTCTGTTTTCATGGTTTTGTCAGCGATCGTTTTGTTTGCCGGAAGCCATGAGTTATGTCCTATGTATGATTATGTCCACAACATGATCAGGTTTATTGCAATTGTGTATGCCTTTTTTGCCTTGACGCAATTTATTATTGCAGCTACTTCAGGTATTCCAGGAGGTGTCTTGAAGATGTTTCAATGGCTTTTCTGGGCACTGATTTCAGCCTTTGCAATAATCGGGACCCTGTAAGTGTTTCGTCTTGGATGTTCTAAAATAGGCTTGCCGAGTCTGATTTGCAAGTCAGGAATGCGGACAAAACTGTATATTTATTGCATGTCAGCGAAACGATTTCCCCAACATTTAATTTTCTGATATGAGCAAAGTAATAGTATTAGGTGCCGGAATGGTGGGCAGCGCCATGGCCATCGATATGGCAAAACAACATCAGGTAACACTTACTGATTTAAGTGAAAGCACTCTGAAAAAAGTCAAACAAAAATGCAGTGATTTGACGACTCAACAGCTGGATGTTACCGATGTGAAGGCCTTACATAGCATTATAAAACGGCACGACCTGGTTATCAATGCTGTCCCGGGGTTTTTAGGTTTTGATACATTAAAGGCCATTATCGAAGCGGATATGAATGTGATTGATATTGCGTTTTTCCCGGAGAATTCATTGGAGCTGGACGCCCTGGCAAAGGAGCATAATGTGACGGCAATAGTAGATTGTGGTGTGGCTCCGGGAATGGATAATGTGATTCTGGGTTATTACAATGAAATAATGAAACTCACTGATTTTGAGTGCCTGGTAGGCGGACTGCCAAAATCGAAGAAATGGCCATTTTGCTATAAGGCACCTTTCTCGCCCATCGATGTTATTGAAGAGTATACACGTCCGGCCAGGTATGTGGAACATGGTGAAGTAGTGGTCCGTGAACCATTGACTGATTGTGAGTATGTGGAGTTTGATAAGGTGGGAACCCTGGAGTCTTTTAATTCGGATGGATTAAGGTCCATCATATATACCATGCCCCATATTCCCAATATGAAGGAAAAGACATTGCGTTATCCAGGACATGTGGAGTATGTAAAAGTCTTGAAAGAGAGTGGTTTTTTCGACACTGAAAAGATTATGGTGAAAGGAAGCATGGTCTCCCCCCTGGATTTTACCTGTCAGGTACTTTTTAATGAATGGAAACTGGGTGATACGGAGGAGGAAATTACCGTGATGCGGGTTACTCTTAAAGGAGAAAATGCCAGTGGTCAAAAAGAGGAAGTGATTTATACCCTGCATGATGAGTATAATACCGAAACAGAGACATCATCCATGGCCCGTACAACCGGTTATACCGCAACTGCTGCTGCAAACTTGTTTTTGGAGGGACTCTTCACTGAAAAGGGCGTTTTCCCACCCGAACTGGCAGGAAAACACAAGGCCTGTTTCGATTATTTTCTAAGCTACTTAAATGAGAGAAATATTCAATACATAAAAAGTACACGCCTGATCTAGAGCATGGCTTTTAACTGCTTTATCTGACTCGTCATCATTCGTAAAAAAGGGGCTGTATCAATGGATACAGCCCCTTCGTCTTTCGCTAATTATTTAAGAACCAATTACGGCAGCAAAACTTCATCGATAACGTGTACAACACCATTGGTTCCCTGAATGTCTGTTGCAATTACTTCCGAAGTGCCATTAATGCTTACGGGCCCGGAAAGTGAAATGCTGATTTTCCCGTTCAATGTATCCACATCGCCCTCTGAAAGCTCAGTTGAGAGTACATTTCCTGCAACCACGTGGTATTGGAGAATGGGGATCAGGGCTTCTGCAGAAAGCTCTTCAATTCCGCTGACACCCAGATCAGCATACAGCTGGGCAAAAGCGTCATCTGTGGGAGCAAAGATGGTGAAGGGACCAGTAGCACTCAAAGTCTCTACCAGACCGGCTTTTACCACAGCCTCTACCAGCTGGGTAAAGCTACTGTTGTTCAGGGCAATGTCAACCACGGATGTGGGGCTAAGAACGCCGTCAATCACATGGATCACCCCATTGCTGGTTTCAACATCAGGACTAGTTACATTCACTGTACCATTCAGTTTTACACCACCATCCAGTTCCACATATAGGGTAACAGCTCTGCCCTCCTGGGCCTCATAAATTGTATTTACATACCCCGTGGAGATACTTGAGGACATGACCTCGGAAGCCAGCACATGATATTTTAGTATCGGAGTCAGAGCCTCAGCAGTGAGATCTTCAAAGGCCAGACTATTTGCCTGGAGAAATGCCGCAAAAGCATCATTGGTAGGAGCAAATACGGTGTAAGCTCCGTCCATCATAAAGGTACTGGCCAGATTGGCTTTTGCCAGGGCAGCTACAAGCGAACTGAAATCGTCAAGACCCATGGCGGCATCCAGAATACTTCCATTGCTAATTGGAAGGATCACCTGGTCAATCACATGAATAACACCATTTGTTCCAACAATGTCGGTCGCAACAACCTTTGCTGAACCATTCAGCATAACACCCATGTCAGAAACTTCCACAACGATTTCAGGATCGCTTTCGTTCAGAGATTTTACGATTCCGCTGGAGATCTCATCTGAATATACCGGACTTCCAAGCACATGGTACAGAAGGATGGGAGTCAGGTCCTCAGGAACGTCTCCTCCAAGTGCTGCAAAAGCATCATCGGTAGGGGCAAAAACGGTGAAAGTTCCCTGGTCTGAAGAAAGAGTTTCAGCCAGACCGGCATCAACCACTGCAGAAACAAGCGTTTCGAAATTTTCATTCTGAACTGCAAGATCCACCACTGTAGGAGGCAGCAATACAGCATCAATGATATGTATGATCCCATTTGTAGCTTCAATGTCCGGGGTTGTAACAGTGGCAGATCCGTTTATAGAAACTCCATTAAAGGTCCCAATATACATGGAAACAGTGCGCCCCTGTGCAGGGCTCAAAGAATTATAATATCCATCCGAAAACATGGTGGATGAGTTTTTCTCTCCAAGTACGTGGTACAAAAGGATCGGGGTAAGAGCATCGGCGGAAAGATCATCAATACCACCAATTCCCAGGGAAGAGAAGAGGGCCTCAAATGCATCGTTGGTGGGAGCAAAAACTGTGAAGGTTCCGGCACCATCAAGAGTGGATACCAGGTCGGCCTTCAAAAGGGCTGCAACCAGAATGCTAAAATCAGCATTTTCGGAAGCAATCTCAGCAATAGACATTGCCATTGGCTGATCAGGATCCATGGGAGAGTCGTCTTCTTTTTCGCAGGAAGCGAAAACAAATAACCCGGTTAAGAGGGTTACGAACAAAAAATAATTTAGTTTTTTCATGACTTTTGATTTTGAAGTTTTATTTGAATTATAAACGCCTCAAACAACAATAATGTTTAACAAAAAACCAAAAAGATTAAACATTATGAACGATTGAAATAGCAATCAAAATAAGAAAAATGATTGTAAAAGATTGATATATAAGCTGATATATATGAACGGCATCTCTGCTTAAGTCGAATTGTTTAACAAACAATTAACAAATGTTAAACAACTATAATGAATTAATAAGCTTCAGGATATATTCAGTTGAGCCGGAATTTAAGATAGGCATAGAAGGGGATGCCCGATGCTAACAGGATGGATCCCCAGAGTAAAACTTCATACTCCAGTCCGGTAACGGCCCAGACCGAATAAAGAAAGGCAGGGATAGAAATTAGCGATGAAGTAATTAATCTGCGGCGATTGAAACTCTTCTTTTTCCTCAGGTAAAGGGCTATCTCTGCAAGGGAGGAAAATAGATAAGGCAGCAGGCAGCTGAGGGTTGAGAGCATAATTATAAAGGAGAACATCTTTACCAGGCCCTTACTATAGTTGATACCAACCAGTAAAGTGGCCAGTACGCTGGCAATAATGAGGCCTGTGATGGGGATCCCCTTTTTGTTTACCTTCTTAAAGCCGGGAGGAAAGAGTTTGTCCCTGGCTGCAGCCAGAGGCAGTTGTCCCTGGAGCAGAATCCAACCGTTAAGGGCACCAAAACAAGCAATGGCCGCTCCTGCGGCAACCAGCACATAGGCCCAATCTCCCCAGACCTTTTGTGCCGCGTCGGCAAAAGGAGCAGCTGAGCTTTGCAGGTCTGCCGGAGCAATGATGCCCATAACTCCGATAGTACTGGATATATAGAGCAGGGAAGTAATTCCGATTCCTGCGATGGTAGCCCGGGGAACTGTTTTTGTTGGATTTCTTGTTTTGTCGGAAGGAATGGTGGCCGATTCCAGGCCAAGAAATGCCCACAGCGCCAGCGCTGCCGTTGCTGTGATTGCATCAAAGTTCGATGCATCGCTAAGATTGAAAGGCTTGAAATGAGCTGTGTTGAAATACAGAAAGCCAAGGCTTCCCAACAAAAGCAGCGGTAAAACCTTAATGATGGTGGTGATCAGTTGTACCACCCCGACCTTTTTAATGTTTTTGGTATTGATGTAGGTAAACAGCCAGATAGCGCCCACAGCCACAAGTGCAGAAATAATTTGATTCTCTTTCAGAGATGGAATAAAAACGGAAAGATACCCTACTCCTGCCACAGCAATGGCCGCATTGCCGGTCCAGATTGAGAGCCAGTAACCCCAGGCAACCAGGAAGCCGGCAAAATCACCAAATCCTTCCCGGGAATATGTATAGGGTCCGCCCGCTTTGGTGATCAACCTGCTGAGTCTTGAAAATACCAGTGCAAGTAATATGGTGCCGGCCACCGTAAAGATCCATCCAAAAACAGAAATTCCGCCATAAAGAGCAAGGGCTGCAGGCAGGAGAAAGATACCCGATCCCGTCATGTTTCCCACCACCAGTGAGGTGCTTAACCAGAACCCGATCCCTTCCTTTTGCTTTTTGCTATGAATCATATAATGCTTATGGCTTAATGAATTCTTCCCCTTTTTTGATTATGTCTGTGGATTCTTCAGATTCTTTTATTGCTCTGGCATAGAGATTCAGTGTGTATTCGGTAAGTTCTTTCTCAGCTGTGGGCATCTGCCTTGCCCTCCAGGCATCCAGGCTCAGGGATGGCCATATGGAACCTGTGTTGCTAAATTCTTGCAATGAGGCCAGGGTTTGCTTCGAAGTCAAATAATCTCCTCCGTGTCCTACTTTGTTTATCTCATCTAAATGGATGGTTTCACTGCTTAAAGCAAAACCCCGGGAGAATTTCCTTGCCTCTCCAATGATCTGGTTTGAGAGAACCACTGTTGTGGGCGAAAAGACCATGGAATCAAAATTACCTCCCACAAAAGGCGCACAGCCAATTTTACCCATGCAGGAACTTAGATGGTTAAGCCAAAGATTTCCTGAAGCCAGGAGATCAGCTCCCCGGCCATTGCTGCTTCCCGAAGTGCCGCAATGAGGAATTTCATAAAAACTCATCATTTCAGCACAGGCCAGGTTCAATAAATAGGATGTGGGAGTATAGTAGCTTCCCATGGTGGAGAGATTAAATGCTGCGGGCAGGCTTCCCAGGATCATTTTACTGCCCTCCTTTACCAGCTGACCGAATACCAGTCCTGCGAGCAACTCTGCATTCAATAATGCTAATGAATCAGCTTCCGAAACAGGCGATGTACCTCCATACATGCTGTAGTTGGAATACATCAGAGGTAAATCCCGGTTGATGGAAGCAATCATTTTATCTGTAGTCGCCTTATTCAATACCAGGGGAGTGATGGGATTGACATAGGGAATACAAGAAGGTCTGGTTGAAATGTCTCCGTGAAGAGACTCAAGCAATTCAAACACTTCATTTATTTTCCCATCACCTGAGACCAATAATACCAGTGGTTTTGAAGTATTGGCATACATGTCAAGAGCAGAATAAAGGTCCAGTTTTTCCACAGGTGCATCCGAAGGAATCCCCAGAGTGGACACCATACTATAATTCCCTAACAGATCCCCCAGTCTGGTAGAATGCCGCATATGCTCCCTGGTAAACAGTTCAACCTGCTTGCTCACTATGTTCTGAAACCATGTATTGGTTACCCCGATACCAAAATGGGTTTTATAAGCCTGATTCTTCCCTAAATAAAATGCGTGCTCTCCCGATTTACTGAATACCTCAATACTTGAGGGAGCCTGTTTGATGGCATGATTAATCAGTTCACCCATAAGGTACACTACATCATTCTTGATTTTAAGACCATCTGATTTTGCAAATATTTCAAGAGCCTTTTTTGACTCTACTTTAATACCTGTATCCTCCAGGATACGGATAGAACTCTTATGGACCAGAGTGATTTGTTCCGGACCAAGCAATTGCAGTTTAGGACGAATATTCATATAAATGTCAGAAATAGTCTAAAATTTTTTCAATCAGCTCCATCCCTGCGCGCTTACCCTGATCCTGAAAAACAATTTTCCCGGTCTTATCAGTTAAGCTGAGGCTGATGCCTGCATCAACTGTCTCCTTTATAATTCTTTGCATGGAGCCAAGCTTTGGAGCTTTCAGAGGACCAGCCTGATTGTTAAGGGCTTCAATTTCAAGCGTGTATTTTTTATTTACAATGCGAATATCCAGCCTGTTGTTCACATACTCGAGTTTTTCGATTTTGGCTTTGGACCAGGTGGAGAAGTTGATGAATCTATCCTCAAACTTGAGGAAGGAAATAAAACCGATGAAGTAACTCCCCAGCCAGGGAATTTTTGCCACAGAGAAGGTAAAGGAGCTTTGCGAGGAGTTGAATGTGTTGCAATGCAGCCAGACCCATGACTCAGGGAAGGAGCTGCCCCAGTCTTTTTCTATATAGCCAGTCCCTCTGTCAAAATCGATATAGCTGTCGTCTATGTATAATCCTCCGCTAAGTTTATGCTGCATGGAGACAATACCGTGCTTGCACTCCATAAACGGGACAAAGGAGTACCACCCCATGATGCCTGGCTTAAAAATAGTCGATGGATAGGGTTCCCGGGAAGTGTATGAAATGGTCCCCGATATTTTCCGGCTTGCGTTTTTCATCTCCAGGGAGATTTCGCTGCTGGTAAACCGGGACTTGCCAATGTTAACATTCAGCTCCCTGCCGGAGGCGGAAAATTCTTCTACTTCATACTCAAAAACATGGGATTCCCCAGTTCTTCCGTTCAATACCTGGATGAAGGCCTGGCGTGTTGCAGCGGAAAGGGCAACTCCGGGGATAAATGACCATACATCTTCCATGTTGGAAGAGACATGTTTGAAATACCATCCTTCGAAATAGTTTTTCCTGGAGAGTGAGCCCTGGAAGGCCCATGGCTTGAATACTGTCATGTTAAGCATTGGTTATATCCCTTACAATGTAAGCAAATCCAATCTAACACGACAAATTTTAAACACTATGCGGAGTTGTATGTTTATCATAGAAAGAATTTGTCAATGAAAGTAGCTGTAACTGCTGCAAGTGGACAATTGGGAGCCAGTATTGTGGAATTACTAATCAGTGAGATTGGAAAAACTAGCATAGTGGGGACTGCCCGTAATCCATCCAAAGCAGAACATCTTGGAATCACCATAATGCCGGGTGATTATAACAACAAAGCCGATTTTGATGCAGCACTCAAAGGGATCGATGTGTTGCTGATTGTATCAGGTATGGATGCCCCTGATAAAAGGATTATTCAACACCGGAATATTATCAATGCAGCAAGGGATGCAGGTGTTCGGAAAATTGTCTATACCAGTATTGTGGGAGATGAAGGAAATTCAAGCTTCGATGCCATTGTGCAGAGCAATCGACAGACTGAGCGGGATATCCGAGAAAGCGGATTGGAGTGGTCTATTGGAAGGAACGGACTATACATCGAAGCAGATGTGGAGTACATTGAAACCTATAAAAAGGATGGCAAAGTTACCAACTGTGCCGAGGATGGATTATGTTCCTATACTACCCGGTCGGAACTGGCCTATGCCTATGTAAAGATGATGCTGAATGACGACAGAAATGGTAAGACTTTTAACCTGGCAGGGGAGGCTATTTCTCAGGATCAGTTAACAGCTTATCTGAATGAGGCTTTTGGCAGCAGACTGGTGTATGAGGCTATGTCACCGGAAGCCTACCTGTCTTATCAGGAAAAAATCAATGGCGAGTTTTTAGGCAAGGTAATTGCCGGGATCTATGATAAGATCAGAAACGGTGAATTTCATATACAATCCAATTTTAAGGCTGCTGCTGGCAGGAAACACCTGGAGTGGACAGACTATTTCAATTCATTACAACAATCTTAGGAACCTTTATGAGTTTTCAAAATATCTCCACGACAGAGCTGCAAAAATTAGTCAACAATCCGCAAACCTCCATTATTGATGTCAGGCCCGTTGAGGCCTACAATGGATGGAAACTTATGAACGAAGCAAGGGGCGGACACATTAAAGGGGCCAGATGCCTGCCTTTGAAGTGGACCAATTATATCGATTGGATAGAGATTGTACGATCCAAGGGCATTCACCCGGATCAATCGCTGATTATTTATGGCTATGATTTCGAAGAGTCAGAAAAGGTTGCGGATCGCTTTTACCGTTCGGGTTACGAAAACATAAAGGTATATAATCAATTCCTGGATGAATGGTGTTCTAATGAAACACTCCCAATGGATCATCTGGAGCGCTATCATCAGCTGGTTTATCCGGAGTGGCTGAAGATCCTGATGGATGGAGGAACTCCTCCGGAGTTTGAAGGAAAAGATTATGTTATCTGTCATGGACATTACCGCAATCGCGGAGCCTACGAGGAGGGACATATCCCCGGAGCAATCGAGGTAGATACAAATACACTGGAATCGTCTGAGACCTGGAATCGCAGAAGCCCTGAAGAGCTGAAGGAAACACTGGAGAGTTTAGGTATTACCGAGGACACGACGGTCGTCCTCTATGGCCGCTTTTCATTTCCTGATAACAATGATCCTTTTCCGGGGAGCAGTGCCGGACACCTGGGTTCCATACGTGCTGCTTTTATAATGATGTATGCAGGGGTGAAAGATGTTCGGGTCCTTAACGGGGGACTTCTTTCCTGGGAAGATGCAGGATATGAGGTCACAACTCAGGAGTACAAAGCTATTAACCGTGGCGGGTTTAAGGCCCGGATTCCCGGTCGCCCGGAGCTGGCTGTGGATGTTCCGGAAGCAAAAGAAATCATCGCTTCAGATTTGGCCAACCTGGTCAGTGTTCGCAGCTGGCCGGAATATATTGGAGAAGTAAGTGGATATAATTATATCGAAAAGAAGGGTAGGATTCCGGGTTCCGTCTTCGGAAACTGCGGGACAGATGCCTACCATATGGAGAACTACAGAAACCTGGATCACACCACCCGTGAATTTCATGAGATCGAAGAGATTTGGAAGGAAGTGGGTGTTGTGCCTGAAAAACACAATGCCTTTTACTGCGGAACAGGATGGAGAGGAAGTGAAGCCTGGTTTAATGCCTGGTTGATGGGCTGGCCCAGGGTGTCGGTTTTTGATGGCGGTTGGTTTGAGTGGAGCAATGACCCGGATAACCTAACTGAGTCGGGTATTCCGGAAAGGGAATATAAAATAAGTGTATGAATTTTGTAAACGAAGAAACCCTCACACTTAAGCGGATTTCTATCACCAACCTCCTGCAGGAAATTGGTCCGGATGAAGTAGTAGCGGAAATTGTAGCCGGACTGCAGTCAAAGCAGAAATCCATTTCCAGCAAGTATTTTTACAATAAGGAAGGATCGATTCTCTTTGAGGAGATTACCAGGCTCAAAGAGTACTATCCAACCCGCACCGAAAAGGGAATTTTGAAACAGATTGCTCCCGGTTTGATGAGGAAATACGGATCCTTTGAGATTATTGAACTGGGTCCGGGGGATCATTCCAAAATATCAATTCTGCTGAATGCAGCTGCCGGGCTGGACCTCACCAGTATACGTTATTTGCCCCTTGATATAAGTCAGGCTGCCATCAGGAGTTCGGCAGAAGAGCTGGTAAGTACCTTCCCCAACCTGCATGTGGAGGGATATGCTGTAGATTTTTTATCTCAATTTGGCTTTGTGAGAAGAAAGCGGCCCGCTTTAATCTGCTTTTTTGGATCTACCATTGGAAATTTTGAATGGGAAACCTCTCTTGAACTGCTGCAGAACATCAGCAAGCAGATGAAACAGGGAGATGTCCTCTTACTGGGGATGGATATGGTAAAGCCAGAATCGGTTCTTCATGTTGCATACAACGATGCGCGTGGCGTGACCGAAGCATTTAATAAGAATATCCTTAATAGCGTCAATGACCTGATCCAGTCTGATTTTAACCCGGCCGATTTCGAACATCTTGCATTTTTTAATAGAGAAGAATCCAGGATTGAAATGCACCTGGTGGCCAGGAAGGACCTGGTGGTTCATTCAAGACACTTTGCAAGCGATTTGATATTTGAGCAGGGAGACACCATTCATACAGAAAACTCACATAAGTACAATGAGGGGCATATCCAAAAACTTGCTGAGGAAAGCGGCCTGGAACTTAAGCATACTCATAGAGATGAACAGGGGTGGTTTGCCCTTACCGAATTTCAGAAAATATAAATTGGAATTACTTTGTATTTTTATACCAGATCCTAGCCGATGGTCAACATATGAAAAACAAAGTCAAGGCATGTATTGCCGTTCTGTGTGTCTTATTGATGATTCCCGATATTAATGCCCAGAAAGAGGGCTGGAAACAGGATAAGACAAGGGACGGAAAGGTGCTGGTCTCCTACAACTTCCTGGAAAAGGTTGACGAGAACGGTAAAAAGTTCAATGTGCTGGAGTTTGAAGCGGTCACTACAGCAGCTGTAAGCGTAGAAAGTTGCCTGGCTGTTTTGAAGGACGATTCCAGGCACAAGGATTTTATGGAAGATGCCGAACATACAGAACGAATCAAAGACCTTTCGGATGATGAATGGCTTTCGTATTATAAATTAAAGAGCCGGTGGCCCATGCCGGAAACAGATGTGGTGACACGATATAAACTGGAGCTGAAACCTGATAATAATTCTTTTGTTCTCACCGGATACCCGGCACCGGATATGTACCCCGAACAGGGGCTCAAAAGGATGCAGGAAAGTTTCTCCAGATATACAATTACGGATCTGGGTAAGGGGCAAACCGAAGTGACCATGTACTCAAAGAGCGTACCTGTAGCTTCCATTCCAAAAATGCTTCTGAAGACCTGGATTCCCAATGGCCCGGCAGATATGGTAAATGGGATTGTGAGACTGGCCCAGGAAGGAAACTAAAGAATGAAACAATTTTTACCTTTTATTTTCATGCTTCTGTTCCTGTCCATCCTGGTGGGGGCAAATATATATCTGGGCAGGCGTTTTGCCTGGTACTTCAATCTGGAGCATACCCGGCCCCTCGTATGGGGTTTTGCATCCCTGACAGTTTTCATGATCCTGGGCCTGGCATTATTTACTAATGCCACCGGACTGGCCGGACAGCTGATTTATGCTTCAGCCGCCATCCTTATGGGCTTTATGCTCTATCTCTTATTGTCTGTCCTGCTGGCAGACCTTGCGCATTTATTCATCAGGATGAAACCTTTGTACTTCGGATTGGCAGCTTTACTACTTGCCACCCTGGTTTCGGTTTATGGCATCATCAATGCCTTTAACATCAGAACCAATGAAATGGAGCTTGAGATCGAAGGTCTGACCAGGGAGCTTCGGCTTATGCACTGGACCGATATCCATCTGGGTCATTTCAGGGGTGCTGGTTTTTTACACAAGTTGGTGGATCGTACTAATGAGCAAAAGGTGGATGTGGTATTGATTACAGGAGATCTGTTTGACGGGAAGATCCGTTTCGGCGATGCAAGCCTGGAATCGCTCAGGCAGCTGGAGGCACCGGTCTATTTTGTGGCCGGGAACCATGATGGTTACAGTGGAGTTGAAATAGTGAAAAAAGGACTGCGGGAAGTGGGGGTGCATGTACTGTCCAACCAGGTGGCCCTGGAGGGGGAACTGCAGATTATTGGTTTGAATCATATGCTGGCCGACGATAATAGTGTCAACATGCATGCCAGTGGCGAACTGCCTTCCATCAGTAAGATATTGCCGGGCATCAGGACTGAAGCAAACAGGCCCACCATACTGATGCATCATAGCCCTGATGGAATCCAGTATGCACACGAAAAAGGTGTTGATCTCTACCTTTCGGGCCATACCCATGCCGGACAGCTATTCCCTGTAAACCTGATCGGCGAACTAATCTATACCTATAACAAGGGATTGCACGATTACCGGGGGACAAAAATCTTCGTGGGCGAGGGAGCAGGCACTTTCGGTCCGCCCATGCGCATAGGTACCCATAGCACAATTACTGTTATAATCCTGAAGCCAGAATAATTACAGGTGTTCAACCTGAAGAGTAAACTAGGGCTTATACCATAGGGGTGTCCCAAACCACTCATCCATTTCTTTTTCGAAGGGGATAATAATTTCTTCCGGCTCCAGCCATTCCCCCTGATCCCCTGTCTCCACGATCCAGGTATCCAGTGCTGCCCTAAGCCGGAGAAGTGCTTCACGGTGTTCCGGATTATTTGAATCCGCAAGGTTATTAATCTCGTGGGGATCACTCCAGGTATCATATAACTGCTCGTACGGCAGCACTTCCATCAGTTCAGCGGCAGCGCCCGTCAATTGGCCCCTTGCATGCAGTTCACGCATAAGCGGCTTAACGGCAAAGCACTTTTCTTTGTAACGGTTCAGAGAAGCGAAGCCCTGACCGGGTATGTAGTTTCTCATATAGTGATACCGTTTTTCCCGCACGGAACGGATGCGGTTCACCGTTTCATCGATCCGGTCCCGGGCGCTGAAAGCATAGCTTCGGGGCGTATCGGAATGCTTACCCAGGAAAACACGGCTTTGCATGCTTAAAGGGCGGGGAACTCCTGCAATTTCCAGGGTGGTGGCGGTAATATCGAGCAAACTGATAATATCATCAATTACGGTTCCTGGCTTATAGTTGTGAGGGGTTTCAAGGGCTTCGGGCCAGTAGATAATCATGGGAACCCTTAGTCCGGTATCCCAGCACCAGTGTATACCACGTGCATCCAGACGGCCGTTGTCGCCAAAAAAGATAATAACCGTATTCTCTGCAAGTCCGTCTTTTTGAAGCTGTTCCAGAATCCATCCCACACGGATATCTATTCCGGAAACAGAGTTATAGTAACGAGCCAGCTCCTGGCGGGTAATTTCATGATCCGGGTAGTAAGGCGGAACTATGACATTCCCGGGGGTGGCGATTTTCGGATGTTCCTTTTCTCCCACCCACTCAACCCGTTCTTTGGAAGCAGTCTGCCGGTCATAAATATCATATTCAATTTCAGGAGTATTGATCATGACAAAAAATGGCTGGTTGGACTTTAATGCGGACCAGTCTTCGGAGTCGTAGATGGGCCCCTCATTCACAAAATTCAGATCCAGTTTACCAGTTCCTACAATGCGGTCTCCGATGTTTGTTATATTTGCTGTGAAATATCCGGCATCACCAAGGCGATGAGTCACTGGCCGCACCCCATCAGGAAGTCGGTAATCATCCTCACGGTGTGAACGCATATTATGGGTATCCGTGGATGTTTGATACATACCGGTCATAAATGCGGACCGGCTTGGTGCGCAAACAGGACTTGTGGAAAACACATGGGTATATAACATGCCATTTCTACCCAGCGAATCAAGGTTTGGGGTAGCAACATTCTCAGTTCCATAAATTCCCAGATCCAGGTTCAGATTCTCGCCAACAATCCAAATTATATTGGGACGTTCAGGTGCCGTATCTGATCCTTTATCAGGAGCCTCCGACTTTATGGAGTTGCACGACAGGCTCAGAAAAACAAGCGAAGCCCAGATAATTATTTTCTGAAAGAGCTTTCGGAAGATCATTTGACTTTTCATTTGCAAAAAATTGCTCCTATAAACTTACGAAATAAAAAAATTCATTCCCCATTCATATATCTGAAGAGCTGGCCTCCAGCGGGAATTTTTCTTTTGGATATATGACCGTTCCGGAATTTCATAATAAACCGGAAGGTAAGCCCATCGAACTGGCTGTTGCCATATTTAAATGCAGAACAGGTGCGCCTGAACACGATCCCCTTATTTTAAATAGCGGCGGACCGGGAATGTCCAATCTGGAAGACTTTGTTCCCACATTTGATAGCCCCCTGGGCAATTTGTTTTTGAACGACAGAGATGTTGTGATTATTGAATTAAGAGGACTCAAACACTCCCGGCCCAACCTGCATACTCCGGAACTGGATAAACTCCAGATCGAACTGTTGGGAAAACATCTGACTGCTGATGAACTAATCAGCATGTATAAAGATACCATCCAATCGATCCATGATAGATTCACCGCTCAGGGAATCAATCTCTCGGCATACAATTACTGGGAGACTGCCAGTGATATTGCTTTTGTGATGGAAAAACTGGGCTATGAGAAGTTTGCTGCTTTTGGAAACTCAGCCGGGACTATTTTGGCCCAGTACCTGTTAATGGATCATGCAGATAAGCTTTCTGCGCTCTCTTTGAATGCGGTAGCCAATGTTCCTCCCGGGTTCAATAAGATGTGTAAGACAAGTGTAGATAAACTGGAATCCATATTTGCAGAAATAGAACAGAATGAATCTTATGCCCGGGCCTATCCGGATTTGAAAAAGCGCTTTCTATCCACTCTTGAGGCACTTAATAAATCTCCGGATACCATCACTGTTCAATTACCAGGAGAAACCATGCCCACCGAGGTGGTACTTAATGGAAACCGGGTAACAGGATGGGTATTTACGCAGATGTACTGGAATACACAGCTTCCCTTAACGATGCATATGATTGCCAGCAGAGATTACAGTCAGATCATTCAGGGCCCCGGAGGCTTCCTACCACTTCATAACTTCAGCAATGGATCTTTCTGGTGCATGCTAATGAACAGCTGGCCGGACCCAACGGAAGAAGAACTTCTCGCTGGAACAGAGTATGAAATATTTGTGGAAGGAATGAGTTCGATCGTTTTCTCGCAACCTTTTGTGATGAAGATTCGGGATATCTGGAAGGTGGATTACCAGCCCGGTAATATTAAACCCATGGCCATCAATGTACCTACACTGATGCTGAACGGTGGAGAGGATCATGTTTGCCTGCCCGAATACGCTCAGAAACTATCGGACTCTTTTGAAAACTCCTACTGTTACATTTTTGATGGCATTGCCCACTCACCCATAGATGCCGGAGAGTGTGCCATCATGATGATGAAACATTTCCTTGACAATCCACATCAAGCCCCCGATGCAGCATGCGTTGATGGGTTCAAAAAGAAGGAGAAGTATATTCTGCCCTAATAAAAAAACTAAGGACTCAGGTTTTTGTTTTCAATTAGCCTTCCTGCCTTCGGGCAGGGGGGCTTTTCTCATTATCCAAAAACATAAATATTTGTTAATCACCCCCTTCAGCACGAACTATTGTCCTGGACTTATGTCACTGTTCTTACAAACAGTCAAATACAAAAAGCATGAAAAAGTTCGTAGTTACCTACAATGCACCCATCGATGCCTCCTGGAAAACAGCACAGTCCACGCCCGAAGAAATGGAGGAAGGGATGAAGGCCTGGATGGCCTGGGCTCAGAAATGCGGAGACAGGCTGGTAGATTTTGGGACCCCCCTTGGCAATGGATTTTCTCTGAGGCCCGGAGGAAGCTCAGGAGAAAGTGAAAGCAGAATCATCGGATACTCCATCTTACAGGCCGAGGATATGGAAGATGCGAAAGAGCTGTTAAGAGATCATCCCCACCTGGACTGGAATGAATCCTGCGAGATTGAGGTTCATGAATCCCTGCGGGTTCCTGGAAGTTAAGCTGAACTTAGAACTGAATATTGCATGAGAGATCTTATGTTAATTGTCCACTTCCTTGGCCTGTCCATGGGTTTGGGAACCAGTTTCGCCTTTTTGTTTCTTGGCAGAGCAAGATCGAAAATGGAAAAGGAGGAAGGCAGAAAATTTGCAATGAATTCCAGTATCCTGAGTACCATGGGGCATA
The DNA here is from genome assembly GCA_964458155.1 of uncultured Bacteroides sp. Classification (GTDB taxonomy): domain Bacteria; phylum Bacteroidota; class Bacteroidia; order Bacteroidales. The sequence continues at coordinate 39,918 of CAYWGP010000050.1, forward strand.
TAGGTCTGAGTATGCTGATTATCTCAGGGCTCTACCTGATGACACCTTTCTGGCAGACTCTGAGTGCCAGACCCCTGCTGATTACCAAACTTATCTTTGTACTAATTCTAACGATCTCAGTTATTTTGGCAGCTATTTATTCCAAACGTGCAAGGAGAGGCAATACTGAAGCAAATCTAAAAAATGTAGCTTTCCTGGGGAAAGTAGCATTATTATCCGCAATAGGAGTTGTGCTCCTGGCAGTACTTAATTTTCATTAAAAGATATTGTACATTAGTTCCTTAGAACACTTATTAAAGGGAACTGATGACAAGGATTTGTTCATTTTATATTTTGATGCTTTTACCGGCACTGGTTTTATCTCAGGAATCCAGGCAGAGAAAACCTTATAAAGCGATTGTTGTCTTTGAATTGAATATTCTGGCATTTCCAGGCTCCTGGAATGTATACTGGGTAAACATTGATATATTAGATTCTCTGAAGCAGTTATGAGATTTCCAGAATTAACCATCGCCCTTATTTGTACGATCTGTTTTGGGTGTAAAACGGATCAGCAAAACCTAAACAATATGGATCCGTATTCATACGAACTTGGAGTAGTAGCCGGGTTCTCAGAATTAATCAACGCTGGAGTTAAAAAGCTGGCACTGAGTGCTCCACTAAAACCAGATGAGATGGACAGGTTTATGCTTGAGGCAGAAAAAGTGGCGTCCAGGCATAATGTTCAGGTCTATCGCGAATCTGACCTGCTCGTTACAGATCTGTTTCCTTCAGATGTTGCTAAAGGAAAAGATGTGCTTTTACTATATCAAGGGACAACGCTGGAACAATACCGTACTCTGAAGTCCGACAAAAAGGAACTTGAAAAAAACGGGAACTTTGACAGTGAGGCCAGTATTGAGTTGTCCAGGCGGTTTGGAAGGTTGCTAAGTTATAGTCCACGCGAAATAAACAGGCTGTTGGCTCAAAACACCTCCTTTCGAACTTTGGATGATTTTGGCATTCGCGCCAGCAACCTGTTCCTCTACTATAAGGATCTTGCAAAAGCTGTGGATTTCTATTCAAATACCCTGGGGATGGAAGTCGTAGCAGATTATGAAATGGCTTTCATCCTGAGAATGACTACCGATTCCTACCTCATACTGGTCGATGCTTCTAAAGGGATGCACACCTCCGAAGAGCCTAAAACTGTGGCATTGGCCTTGCTTACCGATGAGCTCGACAAATGGTTTACTTATCTGAAAACCCTGGAGGTGGAAATCAAATACGAATACAAGCCCAGGGAGGGAAGTGCCCATGATGGTTTTGTGGTTGTGGATCCGGAGGGATATCTACTTGAATTCGAAAGATTTAACCAGCATTCTGAAAACGAGGATTTTATCCCCTTCCTGAATCAGAACAGGAAGAACACAATTAAGTCTGAGGGAGTAAACGATCTGCCGGAGGGTTTAACACTTCATTCAACCATCACCTGGCTCTATTACAAAGACCTACTGGCCATGCAAAATTTTTACCAGGACGTCTTTGGTCTGGAGATGGTGGCAGACCAGGGCTGGACCAAAATTTATAAAGTCTCCCAAACCGGATTTTTGGGTCTTGTTGATGAGAAAAGGGGAATGCATTCATTTACTCTAAACAAGGCGGTGAATGTTGGATTTATTCTTGACAACCTTGAGGAGTGGTTTGCATACGCCAAAGAGAACAGGCTGTTTAAACTTTATGAAGAGGACCTGGGAGTTGATTCTGATGGGCGCTACAAAGCTTTTGTGGGATTTTGCCCGGAAAATTATTTCTTGGAATTTGATTACTTCTTTCCACATGATGACAATGCACTTCTACTCACCTGCCTAAAAGACTAAACTTATGTTCAGCTTTACAGCTTAAGAAGTTTAGAAACTTTGTATCTCCCCGGAACGTATATGATGCTACAGTTGAATTAAAGAAATACCATGGGGTCAGTAACTAAAAAAATCATTAATGCTCTCCAGGCGCCTTTCCTTTTGCATAAAGGAGTGAAAGGAGGGGAGGATATTCCTTCCGGAGGTGAGATTGAAAAACATATAGAGATGCTCAGAGATTTGCCCTGGTTATCCTTACTGGATGATAAATCCTTTCAAAAGGTTATAGCCGGATTTAGGAGCCGACAGTTTCAGGAAGGTGCAACTTTGTTGAAAGAAGATGACCCTGACACTGGTATGTTTGTAATTTTAGAAGGAAGGGTAAGAATAAAGATCCGGGGGATCAGCATGAATGAGCTTGGATCAGGAAGCCTTATTGGGGAAATGTCGGTATTGACCGGTTACCCAAGGAGTGCCTCTATTGTGGCAGTAACACCGGTGACAGTGGTATGGATTGAAACCGCTACATTGAAATCTATTATGAAAAAGTCTCCAGTGCTGGAAAACGGACTCTGGGAATATGCCAGCAGGCGCTTTGCCATGAATCTCCTTGGAAGAAATGAGCCCTATAACCAGTGGGAGCAAAACATCTTTATTCAGTGGATTGCAGCCGGTGAAATAAAAGTACCTGATGAAAATGGATGGATCGATCTGAAAGATAAGGTAGGAGTCCTTGTCACCGGAACTGCAACTATGCAAGATGGGAGTGCTATAATTTCACTTTCATCCTTAATTGGATCAGATTATATCTTCAGCAAGGAGGCCAGGGTATTTATAAGAAGCAAATAGAATTGTTTTTATATTTGTCACAACCTTAAAACCTGAGCTGCTATGTGGAAAACCGTTTTAGCCCTTCTTGTGACCATTATCGTCATACCAATACTGGCTTTTACCATGGATGTGCCGGTCACTGATTCTCAGAAAGACATTCTAACCAATCTGGTCATAGTCTACCTGGCAGCAGCATTTCTCTGTTTTGTTGTAAGCACAATCTCCGGCAATTACAGTCAGGTTGATAAGTTATGGAGCCTCATACCCATTGTTTATGTCTGGATGGTAGCATTTCATTCGGGATTCGAAGCACGTCTTGTTCTGATGGCCCTGCTTGTAACTGCCTGGGGCCTCAGGCTGAGCTATAATTTTTCCCGTAGAGGTGGATATTCCTGGAAATTCTGGACCGGAACGGAAGACTACAGGTGGGCTGTACTGCAGGCCAAACCTGAATTTGCAGCCAGATGGAAATGGACACTGTTTAACCTGCTCTTCATCTCCTATTATCAGATGGGACTGATATTGCTTTTTACCCTGCCTGCGGTACGCAGCCTGGACGGATTGCCCCTGGCTTGGGCAGATTACCTTTTAGCCGGCCTGGTGATCTTCCTTATTGTAATTGAAACCATTGCCGATCAACAACAGTGGAACTATCATAAGGAGAAAAGGAAAGCAATTGAAGCGGGAGGAGCTGTTCCGGAAAAGTATAAAATAGGATTTGTGCATTCCGGCCTCTGGGGCCGGATGCGTCATCCCAACTACGCTGCAGAGCAGGCCATATGGATTGTATTTTACTTTTTTAGCGTGGCTGCAACAGGGCTCTGGCTCAACTGGTCGATCATGGGAGCTATCCTGCTGGTCCTTCTGTTCTGGGGAAGCAGCAGTTTTAGCGAATCCATCTCAAAGGGAAAATATCCCGATTATGCAGATTATATAAGGCGTATACCCAGGTTCGTGCCTTTTTCAAGGAAGGCATAAGAGATATCCGTAATTAGCTCAGATCATTTTTGAAGGAGGGTATTTCCCTTTTAGTGCATCATAGTACTATGAAGTTTTCCCTGTATATTCTTTTGATCCTTCCTGTGTTGTATCTTCTGAATGCTAATACTTCACACAAAGAGAGCCTTGCCTGGACATTCCGGACCTCTGCCCCGGTAATGGCAAGCCCTGCCATGTCAGATGGTGTGATCTACGTAGGCAGCCTGGATAGTACCTTCTATGCCATTCATGCAAAAACCGGTAAAGAACGGTGGCAATATAAGACGGCAGACGAAATACGCTCATCGGCAGCATTTCAGAATGGACATTGCTATTTTGAGAGTGGGAATATTCTTTACGCGATTAATCGTAAAGGTAAGTTGCAGTGGAAATACACACTTTATTCCGGGGAGGTGAATAATAAATTGGATCCCTGGGACTTTCAGCATTCCTCCCCGGTCATTCATGATGGAGTAATCTATATCGGAACGGAACAGGGCATCCTTGTTGGTGTGGATGCTAAATCAGGAGAAGCCGTATTCAGATGTCATACCATTTCAGAGAGTGCAATCCGGGCCACACCGGTTGTATCTGATGGTTTGGTGATGTATGGAGATTGGGATGGCGTGTTTTACGCCAATCGCATAGAGAATGGTACGCTTGCATGGAAATACGATACCAAAAAAGACGGCACTTTTCCCTGGGTAAATGCCATTCATGGTTCACCGATTGTGTATGATGGGCAGGTCTATTTTGCCGGAAGATCCTGCAGGTTGTATGCGCTGGATGTACGTACGGGAACAAAGAGATGGCATTACAGCAGCCCTACGGACCAATGGCTGCTCGGAGGACCAGCGCTAATAGACGGGACCATTTTTCTGGGGAGCTCTGACCAGCGTTTATTCCATGCCTTTAATTCAGAGAATGGCGAGTTGCTCTGGACCACGGAGATGGATGGCCGAACCTGGGGGAAGGCCTTTGTAAGGGGAGATCAGGTTTATATAGGCAGCAATTCATTTTATGTGCTTCAGAAGTCAGGCGGAGAGGTCATCAGGGAATTCAGCTTCCCACAGGTTCATGCAGATAAAAAGTACGGCGAGTATGTAGATCGGACCGCTAATTTTCACTCCTCCCCCCTGGTATTTGAGAATTTGGCCATACTGGGTTCAGATGACGGGCATGTATATGCAATAAATCTGGCCGATTGAAGCGGGCAGTTATGCTGGAAATCTAAGCATTACTCTGCTGCATTTTCTTGGATCTTTCTTCTGTTCTTTTACTAGTCAGCTATAACTTGTGGACGGAGGTGTAATTTATCGCTTAGTCGCATAAACGTAAAAATAAGTTTGCAAAACTAAGAAATAAGTTATATGTTTGATTCGTAATAACGCAAAAAGGTGATCAAATGGTAACCCTGACCAAAGCGGAAGAACGGATTATGCAAATACTGTGGGACCTCGAAAAAGGATTTATAAAGGATATCCAGGAGCAGTTCCCCGACCCCCAGCCCCCATACAATACCATCTCGACCATTGTGCGGGTGCTGGTGAAAAAGGAAATAGTCTCCTATAAAACCTACGGAGGCTCCTACCAGTATTTTCCATTAATTACTCGTGAGGAATATCGTAGCGACCAGATGGGCCGCTTGATGAATAACTATTTTGGGAACTCATTAAAAGAGGTGGTGAACTTCCTCTCGGAAAAGAGGGACCTGGATGTGGATGAACTGGATGAAGCCATGAAAATGCTCGAAGATCTGAAAAAGCAGAAGAGGAGCAAATCGTAGCAGCCCTATGGTACCTTTCATGATATACCTGCTTGAGACAGGTATCTGTCTCTCCCTGCTCTACCTGGCCTACTGGCTCTTCCTGCGGAAGGAGACCTATTTTAACTTTAACCGACTTTTTCTGGTGGGGAGCATTGTTCTGGCACTGCTGGTTCCTTTGCTTCACCTGAATCTGGATATAGCATTAGGAAGTGCACTGGAGAGTCCGGCTCGTGGTATAAGCAGCTTCAGGACGGGTTATGAGGAACTGATCAGAATGCTTGATGCCGACTTTGGAACAGAACCCGGGCAGGAACATATGCTTTCCCGGGAGTCTGCACTTGCAGTAACTGGAGAAGAAACCGGGACAATCCCCCTGGAAGGGAAGCATGGTGAGCAGTGGGAACCGGTACGTAGTGAATCGGGGGAAGCACATGATTCCGGGCGAGGCAAGGCTAGTTTTTCGAGAATATTACTTTTAATATATATAGGTGGAGTGTTCTACTTTTTTGCCAGGTTTGTATACCTGGTCATCCGGCTCTATCTGCTGGCCAAACGAAACAGGGTTAGCCGGCAGGATGGATTCCGAATGGTCGAGATCGAAGAAGAGATTTCTCCATTCTCCTTTTTCCGCTTACTTTTTATCAATAACGGATCATTTGACGATTCCGAACTGGGCCATGTGCTGGAGCATGAAAAGGCTCACATCAGGCAAAAGCACAGTACGGATCATCTTTTTGCACACGGACTTGCCGTTTTCCAGTGGTTCAATCCTTTTGCATGGCAAATGCGAAAGGCTCTGAAGACCACACATGAATATATTGCCGACCGGCAGGTCATTGACAAGGGGTTTGAACTTATTGATTACCAGGCATTATTACTGAAACAGGTGATCGGGTATCACTCTGCTGAACTTGTAAACAATTTCAATCTGAAACCCATTAAAAATCGAATAGACATGATGAATAAAACCAAATCGGGACTTCCGGCAAAGCTTAAAGCTACGCTGGTGGCACCCTTTGCCATACTTATATTTTTTCTCTTTGCAGATTTTACACTGAAAGGGAACGAGTACGAATCTACTACAGCGAGTATCGACCTGCAGGGTTTGTGGATTGCTGAGACTATAGATGATTTCAGCCCAGCCCTTTTGATTAACGAGGAGCGATTCGCATTTACCGAAGGAGTAGAGATACGAGATTTTCGTATGCGTGTAGAGAAGGATAAACTTTACCTTTCAAACACTCCGGGACCAGAAACCCCTCTGCGCTTTGAGCTGAAGGGGGATCAGTTAATCCTCTGGTGGAACGATGCCAGGAGCAGCACCTATAAGCGTTCCAGGGCAAAAAACACCCTTGATCAACTAATGTTGGAGTATGGAGTGCAGTTGGAGCTGCCCTACATTTCCCAATACCGCTTGCTGGAGGATGAGTCCTTAATCTACCGGCTGTGCCTTGGATTGACATCCAGCGGAGAGTTAAGCCTTGCTTTTGATGGAGAGTCAATTACGATTGATATGCTGGCCGACAGGGTAAATGAAAGACGTTTAGAGCTGAATAAGATAGATCAATCCTACCTGACGGCACTTTATCTGGTGGACCGGAATGTTCCCATGGAAGAGTTGGATAAGGTAAGGGGGGTATTAAGAAAGATAGAGGCCCTCCATTTTGCAGAAGGGGGTTATCCCCAGGGTGATCTGAGTCTCTCTCCTCTAATCTATCATTCAGTGGCACTTCCCAGGTTATTGCCACCCCGTAATGCGAAGGTACTGGATAAAAAAGAGGTGGAGAAATTAGGGACCGGACTCTTTACCATTGATCTGGCTGCCCGGAATACCACTCCAAGGGATTTGGATGAAGGGCTGCGTAAATTTATCAGTGATAATAGCGATGGGAAATACGTGATTTCCCTGGAATATGACGGGGCCATTCCCTATGGACAATATGTGGAATCGGTGGATCTGGTCTGGAAAACCGTATACAGTTTTCGTAACAAGCTTGCCATGGATCGGTACAATGTCCCCTATGATAAACTTGGAGATGACGTTCAACGGGAAATAAGGAAAGCTTATCCAATGGCTGTATCAGAATTGATTAAGAAATAGGATTAGAGTATGACCCTGGCTTGATGCAACAGCAAGCCTAAGACTGAAACGGTTGAAGAGGCTGATAAACTTGAGGCTGCCATAGGTTTGCATGAAGCGGATAAGCACGGCGAAGGTGAGCACAACTGATCGCTAATAGTATATTTTCAGTAAATCTGCTTCCAGGGCCAGTGACTCCATTTTGTAGCGGAGAAGTAATTGCTGGTTCCGGAAGTAGAAATCAGAATTATAGAAATATTCGGATAAGGATATTTCTCCACTTTCCAGGTAAGAGGTCAGAAGATTCAGGCTATTGGCCAATCCCAGGGCCTCTTCCAGTTTTTCAATGCGCCTTTGCAGGTTTCCCAGCTTATTCAGCTTTTGTCGGATCATTCTTTCCTGCTCATACAGGTACAGGTCCAGTTCTGCCTCGGACTGGATCAGTGCCGATTGGGCGGTTTTTACCGTTTGGGTATTCTCCCAGAGGGGGACAGAGATTCCAAGAGTAAAACCACGGAATGCTTCTGCGGGAATTGCTTCGGAAAAATAGCCGGCTGAAATTTTGGGAAGATGTTCACTGCGGGCCAGACTGGTTTCCCTTTCCTTTTCATTACGGTCCTGCTGATGCAATTGAGCCCCGGGACCCCTCCGGTAGTTGGCAATCAGGCTGTCAGCGAGGATAAGGGCGGATTTGGGAAAGAGGGTATCCCGAACCTCTATTTCCTGTCCCCCGGTCATTTGCAACAGAGCAAGACGATTGTTTTCCAACTCGGATAAAACTTCTTCAAATTCACTTTCAATAGAAGCCACCATCAGATTGGCCTGGCTGAATTCAAGAGGCCCCACTTCACCGGCATTCATCATTTCAGTTATATCAGATCTGATGGTTTCGGCCTTCTGTAATCGCTGGTCAAGAAGCCGGTAAAGCTGGTTCAGGTGAAGCTGCCTGATCCAGAGTTGCCTGGCCTCGGAGAGAACTTCCTGTCGTATCTGGAGATATTCCAGTTCGGCACGGGAACGCCGGATCTCTTTCAGCTTCGAGCGGTGGGCATAGGCCGTGGGGAAGTCCATTTGTTGCTTTACCATAATGTTGACCTTGTTCCCTATCTGTTCCAGATCACCAAACAAATATCCAAATTCAAATTCCGGATCCGGAGGGGTGTTTCCAGTGCCGGCACGCAGAATGGCTGTCTGACTTGCTTCCCGGGCCACCATCAGGGTCCGGTTGTTTTCCAGGACCATCTTCATCAGGCTATCTGCTTCCTGTGTCCATGCAAGGCTCTGCATAGACAGAACTAGGATCAGGGTATATATCAATTTACTTTTCATGATTTTCTTTTTTCAAGCATGTAAAAAACGGCTGGAATTACCATCAGGTTGAGCAGGGTGGAAGTCAGGAGTCCGCCCAGAATTACAATGGCCATGGGACTCTGTATCTCGTTCCCCGGTTTGTCTCCTCCCAGGGCCAGGGGAATCAGGGCCAGGGCCGAAGCCAGAGCAGTCATCAGGATGGGATTCAGACGATCCACAGAACCATTAATGATCCGCTCCTTAAGAGAAAGGCCTTCTTTACCAAGCTGTATATAACGGGAAACCAGCAGAATGCCGTTGCGTGTGGCAATTCCAAAGAGGGTGATAAAACCTATAATGGATGGAATGCTGACAACTCCGGAACTTATCCAGATGGCAAAAACGCCTCCGATCAGCGCCAGTGGCAGGTTCAGTAAAATCACACCGGCCACCTTGCCACTTTTGAATTCCTGGAAGAGGATCATAAATATGACCAGGATGGCCATCAGGGATGTGATCAGCAAGGTGAGTGAGGCACTCCGGGCGCTTTCGAACTGTCCACCGTACTGAACTCTGTAACCTTCGGGCAGATTTACTTCGGAATCTATGGTGGAACGGATTTCGTCCACCACGCTTCCAAGGTCCCGTCCTGAAGTATTCGCCGATATCACCAGCTTGCGCTGCACATTCTCCCGGTTCACCGTATTGGGACCGCTGGTACTGATCACATCGGCCACATAACTGAGGGGAATACGGTTGCCATCGTAGGTATCGATCAATGTTGCTTCCAGGGCTTCCTTGCTTTTACGGAAGGGTTCAGCATATCGGACCACTAAAGGATAGTTAAGATTGTCGTCGTAAACTTCGGCATATTTCTCCCCGGCAATGGCTGTCTCTACAAACTCGCTCAGTTGGTTCTGGGATATTCCGTATCGGGCCAGCATTTCCCGGCGGGGCCTGATCTGGATCTGTGGGACCTCCACCAGTTGTTCCACGTTCAGGTCAACCAGGCCATTTATATCGCCAAGGGCAGTTTTTATTTCGTTTGCCTTGCGATACATGGTTCCAAGGTCTGTCCCGAAAAGTTTGATGGCTATACTGGCCCGGGTTCCGCTTAACATATGATCGATCCGGTGACCCAGGGGCTGACCGATGTTCATGCTTATGCCCTTTATATGGGAAAGCCTTTCCCGGACTTCTTCCATAAAGTCTTCATGCTCCCGTTTCCCCAGGCGATAGGGGACATCAATTTCTGCCGAATTAGTACCCCCGTGACTGTGCTCGTTTAGTTCGGCCCGTCCTGTGCGGCGGGATACATAAAGCACTTCAGGGATCTCCATAAGCTGCTCATCGATCTTCTCGATCAGTCTGTTACTCTCTTTCAGTGATACTCCGGGGAAGGTCACCGCGGTGATGGTCAGGGTCCCTTCATTGAATTCCGGCAGAAAGGAGTTTCCAAAACGGGAAAAGAGTAAAAGGGATATAAGGAGAAGGCCTCCAGCTCCTGCCAGGACCGGTACTCTCCATCGTATCAGTCCTTCAAGTGTATGCCGGTACCAGCTATTAAGTCGCTGGATCAATGGATTTCCCCCGCGCTCATCCCGTTCCATTTGCTTCCTTGTGGTAAGCAGGTAGGAAGAAAGGACGGGAGTCAGTGTAAGAGCCACCAGGAGAGAGGCCAGCAGGGAGACAATGAAGGTGATGCCCAGGGGTTTCAGCATACGGCCTTCCATTCCCGACAGGAAGAAGAGGGGAATGAAGGATACAATAATTATGAGTGTGGCCTGTACGATGGAGGAGCGGATCTCCACGGAGGCTTTATAGATTACCAGCAGGTAGGCCTCCTGTTCCTTTTTGGGCTTCCGGTGGTTCTGTTTTAAACGTTTCAGCACATTCTCCACATCAATGATGGCATCATCCACCAGGGCTCCGATGGCTATGGCCATACCTCCCAGCGACATCGTATTTATGGTGAGTCCGAATGCACGCAGAGCCATCAGCGAGAGGATCAGCGAGAGGGGAATGGCAAGCAGGGAGAT
>CAYWGP010000051.1:0-21030 GCA_964458155.1 uncultured Bacteroides sp.
GATGAGCCAACAGCCAATCTGGATGCTGAGAACTCTCACCACATTCTCCAGACCATGGAGAAGCTGAATAAAGAGTTGCAGACCACCTTTGTTTTCGCCACTCATGATGAGAAAGTGATCGGGTACCTGCGTAGGATTATCCGCCTGGAAGACGGGAAGGTGGTTTCTGATGAACACATTAAAAAATAGGAACCATGATTGCATTTAAATTAGCATATAAGAATCTAATGGGTGCAGGCTTGCGGACATTGCTGATAGTCTTTGTCCTCTCCCTGGCCTATGTACTGATCGTCTATATGAACGGATTATACCAGGGATGGGACCGGCAGGCCCGGATCGAATCCATTGCCTGGGAGGTAGCAGAAGGACAGTACTGGCAAGATATGTACGATCCCTACGATGCCATGACATTAACCGATGCACATGCACCGGTACCAGCAGCCCTGGAAGCAAGCGCTTCGGAGGGTAAAGCCGTTCCAATTCTGGTCACTCAAGCCACCATTTATCCGGAAGGACGAATGATGGGGGCCATGCTGAAGGGTATCGATACCCGTCAGAAGGTCCTTTCTCTCCCTACTAAAGTTCTGGATCCGGATTCAGAAGAAATCACCGCAATGGTGGGCACCCGCCTGGCCAAGGCAGCCGGACTTCAGACCGGAGACTATCTCCTGGTCAGATGGAGAGATGTGCACGGCACCTTTGATGCCACTGAAGTAAAAATCGCAGGGATCTTTAAAACCGCAGTTCCGGCGGTGGACATGGGACAGGTATGGATCCCGCTTAAAAAGCTGCAGGAGATCACCGGCATGCAGGGGGAAGCCACCCTGATAGTGATGGATGAAAGCCCTGAAGAAGGGACCACCATTTCTGGATGGGAATTCAAGGGTCATGATTACCTCTTCAAGGAGCTGGAAGAAATGATCAAGATGAAAAGCACAGGAGGATCCATTTTCTACTTAATCATCCTGGCACTGGCTTTGCTGGCGGTTTTCGATACACAGGTGCTTTCCATTTTCCGGCGCCAGCGTGAGATCGGCACCTATATAGCGATGGGAATGACCAAGAAGCAGGTTGTTGGAATCTTCACTGTGGAAGGGGGTATGCATGCCGTCCTGGCGGTAGTTCTGGGGGCCCTATATGGATTTCCATTGCTTCTGTGGACCCAGAAGTCAGGAATCAAGATGCCTGAAGGCACGGATGACTTTGGAATGGCTGCTGCCGAACACATGTATCCCTATTACAGCCTGGCACTGGTCCTTGGATCCATTGTACTGGTCATGATTGCCACTACCATAGTGAGCTATATGCCCTCCAGGAAAATCAGTAAAATGAATCCCAACGATGCTATACGGGGCAAAATTCAATAATTAAAAACAAAGAACCATGTTACGATTTTATATAAAAGGATTGTTCAGAGATCGCTCCAGGAGTCTGATGCCCATACTGGTGGTTGCCATCGGGGTAACCCTGGTGGTCCTGATGCAGTGCTGGGTGACTGGCGTACTTGGCGATATGATCGTCTTTAATGCACGCTTTGCCACAGGCCATGTAAAGGTCATGAGCCAGGCCTATAACGAAAACATAGATCAGCAACCCAACGACCTGGCCCTGATGGGTAGCGACCAGATCCTCCAGGACCTGGAAAGTGAATTCCCGGGTATGGAATGGGCCGAACGGATCCAGTTCGGTGGACTGGTGGATGCACCGGATGAAAACGGGGAAACCCGTGCACAGGGTCCGGGCGGAGGAATGGCCATTGACCTGCTTTCTCACGGAAGCAAAGAGGTGGAACGATTGAACCTGGAAAAGGCCATTGTCCGAGGCCGCTTACCAGATGTTTCTGAAGAGGTCTTGCTTAGCGATGACTTCGCCTCCAAACTGGAGGTGGAGCCCGGCGACCAGGTAACCCTGATCACCACCACCATGTTTGGGGCCATGTCCATCACCAACTTTACAGTTAGCGGCACTGTGAAATTCGGGGCCGCAGCCCTGGACCGTGGTGGCATAGTGGCAGATATCAGCAGTATTCGGATGGCCCTGGATATGCAGGATGCCACGGGAGAGATCCTGGGCTACCTCCCCGACGGAGAATATGATGACCTGCTGGCAGCTGCTATGTCTGCCACCTTCAACAACAAATATAGTGATGTGGAGGACGAATTCTCCCCAGTAATGCTTTCTCTTCGCGAACAGGGGACCATGACAATGTACCTCGATATGGTCGAATACTTTAAAGGTATGATCATCGGTATCTTCATGGTGGCTATGGCCATTGTACTTTGGAATTCAGGTCTGTTGGGGGGCCTTCGACGCTATGGGGAAATGGGACTACGAATAGCTATCGGCGAAGAAAAAAGACATATCTATCGCAGCCTGATTATCGAATCTGTATTTATCGGAGCAGCTGGCTCGATAATAGGAACAGCATTTGGCCTCTTTTTTGCCTCTCTTCTTACCAGGGGGATAGATATAGGAGGCATGATGCAGGGCTCCAATATGATGATGCAGGGAGTGATGAAGGCGAGGATTACTCCAGATGCCTATTATATAGGATTTATTCCAGGCATATTCGCCACTGCCCTGGGCACCGCCCTGGCGGGAATAGGAATTTTTAAGCGTAAAACCGCACAACTTTTTAAAGAACTACAGGCATGACACGTATTAAACATATAACACAGGTAGCAAGTATTATGCTGCTAATTTCCGGGACTTTATGGTCACAACCCTCCGGGAAGGAAATCCTGGACAGGATCGACACCAACATGTCGGCAGATACCAGGTACGTGAAATCTAAAATGGTGATCCATGGACCACGGAGTTCCCGGACCGTGGAATCGGAAAGCTGGGCAGAAGGAGAATCCAGCTTTACTGAATACCTTGCTCCGGCCAGAGAAAAGGGCACCAAAATGCTAAAACTGGAGGACAAACTCTGGATTTTTTCTCCCTCCACCGACAGAACTATCCAAATTTCCGGACATATGCTACGTCAATCAGTTATGGGATCAGACCTCTCGTATGAGGACATGATGGACGACAAAAAATTAAGCGATATATATGATGCAGCAGTGGTAGGATCTGAAACCATCGGCGACACCGATTGCTGGATTGTGGAAATGAACGCAATTGTAGAGGATGTGGCCTATCAGATGAGAAAGCTATGGGTGGATAAATATCGCAGTATACCTCTTAAAGAAGAGCTTTATGCTAAGAGTGGAAAGATGTTGAAAAAGACGGAATTAACAAATATTACCAAACATGGATCGCGTTGGTATCCCGGTAAGATTACCTTTAAGGATATGCTGAAACAGGGCGCCGGGACAGAGTTTATCGTGGATGAGATAATATTTGACATTGAAATTCCTGAACATATGCTGAGTAAGGCCTCACTTCGCTAAACCCCTGGCTATGAAAAGACGTACATTCATTCAGCAAACAGGATTGGCTACCGGAGCCGTCCTGGCCGGACCCTCGGTTTTGTCCAGTTGCACCGGATCAGATCCTATGTCACGAATCGGAATGACCACCGTGGTATTCCGGAACCGGTTTACCAGCACCAATCCGGATGCTTCTGAAAATCTGCTTACCCTTGAAACGGTCCCCGAATACTTTCAGGACCGGTTTGGAATCTATCAGCCCGAGTTCTGGTCTGAACATTTCGAATCGAGAGAACCCTCCTATCTGAAGGATCTTAAAAAGGCCCTTGATAAGGCCCACTGCACCCTGATCAATATCCAGGTGGATACACCGGGACTGGACATGTCTAACCCGGAGAACGGAAACAGTGCTCTCGCCATTAAGGAGATCAAAGAGTGGATTGATGTTGGAGCACTCCTGGGAGCAAAAATGGTTCGGGGCAGCTTCCTGAGGTATTCCATGGAGGAAGGAATCAAATCTGCCCGATTACTTGCCTCTTATGCTGCAGGAAAAGGGATCACTTTTTTGTCGGAGAATCATTTTGATCTTATGTCTGAACCAGAGAAACACGTACAGGTGGCTAAGTCGGTGAATAGCAAAAGTTTTGGTTTGCTGGCAGATTTTGGCAACTATCCTGAAAGCACGGATAAGTACAAGGCTCTTGAGATGATTGCTCCCTATACCCTTTTGGTTTCAGCCAAGACCCATGAGTTTGACGAGAACTATGAGCATAGGGGATTTGACTTCGACCGTTGTGTAAGAATCATGGAGGAGGGGGGCTTCAGGGGAATCTACTCATTGGAACAGTGGGAAGATGGCCTGCCCGATTATGATTTTGAGAAAATCGTGGACTGGATGATCGGCCATGTAAAAGCCAACCTGGGCTGACCCGGGGGCGTGGGTTAGCGGGTAAGCGCCATGGTCATAGAGAACAGGATCAGGAATAAGGAGGTCCCAAAATAAAACAGGGAGGCTCTGAATTTCCTGTAAGGGTCTTTTGACTTTTTTATAAAAACACGACCCAGTTGGGTCAGGAAAAGAGCAAAGATCATCAAAGCAATATGTTCTATGGCCCAGAACCTCAGGGAAGCATCATTCTGTGTATCCGGAACCTCCCACATGGGTCCCTCCAGGGAAGTCCGGAGAAGATAATAGATCAGGAATCCAAGGAAAAGCTGAAAATAAAGAGCCACATTGAAGATCAGCGACACCAGCTCATCACGCCTGCGATAGTCCCGTTTCCTGACCAATCCGTGGATAGATATAACAACAGTACTCATCCCGGCCAGAATCGTAATGGTGCTGATGAAGATATGAATCCTGAATGCAAGGGAATAGATCATAATAGAATGCAAAATAATAAAAAACCACCTGTGTATCACTCCAGGTGGTTCTTTATATCCATTTAGCTATGTTGTTATCTATTACTTGATAACTTAACAATTCAAATATAAAACCTGATTCTGAAGAGATTCTGAAGAGATTAGCCTTTAAATACCACTGTAAATGTATGCTGCTCATTATCAATAGAATAATCGATAAAATAATTGTAAGTTTCGCATACTTTTTTTACCAGTGACAATCCCAGCCCGAAATTACCACTTCGTTTGGTGTCTCTTACAAAGCGTGTAAACAGTTCCTCCTGCTCAAATTCCAGGGGAGGGCCGTCGTTTCGTATGATGAGTTTGCCGGTTCCGGTTTCCAGTATAATTCTTCCACCGTCAACATTATGAACAATGGCATTATTCAGGAGGTTGGCAATCAAAAGATCGGCCAGGCCCTGGTCCATAAACAGCACAATAGGCTCCCCGTGGTATTGTTTTTCTATCTGTATACTTCTTAATACGATACGCTCCTCAAGTAAATCCAGATGCCGCTCCAGGAGTCCGGTGAGATCGATCTTTTCCTTTTCGGTAAATTGATTGTTTTCGATTCGGGTAAGCAGGGCAAGGGTAGAGTTTAGCCTGGATAAATGGTTCACGCTGGTATTGATTGCCTCCAGGCATTTCATTTCCTCGGCACCCAGTCGTTCCGATTGTATCAGTAACTCTGTTTTGGACTTAATCACTGCAAGGGGCGTCTGCAGTTCATGGGTGGTATGATCTGTATATTCTTTAAGCTCTTTGTAGTCCCGGGCCAGTCGTCCTGTCATCATCTCAAGCGCCTGCCTGAGTTCCTCAAATTCCTGTATATCCTGCTCTCCAAGAATCACAGGTTCTTTATTGGTTTCGAACTCCTTTAACTTCTCAATAGCCTTGAAAAAATCTCCCCACAGGTTTGCAAAAATGTATCTGTTCAGAATAAAAATGCCCGCCAGGAATAAAATCACCATGAGGGTCATCATCAGAGTGACCCGCTCAACAAGGTAATCGGTCGGGTTGGTGGACTTATAGATTTTTACCTGGTAAACAGTGTCGCCTTTCACAGAATCAAATAGAATGTAGCGGTAGGTTTTGTATTGCTTTTCCTTTCCATCATACATCACGGTATCCCCCAGGACTTCCCCGGTCTGCTTATCAGGATCTATAAGCTTAAAAGAAAGAGAATCGATCCCCGGAAGGGCTATGATATGAGTTGCTGTATAATTCTCTATATGATCCTCCACAAGCTCTTTCAAATCGAACAGCTCCCTGTCAAGGTTGGCTTTACTCATATTCTTTAGCACCTGGAAGAAGATGATCCCCATAATAAAGAAGAGGAACAGGGAGAGTGTTGCAATAAGAAGGGTTGATTTGGTTAACAGTTTCATGGGCTCTTATCAAGAGAGAATTTATAACCAATACCATAAATATTCTCCACATAATCGGGACAGCCGGCGTCCTGGAGTTTTCGCCTCAGGTTTTTCAAATGGGTATAGACGAAATCGTAAGATCCGTAACCTCCTCCATACTCACCCCATAGATAGTCGGCTATGCTCTCTTTGGTTACCACCCTGTTTCGATTGGACATCAGGAACATAAGCATATCCAGTTCTTTCCTGGTAAGGTCCACCTGTTTCGTGCCAACAAAACAGGAGTGCTCATCGGGATGGACAGAGATGACCCCAAAACTAAGTACCTCTCCTCCTTTCATCCGGGTCCGGCGGGCCACAGAATGAACCCGGGCCACCAGTTCGGAAAGGTGAAAGGGTTTTACCAGGTAATCATCAGCCCCGGCTTCAAGGCCCTCTACTCTTTGTTCAATGCTGTTTCTCGCAGATATGATAATGATGCCCGACTCCGACTGATTCTCTCTGGCAAGCCTTACCAGTTCCAATCCATCCCCGCCCGGCAGATTCAAATCGATAAGCATGCAGATATAATCATGTTTATCCAGTACACAAACCGCTGTATGGTAGTCAGCTGCCTTTTCGCATCTGAATCCTTCAAGGGCCAGGTAGGATACCATGGACTCCATTAATGAAGCCTCATCCTCAACAATTAGAATCTGCATACTTATGGATTTGGGACAAAATAACAAAAACTTATCTATTTTTAAGATCGGAAACCTATCCCTGAAACCATGAAAGCTAAAAATCTACTCCCTTACCTGCTTGTCCTCTCTACGATTCTTCCCGGAATGGGGCTCTTCAGTCAAACAAAAGCTCCTGTACTGAGCGGAAAAGAAAAGCTGCTTATGTATCAAAAGCATGAGGAGATGCGCGATAGTTCCACTTTCAAGGAGCTGCACTGGCAATTCATCGGGCCCACAAATATCAGCGGCCGGTGTACCGATGTGGAAGCTATCGGTCCCAAGGGAGAGAATTATACCATCTGGGTTGCTACAGCTTCAGGGGGAGTGTGGAAAAGCATCAATGAAGGGGTCTCCTTCAACCCGGTATTTGAGCACCAGGGAACGACCACCATTGGCGACCTGGCCATAGCACCATCCAATCCTGAAATCGTCTGGGTGGGGACCGGGGAAGCCAATATATTCCGATCCTCCAATCCCGGATGTGGAGTGTGGAAGACCACAGACGGAGGTAAAAGCTGGGTGCATAAAGGCCTGGAAGAGACCTTTACCATCTCACGCATCCTGGTCCACCCCGATAATCCCGATATTGTTTATGTGGCAGCATCAGGACATGAATGGACCCAGAATAAAGAGCGGGGCCTCTATCTTACCACCGATGGAGGTGAAAACTGGGAGAAGATACTCTATAAAGGTCCTGAAAGCGGCGTCAACGACCTGGTAATGGATCCCCGCGATCCGGACATCCTCTATGCCACCACCTGGCAGCGTACCCGGCTGAAGTGGAACGATCCCCGCACTTATGAGAATCATAAGAACAACGGGGTGTGGAAAACCACCGATGGGGGCAAAAACTGGAAACAACTCACCAGGGGTCTGCCACCATCCAATTATATGGGTCGTACCGGAATCGATGTGGCACACTCCAATCCGGATGTGGTCTACGCTTTTGTGGACGATTACGAAGTCGCTTTTAAAGCGGAAGAGGGAGAACTGGATTCTTACGGCCGTCCCAAAGTGGATGTGATCAAGGGAGCCACCCTGTATCGCTCGGATGACGCCGGCGAAAACTGGAAACAGGTGAGCGGACTTACCGAGGAAACAAAAAAATATATGTCGGGGCACTCGGGCACCTACGGTTGGGTATTTGCCCAGATGCGCGTAGACCCCAACGATGAAAATCGCATCTATACCCTTGGTCTCTGGATCAATGTCTCCACCGATGGCGGTGCCACCTTCGAGCCCGATCGCGGGAAGATACATATGGATCAGCACGGAATGTGGATCGATCCGGATAACTCCAATTATATACTGGCAGCCCATGACGGAGGAATCTCTGTCACCTACGACAAAGGTGAAAACTGGCGCAATCTGATCAAGGAGCTTCCACTGGCTCAGTTCTACAATGTGGAGTTTGATAATCACGTACCCTTCAGAGTATATGGTTCAGTGCAGGACCACCATAGTTTCTATACCGAAGTGGACCTCTCCGGAGGAAAGGATAAGCTGAGACCCACCGAGTGGGAATATACCCTGGGAGCCGAAGGCAGCACCCATGTGGTGGATCCGCGGGACAACAGCTCCATCTATGCATCCCTGTTCTACGGAAAACTGGCCAAAGCCACAGTAGAAGGCTATCCCGAGGATATGGAATGGGTATTGCCTTCAACCTTCCCGGAAGAACCGGAGTTCAGGGGACAATGGATGGCCCCCACCGTGCTATCCGATCACAACCCGGATATAGTCTATCATGGGGTTCAGTATGTTCTCAAATCAACAGACAGGGGAGGTACCTGGGAGAAGATAAGTCCCGACCTCACTTCCAATGATCCGGATAAGCAGGGCGACATCAGCTACCAGACCATCTCTGCCCTGGAGGAATCCGTTTTCAATCCCAAACTGCTGTATGCGGGAACAGATGACGGACGGCTCTGGAGAACCAGGGACGGTGGTCTTAACTGGGAGGATATCCGAAAGGATCCGCTCCCTGCAAGATGGATTTCCAGGATCGTGGCCTCCCGCTATGATTTCGGAACAGTATATGTCACCCAGACAGGGCGCAGGGACGATGATGCTGCTGTCTACATCTGGCGGTCCACCGATTTTGGAAACACCTGGGAAGATATTTCAGCAAACATTCCGGCCGGACCCGTAAATGTGATCCGGGAAGATCCTGAAAAAAAGGATATTCTCTACCTGGGCACCGATGTGGGTGTCTATGTCTCCCGGGATGCAGGTCTGAACTGGGAAGTTATGGGCGACCTGCCCTGTACGTATGTACACGACCTTGCCATCCATCCCCGTGAGAATCTTATTATTCTGGCCACCCACGGGCGTGGGATGTTCGTGCTGGACGCCGATCCGGTAAACCAGGAAGAAGCAGAAGAGAAATAAGCTATTACAAATAATGCCCAGAACATGTACACCATCTATCACAATCCCCGATGTAAGAAAAGCAGGGCCGGTTTGCAATATGCCAACGAGCGTAATATGGAACTCCGGGTACGTGAATACCTGAAGGAACCACTTAGCGAAGCCGAGCTCACCTCACTTATCATGAAACTCCATCTGAAACCCAAAGAATTGATTCGCACCCAGGAAGAAATCTACAGGAAAGAGCTTAAAGGGCTGAACCTGAATGACGAAGAATGGATCAAGGTGATGGTCGAAAATCCCAGGCTTATTCACCGTCCCATTGTAGAGGGAAAGTATAAGGCTGTGCTAGGTGATCCCCCCGAAAACATCGACCTGCTCAAAGCAACCTTTTAGCTAAGATTTTCGTATTAAGGTATAAATGCGAAGAACATGAAAAAGCTCAGTGTGATCCTGTTTCTGGTGATACCCCTTTGTTTCGTCTCCTGCAAGAAAGATACCGGACCCTATATACAGGTGAAGAACATTGAGAATCTGATCTACGAGGCCATCAAGGACTTCCGGGTCAGTGAAGGAGAAACAGGCCCCTTTGTACACCAGTATTTTATTGTGGGTGAAGCGCAGGCATACTCCTATAAAATGGCCAATGGACTGGAGGAGGTAAATACCGATGGCGTGGACGTTCACTGGGATGCACTGCTCGAAAAATATAGCTTTTATAACCTGAATGCCCTGGTCTTAAAAACAACCTCCAGCAATGAGGATGAGATCCTGGAGGAGCTGCTTCTCCTGCCCGAAGGAGAAGCAATCCTGCTCGAAGACCTGACCCAATGCGGCGTTGGGGTGGAGTCCGATACGGAAGGAAACTACTACATTACCGTTCTTCTGGCCAAAGCCGATTCCTGATCTGATTTCTTTCCAAGAACATTTAATTTTCCTGCTTCAGCTTGATTCTGATTGAGTATATTTAACTCAAAATTTACCAATCATGAAAACCAGGATTGAAAAGGATACCATGGGCGAGGTAAAGGTCCCCGCCGACAAGTACTGGGGTGCGCAGACCCAGCGTTCAAAAGAGAACTTTAAAATTGGCGACGGGCAGATGCCCATAGAGATCATTCAGGCCTTTGGCTACCTCAAAAAGGCTGCAGCTGCAACCAATATGGAACTGGGAGTGCTTTCAGAGGAGAAGGCGAACCTGATCATGGATGCATGCGACGAAATTATCGCTGGAAAACTGGACGACCAGTTTCCCCTGGTGGTGTGGCAGACGGGATCCGGGACTCAATCCAATATGAATGTAAATGAAGTAGTGGCTAACCGGACACATGTGATCCAGGGAAACAAACTGGGTGAGGGCAGCAGGTTAATCCATCCCAATGATGATGTGAACAAGTCGCAGTCGTCCAACGACACTTTTCCTACAGCCATGCATATTGCAGCCTATAAAGTGCTCACCGAGATTACCATCCCCGGGGTAAAAGATCTCAGGGATACACTCAAGGAAAAGGCAGACGCCTTCATGAACGTCGTGAAGATCGGACGTACCCATTGGATGGACGCTACTCCCCTTACCCTGGGACAGGAGTTCTCCGGATATGTCAGTCAGCTCGATCACGGACTGAAGGCCCTGATCAATACGCTTGATCACCTCACCGAACTGGCCCTGGGCGGTACCGCAGTGGGAACCGGTATAAATACCCCTGAAGGCTATTCCGTACTGGTAGCAAGGAATATTGCCCGCTTTACCGACCTGCCCTTTATTACAGGCAGCAATAAGTTTGAGGGACTGGCTGCTCACGACGCCATCGTGGAAACCCATGGCGCCCTGAAGACCCTGGCCGTTAGCCTGATGAAGATTGGGAATGATATTCGTATGCTTGCTTCCGGACCTCGCTGCGGTATCGGGGAGATTATCATCCCGGCCAACGAACCGGGTTCTTCCATCATGCCCGGAAAGGTTAATCCCACCCAGGCCGAAGCGCTGACCATGGTCTGCGCCCAGGTTTTAGGTAATGATGTGGCTATCAATATTGGCGGCAGCAATGGTCACTTCGAACTCAATGTATTTAAGCCCATGATGATCGCCAATTTCCTGGAATCGGCACGGCTCATTGGAGATGCCTGCAGATCATTTAACGAAAACTGTGCCGTGGGAATTGAGCCAAACAGGGCAAGAATCGAAGAGAACCTCAATAACTCCCTGATGCTGGTTACCGCCCTGAACACACATATCGGATATGAAAAGGCAGCAGAAATAGCCAAGAAGGCTCACAAGGAGGGAACTACACTCAAGGAAGCTGCCCTTGGACTGAATTACCTGACTGAAGCGGAGTTTGACGAGTGGGTCGACCCCTCAGCAATGACAGGTTCGCTGTAGGATATCCAGGGCGATTCCCCAGCCTGATTTTTTGCACCCGGGATGTGTTATTAAAGCAATGTTAATCATGATAAAAAACATTGTTAAGGTGTTCACAAAGTAGTTTATTTGTACTTCATTCCTGGAAAACATGAAAGAAGAGGGCAATAAAAAGTTATTTACAGATTTCCCGGAGATCGCTACCTCCATGTGGGAAGAGAAGATCAAAGCCGACCTGAAGGGCGCTGATTATGAAAAGAATCTGATCTGGAAGAGCGATGAAGGCATCGCGGTAAAACCATACTACCGGCATGAGGACCTTGAAACTCTGGATTACCTGGAAGGGATTGGGAGCCTGAGATCTATTTCCGATGCCCCCAATGGATGGACCATTTGTCAGAATGTATGCGCGGGAAAAGATTTTCAGGAAGCCAATGAAAAAATAAAATCCGCGTTAAAGGGAGGGGTGCAGGCCATTTGCATGCAGCTTGAAGAAGCCATTCTTCCAGATGCTTCCATGCTTGAGGACTTACTGGATGGGATTCCTCTTCAGGAGACTGAATTACATTTCAGGGGGTACCTGGGAGCCGATTCGATCTATAATGCTCTCTGCAAACTGGCAGAAAAAAAAGAAATCAATCCAGGCGTGCTCAAGGGATCACTGGGTGCTGATCCCCTGGGGAAAATGCTTGAAAGCGGGATCCCCATCGGGAGTTTGGAGAATATTGGCAAACTGGTGCTTTCAGTGAAGGAGAAGTCTCCCGAATTAAAAACCATTGAGGTCAATGGAGCGCTGATCCAGAATGCCGGTGCCACTCTGGTAGAAGAACTGGCATTTTCCATGGCCATGGCCAGTGAATATATGGCCATACTGACCGGTAAAGGAATCGATCCCCTTACGGCCCAGGACGCGCTGCTGCTGACTCTTGGCTCCGGCCCAAAATATTTTATGGAGATTGCCAAACTCAGGGCTGCCCGTATTTTGTGGACAAAAATAGCAGAGGCCTATGGAGTAGATTCCTCCCTGGCAAGTATCCGCATTCATTCTATCTCTTCGGAATGGAACATGACCCTTTATGATCCGCATGTGAATATGCTTCGCGGTACCACGGAAGCCATGTCGTCCATCCTGGGCGGAGCGGATTTGGTGAATGTTTTGCCCTACGATTATCCCAATGGAAAAGGCACCTTATTTTCCAATCGCATCGCCAGGAATGTGCAAATTATCCTTCGCGAGGAAGCTCACTTTGACCTGGTTGCCGATCCTTCCTCTGGCTCCTACTACATAGAGAGTCTCACCGATTCCATCGCAGAAAAAGCCTGGGACCTGTTCCGTGAAGTTGAGTCCATGGGCGGATTCCGAAAGGCTGTCGAAGCAGGTTGGATACAGGAAAAGACCGAAATATCACGCGAGAAGAAAACCGACCGGGCCTCATCAGGCCAGGGAAGAATCCTGGGGACCAATGCTTTCCCAAATTTCCATGAATTGAACCTGCACCAGGTCATCGTTGCACCCAGAAAGGAAGAAAAAGATATGACTGCTTCGACCTACAAACCACTGCAGTCCTTCCGGCTCTCCTCGCCATTTGAAAAGCTACGTTTAGAAACAGAACAAAGTGCTAAAAGACCAAGGGTACTGCTGTTTAAATATGGAAATCCGGCATGGATGACCGCCAGGGCCACCTTTGCAGGTAACTTTTTCGCCTGTGCAGGATACGAGATTGTGGACCATAGTCCTTTCGCGGATATTGAAGAAGGGATAAAATTTGCCTCATCCGGAGATTTCGATATAGTAGTCCTCTGCAGCTCAGATGATGTATATGGAGAGACCGCTCCGGCGGTTCACAAAGCGCTCTCTGGCATAGCCATGGTAGTGATAGCAGGATATCCTGCCGGGGCAATCGATGAACTGCATAAGGCCGGAGTCAAACATTTCATTCATAGGAAAAGCAACGTCCTGGAGACCCTGACCGTTTTTAACAAGCTGTTGATAAGCTAGATATTACAATTTCGACTAAACTGACACGCTACTCCCATGAGACCAGATTTCAGCCAGATAAACTTCCGCGATCTTAAGATACCTTCCATAAAAGAGATGGATTCTGAGTCGCGAGATACCCCTGAACATATCTCCATCAAGCATGCATACAGCAGGGAAGATCTTGATGATATGGAACAACTTCACTATGCTGCCGGTTTACCGCCCTACCTGCGCGGACCCTATTCGGCCATGTATGCCATGCGACCATGGACCATAAGGCAGTATGCAGGTTTTTCCACTGCAGAAGAATCCAATGCCTTCTACCGCCGGAACCTGGCAGCAGGACAAAAAGGACTTTCGGTCGCTTTCGACCTGGCCACACATCGCGGATATGATTCCGATCATGAACGTGTGGAGGGTGATGTTGGGAAAGCCGGTGTGGCCATCGATTCCATTCTGGATATGAAGGTGCTCTTCGACCAGATCCCCCTGAACAAGATGTCGGTATCCATGACCATGAACGGGGCTGTCCTGCCAATCATGGCTTTCTATATTGTAGCCGGACTGGAACAGGGAGCCTCTCTTGATGAGCTAACGGGTACCATCCAGAACGATATCCTGAAGGAATTTATGGTACGGAATACCTACATCTATCCTCCCGAGATGTCCATGAAAATTATTGCGGATATTTTTGAATACACCTCTGTGAAGATGCCAAAATTCAACAGCATCTCTATCTCCGGGTACCACATGCAGGAGGCCGGGGCCACCGCCGATATTGAACTGGCCTATACACTGGCCGATGGATTGGAATACCTGCGTACCGGGGTGAAGGCTGGAATCGACATTGATGCTTTTGCTCCCAGGCTCTCCTTTTTCTGGGCCATCGGGATGAATCATTTTATGGAAATTGCCAAAATGAGGGCAGCCAGGATGCTCTGGGCCAAAATTGTGAAGCAGTTTAATCCCAAAAATCCCAAGTCCATGACCCTCAGGACTCATTCCCAGACCTCGGGCTGGAGCCTTACCGAACAGGATCCCTTTAACAATGTAGCCAGAACTTCCAATGAGGCCATGGCTGCTGTCCTGGGTCATACCCAGTCCCTGCATACCAATGCCATGGATGAGGCCATTGCCCTTCCCACAGACTTTTCTGCCCGAATTGCCAGAAACACCCAGTTGCATCTGCAGGAAGAAACGCATATCTGTCGCTCGCTTGATCCATGGGCCGGGTCTTACTACGTTGAAACTCTCACCCACGAGCTGGCCAGGAGAGCATGGCAACATATCGAAGAGATAGAAGAACTGGGGGGAATGGCTGCAGCCATTGAGACCGGTCTCCCCAAAATGCGCATTGAAGAGGCAGCGGCCCGAAAGCAGGCAAGAATCGATAGCGGCAAAGATATCATTGTAGGAGTGAACCAGTACCGCCTGGAAAATGAAGAACCCATCGATATTCTTGAAGTAGACAACACTGCTGTCCGCCAGGCCCAGCTGGAGCGCCTGAGCCAATTAAAGTTGGAGCGGGACGATAAGAAAGTTGAAGCCTCCCTGAAGGCTATAACAGATTGTGCTAAAAGCGGTAAAGGCAACCTGCTTGAATTATCTGTTGAAGCAGCTAAAAACC
The DNA here is from genome assembly GCA_964458155.1 of uncultured Bacteroides sp. Taxonomy (GTDB): domain Bacteria; phylum Bacteroidota; class Bacteroidia; order Bacteroidales. The sequence goes on from CAYWGP010000051.1 coordinate 15,205, forward strand.
GGGCCACTCTTGGAGAGATTTCCTCAGCTGTTGAGCTTGTTTCAGGTAGATATAAAGCCGTGATCAGGTCCATATCGGGAGTGTATTCTTCCGAATCGGGAAAAGACCCGGCTTTTATTGAGGCCTGTGCACTTGCGCAGGAGTTCGCTTCCAAAGAGGGGCGTCAGCCTCGTATCATGATTGCCAAAATGGGACAGGATGGTCACGACCGCGGGGCAAAAGTGGTCAGCACCGGTTATGCCGATATGGGCTTTGATGTGGATATTGGTCCCCTGTTCCAGACTCCGTCGGAAGCTGCTAAACAGGCAGTAGAAAATGACGTGCATATTCTGGGTGTATCTTCCCTGGCCGCAGGCCATAAGATCTTGATTCCCCAGGTTATTGCCGAACTGAAAAAACTCGGACGTGAAGATATTATGGTAATTGCAGGCGGTGTGATTCCTGCTCAGGACTATGATTTCCTTTACAAAGCTGGAGTTATAGCTGTTTTCGGTCCCGGAACTAAAGTTTCTGAAGCAGGCAAAACCATTCTTAAAGTGTTACTGGAGACTTACTCATAAAACACGCTCTTTTTAAGTGTGTCATGATATAGAACTAATTGTGATCCGGGTGTCAGGTCCCGAAGGAATTCTTCCTTCTCCCTGAGCAATAATCCGGAATCCAGATCATATCCGCACCATACTCTCGGGTCCAGGAAAATTTCCATGGGAAGCAGGTCTGACATAAAATAAATTTGCTGTCCCTCTAAATTAATTTCAGCTACTACCATACCCCTGGTATGCCCCTTAAAAACCCTGATCTGGATCCAGTCGAGTTCCCATTCCTCCAGCCAGTGTATCCGGTCAAGATATTTAAGCAGTCCAGTGCTGAAAGAATCTGATTCGAAGGGATCGGGATCCAATGCATACTGATAGTGTTCCTTCAAAACATGGTAGCGTGCATTGGGAAAGCGTTTCACGATATTTCCGGGGATTCTTTTGAATCCTCCGCTGGCATGATCAAAATGAAGATGGGTAAAAACCACATCTGTAATCTGCTCCACTTGTAAAGCAATATCAGCCAGGCCCTTTTCAAGCGACACAGGAATCTCCAATCCATATTCCCGGCGCAATTTCATCGGCAGAAAGTCGGCAGTACCAGGATCAAACAGTACTTTTCTCTCATCTTTCTCAAGCAGCAATGCATTCATTGCTAAGTTCATATAGCCTTCCTTATCAACTATATATTTAAGCGTAATCTCATCCTCCCTCAATGGCTTGATCATGGCTGTCGCCTTAACCTTCAAAAAACCGCATGGTATGATATTTATTCCCATTGCCCCTAAATTAGGAAACTAGCAGACCCTCACAATTATATGCATTAGAATTTTTTGCATTTTTTTCTTGGTTAAAAAGAATTTTGATTCTATTTTTGCACTCCGATAAATTATTTATCGCGTTCTAAAAATACGGTCCGTTCGTCTAGGGGTTAGGACGCCAGGTTTTCATCCTGGTAACAGGGGTTCGATTCCCCTACGGACTGCATACAAGCAAGGAGAGTCAATATGGCTCTCCTTTTTTGTTTTATGCCCGTATCCCTGGAATCAAACCCCGCCAACACGCTGCCCCCTCCACAGGCTGGCTCTTCGCTGAAAACCTCCACCGGAGGTTTTCAGGGAGGCGTTTGTTTTTTCTGTTACTCATCTTTGCTGAGGCCATCCATCCTGTTTTTTTAACTCTCAGACATATGTTTTCCTTATTTGGTCAAAATCCGATAACCCTGCTCATAATTAATCTGCAGTAAACTTGACACAAAAAGCTATCCATTGTAACTTGTGTAAAGCGTTAATATTCAGGTTTTTTGATTGCACCCCATGACTGCACAGCAGTATCATATTCAAAAAATCTTTCAGATTCTGATTTCCCAATACAGGAATTCTGATGGGGGCTAACTATGCTCCCGGTGGAAGCTTATACCATCGGGAGCAAATCCGGTATCATTTACTTTCCTTAAATCTCTACAATTCCCTGATAGAATAACCTTTTAAGCGTAAATCTTAAATTTAATTACCAGAAATATGAAAAAACTTTATACAATTCTGATTTTCACAATTTCAATGCTCCTTGTTGGCAATCTGGCAAACGCTCAGCTGCTGAATTTATGGATCGATGGCGACAGAGTAGTCTATGACGTGCCCAATGGGAAATACTTTAACCCAAATTTACCCTATTTCTTCAACAAGACCTACGGCCAGCAAGATGCTATGATATCTGCATTAGAATACGCAAAAATTGACGATTGGCGCTGGGCTAATTATGCGGATATGATGCCATTGAGAATTTCAATGTTTGGCTTTCTAAACCCTGATCAATTTAATAGGGTATTTGGAAAGAATATCACTCGCTTTTTTATGTATACGGCTTTCATAAACGTTGGTCTACCAGGTTACGTCACCCATGGCCGGACAGGCGATGAAGAGGGTGATCCGGCTGAGTCAGGTAGCGGTGCAAAAATAAGCGCACATATTAATCCGATTATAATGCCTACTCCTTTGGCTCCACGTTACGTAACATATGGAACAAGGGTATATCCCCTCAATCCGGACCAAGAAAAACTATACTACACATTACCCAGAGCCGATTACCCAGCTCCGTATTATAACAAGGGATCTGAAGCCCAGGACCACTGGTTTCTGTTTGATCCAGCAGCCGGTGGTTACATGTTCAATGATGATCTTAATTATATGCAAGAGGATGCAACATATGTTAATCAAGACGTAGATCCAGATGCAAAACATCCACTGGGAGCCTGGACTGTTTATGGGGGAAATCCTGGAGATATGATCGCTCCTGAGATGCCCATGGATGTCAAGCCCGGGAGTTGGCCAAATTCGATCAATCTGAAGAGCAAAGGAGTATTACCTGTGGCTATTCTCACTACCGATGTTTTTGATGCCACAACCATTGATCCTCATTCAATTTTGGTTGGCTCGGATCCGGGTTTTCCCATAGCACACAAGGACGGCCATGTTGAAGATGTGGACAAGGATGGGGATTTGGATCTGGTTCTGCATTTTAATGTTCAAGAGCTGGGGCTTTGGCCAGGTGATGAATTATGGGGATTTTACGCAGAAACATATGGAGCATTTGGCGAAAAAGGCTACATATTTATGGATGAAATCCGGATAGTAGACACAGGTAAAAAGAAAGGTAATAAGAAATCTGCAGATGTGGATCTGCAAGTGCTCAACTTCAACGTGGATGTATATCCCAACCCATTCACTCATGAAACCAATATTCGCTTTCATCTACCGGAAGCTGGACACGTGACGATGAAAATTCACAATATGCTGGGACAGGAAATCCAGATTCTGGCCAATACTCCCTATAAAGCAGGAACGCATGTCGTGCAATGGGATGGAACAGATATGTCGGGCAATGAGGTGCCGGGCGGAATCTACATCTATCGGATTCAGGTGGGTGATAATGTGCTATCAGACAGAATACAACTGATACGCTAACACTGATTGAAATACTGAAAAGTATTTCTTAAGCTAGTTCAAACATGTAATACCTGAACAAGCATTCAAAACCCCGGATCTGGTCATAAATGCCCTGATCCGGGGTATATATTTTGATTAAGTTTAGAAGAAAAACAAGATACAGTAGAGTCAGGGTATGGTTAGGACGCCAGGTTTTCATCCTGGTAACAGGGGTTCGATTCCCCTACGGACTGCAATCAATTCAGATAAATCCTCTTCCTTTCAATAGGTTAGAGGATTTTTCTTTTTCAGAGGTGTCGTATTAGGTGTGGTATTTGACACTATTTATGTGCCTTTATTATGACATTGGGCCCTGCATGATCGAATGATTCACTTTCCAAAACCATAATACTCCCCTCTAGGAATCATAAAACCATTGAGTGGCGTTGAACTAGTAGGTAATGGAAGGGCTGCAACAATACTCATTTCACAACGGGAGCTCATAACTTCATAATGTTATAAAGGGTTTTATCTCCCTATTTGACGGATTGCGTTGTATTGATACTGACAATTCATTCATATGCAACAGAATACTTGACTTTTAGGTCTCTATTACTGTAACTTGCAGTAAATCTTTCCATGACAGTTATGAAAGCTGTACTTAAATTATTGCTTCTGCCATTAGCGTTGATTATTCTATTCACTCAATGCGAGAAAGAACCTGAACCCGAACCTGAGAATGACGAGTTGATTACTGATATCAACTTTTTAAGTGCCCTCATAGAAGAGGGTGTTGATACCAATGGAGATGGTCTGATTAGCTACGCGGAAGCTGAAGCAGTAACTGAGTTAGATGTTTCTAATAGTAGTATTTTTAACATGAGAGGTATTGAAACATTTGCAAATCTGAAAGTACTGTATTGTTATGATAACCGATTAACCACCCTTGACCTTTCAAAAAATACTGCTTTGATTACTCTGTCTTGCTCAGGGAATGAGATAGTTAGTCTGGATGTTTCGAATAATACTGCTTTAACAGTTCTGGGTTGCGGTTCGAACCAATTAACCAGCCTGGATGTTTCGAAGAACATTCATCTTTGGGGTTTGTTCTGCAGAAGAAATCAACTAACCAGTCTTGATGTTTCAAAAAACATTGCATTGGAGGAGTTTAGTTGTGATGCTAATCAATTAACCAGCCTGGATGTTTCTACTAATCCTGCATTAACTCACCTAAACTGTGCATACAATCCATTAGCCACACTGGATGTTTCAAATAATAGTGCCTTATCCTGGTTTGTTTGTAATAATAATCAATTAACCAGCCTGGATGTTTCAAATAATCCTGCCTTAGACGATCTACTTTGCTTTGAGAACCAAATTACCAGCCTTGATTTTACTAACAATCCTGCCTTAAGGATTTTAGCTTGCCACTCGAACCAATTAACCAGCCTTGATGTTTCAAATTGTCCAGCCTTATTCGAGTTCTATTGCGATGATAACCAATTAACCAGCCTTGATATTTCGAATAATACTGCCCTAAGTCGGGTGTATATAAATGATATGCCCTCTCTATATGAGGTTTGTGTGTGGGAAGTACCATTTCATTTTTATGTAGAAATGGACAATAGCCCCAACGTCTATTTCACGACAGATTGCAGTAAGTAATAAATCTTCAAACATAATTCAAGCCCCCGGCTCCCCAGCAGGCTGGCTCCTCCCTGAAAACCTCCGGTGGAGGTTTTTTCAACGCTCGGCCCTCCTAAGGACTGCTCTACAAACATTAAATCCCTTAATCTCTAATAGCTTAAGGGATTTTTTGAATGCACTCTGAATAGGGATGCATCCAAAATTGCTACACATTTTTGGTAATTTTATTAATATAAGTTTACTTTTATGGATACTGGCTGCCTGATGTATCGGTTATGCTCTGTTTAAAGCGGAGAGGTATGCTCAGTTTAAACCGGAGAGATATGCTTTGTTGAAGCGATATCTGCATCTACCTTAACGATGAAATGATAAAACTGTGTGTTATGAAAACATTTACCAAACTTATTTATATAATCCTGCTATTTTTTGCGCTGGGATGCGAACAGCCCATGGATCCCATGGTGGCCATGGTGAATGAAACCAATGAAATATTAAGAAGCTATACCTGGACCCTGGAACAGTTCCTGGTAACTGTTAAAAATACCGATATTCCACCACCCATCCTGGTCAACAGTGATGACTCCCTTATCCAGGCCGGTAATTATGATTTGGAGGACATGGCACCGGATGCTTCCGACCTGACCATTTATGAAATGCAATTTACCGAGGAGAACGATATAATTACAAAGGAGATAGCCAATACCATCTTTTTCGACAGT
>CAYWGP010000052.1:0-3007 GCA_964458155.1 uncultured Bacteroides sp.
ATCAATACGGTAGAACAGGAAAATAATCTTGTAAGCTCTAAACAAATCCCTGCATGAAAAGTTGAAACATATAGCAAAAGATATATCTGAATATGAAAAATGAATATTGTGCTCGTAAAACAGTTGATAGCAATAGCATCGCGGGGAAACAACAAATCCGTTCAGAATTTGCACATGTCCTTCTAAGCATTTTTGCAATAATTTACCTTTCATCCTGCGCTTCAAGCAATGAAGAACATTTAATTATCGCGGAACAGGGCAGTTTTGCTGTGGGTGGCTCTGTCATCACAAATCCGGGAACATTTGATGCAGTCGAGCGCACTCCTGAAGGTCAGACCTTTCATGGGGATCATGCCTACATATTCTATCAGATACCTGAAAACGCCAGGAAACTGCCTGTGGTATTGTGGCACGGATTTGGTCAGTTTTCAAAAACCTGGGAAACAACACCGGACGGGCGCGAAGGATTTCAAAATATCTTTTTAAGACGAGGTTTCAGCGTCTATTTGATGGACCAGCCAAGACGTGGAAGAGCAGGGCGCAGTACAGCGGAAGCCTCGATTTCTCCAACTCCGGATGAGCAGTTCTGGTTCAATGTATTTCGTGTTGGTGTATGGCCGGACTATTTCCCTGGTGTACAATTCTCTGAAGATCCGGAAGCGCTCAATCAATACTTCCGTCAAATGACACCAAATATCGGTCCATTCGATAGTGAGGTTATTACCGATGCAAGTTCTGCACTAGCCGACAAAATCGGCCCTCATATACTCGTAACGCATTCTCATTCAGGGGGATTTGGATGGTCTACAGCCATGAAGAATTCAAACGTTAATGCTATCGTCTCCTATGAACCCGGCTCAGGCTTTCCCTTTCCTGAAGAGGAAGTACCCGCTCCTATAGAGAGTTCATCAGGAGCACTACGGGCATTTGGCGTTCCCATGGAGGAATTCTTAAAGCTTACAAAGATCCCGGTGATTATTTACTATGGGGACAATATCCCGGCTGAACTCGATCCGAATCCGGGTACCGATGGTTGGCGCGTGCGCCTTGAAATGGCCAGGTTGTGGAGGGATGTCGTAAACCGGCATGGAGGTGATGTTACGGTCGTGCACCTGCCCGATATAGGTATCAAAGGCAACACTCACTTTCCCTTTTCAGATTTGAACAATGTTGAGATCGCCGATCTGATGTCGGAGTGGTTAAAGGAAAAAGGATTAGATTAGTGCTAATCTATGAATCCTACAAAATAACTATCAGTATGAAAACATCATTTTTTGGATTATTTCTAATCATATTGAGTGCGCAAGGAACATTCGCACAAAATTCAAGCACAGAACAGGAAATCATTGATCTCTCTAAGGAAAAATGGCAGTGGATGTCGGACAAAAATGTCGATCTACTGAAGAATCTTTTTCACGAAAAAGCTGTATTTGTGCACATGGGAGGATCCTGGGGAACAGAGCGTGAACTCAATATCATTGAAAGCGGAGGGATCTGGTACAAAAAAGCGGATATCCATGAAGTATCCGTGAATATTATAGACAATACTGCCATCCTTTTAAATCGAATCGATTTATTGGCTGAAGTAGGTGGGAACGAGGTCACCAATCCCTTTGAGGTTACTGAAGTTTATGTGAAACAAAATGGCACCTGGAAGTTAGGATCGCTATCGTTCACCAGGTTGCTCACCCCTCCAGAAGAATAATTATTCTGCAACCTTTACGCACACCAAACTGCTTTGATCCCGGATTAACAATCTGCCATCAGAAAGGGCCATTGGACCCCAGTTCTGCGTTCCGAATCTTGCGGCCCTTCCATCATCTCCCAGTTCTGCTGCTGTTAGCAGTTCCGCAGATGCAAGTGGCTTGTATCCCGATGGATCAGGTTCTATCAGAAATATAGATTTGGCCCTGTCGGTGGCCAGGATCAATCCGTCGGCATATATCATGCTGCCTTTATTGAAATCCGGTTTACGCTTGGTCTTCCACATAATCTCACCATCCATGTTCATACAGGTCAGGCCGTCACGCGTTCTGTTAGTACCGAATTGTGCGTAAAAATAACCATCAATCAGTAAGGGTGGTTTGGTCTGATCGCCAAATTCTTCGGTTCTGAAAAGTTCAGTGGTACCATGGCTTCCATCAGCCAGCTTATTGACTTTTATCATAAGCGCCCCTAATTCATATCCACCTACAACCAGCACTTTATTGTTCCCGGCATCTACAGCACTTGGTACTGAAATATGGCATTCCCATTCCGAGAACTTCCAGAGGATTTCTCCCGAAAGGGGCTCAATCCCTACAATATTACCTGGCGTCATTGGTTCATCCGGACGTCCGATTGGATTTGTAGAAGAAGTAACCATCACAATATGGTCGTCCCCATCTATTTTCACCACCGCCGGACTCACATAGGTTTCGTTACCAAGATTAGGCGTTTTCCATACCATATCTCCGGTGATTTTGTTGTAAGCTACCAAACCGGCTTCCGGGGCTTGAGACGCTACTATCAGCAAATCGCCATAAACAAGCGGACACTGGGAAATGGCCCAGATCGGGAAATTTCCATGACCACCAAATCCGCCATGGTCTATGGTATCATTTCCGGGATCACCTCCAAAATCCGTCCAGACGTTTTTATTCCATACGGGTTTGTGGGAGTTAATGTCAATGCAATAAAAGTCTCCGTAGGGCCCGCATGAATAAATATAATTGCCGTCAATGGCCGGAACACTTCGGGAACCGGGAAACATCACAGAACCGGGAGCTTCATACTCAAAATTCCACAACTCTTCTCCACTGGCAAGGTCAAAACATCGCATTTTATCTCCCACCTCATCATTTCTATCCAATAGATAGACCTTTCCATCTTTGACTACGGATCCCCCATAGCCTGTGCCCACAGGCACTGTCCATAACACTTCCGGTCCATTCTCAGGCCAGGATCGAAGAATATTTTTCTGGGTAGAGGTGCTGTTTCTTTCAGGCCCGAGAAACTGGGGCCAGTC
>CAYWGP010000053.1:0-5384 GCA_964458155.1 uncultured Bacteroides sp.
CCCTCACGTGGCAGATCCTTGTCTTCGCTTTCCAGCTCATCCGGGGTAAAGGGTTTCATGCCTCCATCGTACCAGTATAGCTTGAAGGCAGGCAGGGTCTCCTGCTCCGGGAAATCAAATTTTACCATACTGGAGTAAGGAAAGGCCACATTATTACGTACTCCCCTGCTTGTATGATTTACTATTTCACAGGTGGTGGTTCCATAGGCCCTGGCACTCAAAGGCGCTGTGTTAATTCCTAACTGAAGGAAGAGGGGCCATAGACTGTAGTGTCCCATATCGGCAATGGCTCCGGCTCCAAAGTCATACCAGCCCCGGAATACCGTATGGGTATAGTTTGGATTGTAAGGACGATCGGGCACCGGTCCTAACCAGAGATCCCAGTCAAAACCATCGGGAATGGGCTTCTCCTCTTTTGGATTTGAGGTCCACTGCGGCCAAACCGGACGGTTCGACCAGTTATGGATCTCGGTCAGCTTGCCAATGACTCCCTGGCTGATCCATTCCCTGGCCACATCCAGTCCGCTTCTCTGGCTCCATGCCAGCAGGTGCGAACCAACTCCCGTGGTCCTGGCAGTATCAATGGTGAGCAAAGCCTCTTTCATTCGGTTGGCAATGGGTTTGTGAATCACCACAGGCTTTCCTTTCTTCAATGAGGCGATGGAAACCGCGGCATGCAGATGATCGGGAGTCATAATCTTCACCACATCCACATCGGTCTCCTTTTCCAGCAATTCCCTGTAATCGTTATAGGACTTACACCCGTCGTAACTCCCCTGTCCGCTCTTCAGGGCATAGTACTTATCCACCAGTTCCTTCCCCAGATCACGTCCCCCGGGAATGCCATCCAGACCACTTCCCCATTCTGAATCCTCCAGAGTGCGTCGCATAATGTTACGAATGCCATTCAACGACCAGTCCACATAATCGGTGGTGAATTTATTGGGATCGCATACAGAGGTGATCTGAACATCCTCCTCTTTGAGTAAGGGGGCCATCTCACGGATCCCCTGGGTACCGCAACCAATGTATGCAATATTCAGTTTATCGCTTGGTGCCGTATAGCCCGCACCTCCAAGTACGTGCCTGGGAACAACAGTGAACGCTGCGGCAGCTGCTGTTGTACCCATAAACTCTCTGCGGGTAAGTTTTCTTGACTTATTCATGATGATAGTTTGGTTAGGATCACTAAATGTAGAAAATTCCTGGCTAGCGATCCCCCTGAAATGCCGGAAAAAATTACTTTGTGTAAAATTTACATAAAAGGATTCTAAATTGCCGGTCAGAGATGCACGGATCACCCATTAAACGATGCTTCAGAATTTTATCTATGGATAATTATTAGTAAATTGAAACGCGATTTTTCAACTTAGAAAATATACCTAACTTAAATTAAGACAATCATGAGTAAAGAAAAAAAGGGTGTTTCCCGCAGAACATTTGTGGGAACCACTGCTGCTGCAACAGCAGGTTTTACCATTCTACCAAGTAATGTGGTAAGTGGTATGGGACACACTGCTCCCAGTGATAAATTGAATGTTGCTGCAGTAGGTATTGGCGGCATGGGAAATTCCAATCTCCGGAATATCAAGGACCAGAATATTGTGGCCCTCTGCGATGTGGACCATAAGTATGCTGAACCTGTATTCAAGAAGTATCCCGATGCCAAGCAATACTGGGACTGGAGAAAGATGTATGACGAGATGGCCGATCAGATTGATGGTGTAATTGTTGCCACAGCCGACCATACCCACGCACTTGTAGCTGCCCACGGGATGACCATGAACAAGCACATGTATGTACAGAAGCCCCTGACTCATTCTGTTTATGAGTCACGCTTGCTGACCAACCTTGCTGACAAGCATCAGCTGGCCACCCAGATGGGGAACCAGGGATCGTCAGGCGAAGGTGTTAACCTGGTATGCGAATGGCTCGCCAACGGCGAAATCGGTGAGGTGACTAAAGTGGAAGCCTTTACCGACCGTCCCATCTGGCCCCAGGGTCTGAATGTACCCGATAAGGCAGATAAGGTTCCCAAAACCCTTAACTGGGATCTCTTTACAGGTCCGGCAGAGATGAAGGACTTCAATCACATCTATCACCCCTGGAACTGGCGTGGATGGTGGGATTATGGAACAGGTGCCCTGGGAGATATGGCCTGCCATATCCTGCATCCTGTTTTCGTAGGTCTAAAACTAAATTATCCCACCAAGGTTCAGGGTAGCTCAACTCTGCTACTTACTGAATGTGCTCCTACTGCACAGATGGTACAGCTGACCTATCCTGCCAGGCCAAACATGCCAAAACTGGCTCTACCCGAAGTAGAGGTGACCTGGTATGATGGCGGACTGCAGCCCATGAAGCCAGAAGGATGGCCGGAAGGCAAGAGCATGAATGATTCAGGTGGTGGGGTTCTTTTCCACGGCACCAAGGATACCCTGGTTTGTGGTTGCTATGGTGTTAATCCCTGGTTGCTTTCAGGACGCGTGCCCGATGCTCCCAAATTCAGGCGTCGCGTGGAGACCAGCCATGAAATGGACTGGGTAAGAGCATGTAAGGAGAGTCCCGAAAGCCGCGTTCAGACTGCATCCGCCTTCAATGAGGCAGGACCATTCAACGAAATGGTGGTTATGGGTGTTAATGCTGTACGTCTTCAGGGCCTGAACAAGGAACTGGAATGGGATGGCGAGAATATGAAGTTCACCAATATTGGAGATGATGAAAAGTTGGAAATGGTAATCAAGGATGGTTTCACCATCGAGGATGGACATCCTTCATTCGCTAAGGATATGACCGAACCTTTCTCAGCTGTAGAATTCGCCAGGGATCTGGTGAAGCATACTCCAAGAGAAGGTGGATGGGAACTTCCTCCAATGCCTTAATTAAGAGAATTAACAATAAATCGACTATCCTCGTAGCTTTATATCAGATAAGCACAATAAAAAAACAGGCCTCCCACTTGGAAGGCCTGTTTTTTATGATATCCCTGGACGGTATATTTAGAGAACCACACCCTCCATGGATTTCTCCAGTTGACGGGCATTGGTCAGGAACTCATCAACGCTCATTTCCTTGAAATAAAGCAGTCCGTTCGCTGACCTTGTTCTTGGATTCTTGCTCTGATAGAAGGTGTTCTTGCCAACCAGCAACTGTATCTGCTTTAACTGCTCCACCCAGATTCGCTTGGTCAGATCGCTGAATTTGCCATCGAGCTGATAAGAGGGGAAAGATGCGTCTACCTGGCTCAGATAGCTATTGGTGAATGCACCGTCCATTACACCCATGGCATTCAGGGAGACTGGCACAATCACATTGATTTCTGCCGGATGGAAACGGTACCATACATTCCTGTATCCCCAAACCCTCAGTCCTGACAGATCCTCCTCTTCACTCCACAAACGCAAAGCCTCAGCAATCACCTGGAGCACCTTGTAGTGGGTATCGGGACCACTGCCCTCGGGATCAAAGGCCAGGCTCACCACGGTGGGCTTGAATTTCCTTAGTTCTTCCAGAACCGGCTTCACATCCCTCTCAAGCTTTGGCTGCTCTGTAAATACCTCCCCTGTGTAGAAGCCAAGTCTCAGGTGACTGACATTATTGGTTTCAAATCCGAAGTAGCCCCATACAAGCTCCTCCTCAAATTCCCTGATCATACCCTTCAACTTCTGTATATCAGGTTGATTGACCTCGCCGTCGTAGCTCTTTTTCAGGGTGTGAATGATGTTGTTAATCTGATCGCGGAGCTGATCCACACTTTTCAAATTATAAAGACCCACCATATCACGCACAATCCTGTGAGCCAGCCCCCTTCTGAGTTCACTTTCCTCACCGGAAGCCACTTTCAGCAGGTAGTGGTTCACATCCTTGTCGCGCTTAAATTTATATCCGCTTTCAAAAAAATCGGGATAGCTGGTCATTTGCATTTGTCCCCTGTCCAGAAAATATTTGGTATCCTCCAGGGCCCTGATCACAAAATCATTGGTTACTGCGGTAAATCCTGAGGTATGTACTGAAAAATAACTGGTGTTGCTGTCCTCCCGGGAAAGTCTGTGGATGTGGGGATTGATTCCCAGCATAATATCGTCATGATGGGGCCCGGTATGATAGTAAATTTCGTTCCTCTCTACGGCTGTCCCCTTTTCGTATTTCTTCTCAACAGATTTGATTACCCCTGATACGGTGTTTTCATCCAGACCGGGAATCATTTTGCAGTACCTGTCCTCTTTCAGATCGCTCATGGTAAGGTGATGACCATATTTATTCAATTTCGAACAGAGGTCAATAACAGCCCGGTCGGTTTTTTCCTGGGTCCATTCCCCTTCCCTGTAATAAGCGTCAACAGAAGACTGAAGCCTGGCAGCTGCCCCGGTGGTCAGGTAAAAGCGGGCATTCTCCAGCTTATTCAGCGCGCTGGCCGGATAAAGAACGGAGGCTTCATTTTCCAGGGCCTCCTTTACCACGGTGGCTTTGGCTTCCCCTGCAGCAAATATCAATGCCACTGCATCCGGATTGTAGGTAATGGTTTCGAGACCTATGGTAATTACCAGTCGGTTGCGGGAAATTTCAATTCCTCCAAGGTCCCCTGCAGCCACTGCCTGGGTCTCAAAGTTGGTTTCAGTCAGTCTGGTCGTTGAGAAATGATCGGAACCCCTTACGTTGAATGCGATGTGACCATCAGGACCGATTCCTCCCAGGAAAAAGCCAATACCTCCCTTATCTCTAATTTTCTGCTCATATTCTGAACACCAGTTATCGATGGCATACAAAGATTCCTGCTGCATCTTCTCAAATTGGTTTCTGGGTTCCCGGTACCTCAGGGAGAGATCTACTTTGCTGTCGGGAAATGCCTCAGAAAAATGGCATGCACCTGCAAGAGGAATCTCATCGGAATTTATGAGCAGGGCATTCTTTGGATCCAGACCAAAGCCTTCGATATAGTACTTCTGAACATAATTATAAAAGCTGTTGTGCTGCGATGCACTGATGGGATAAAATTCATCGATCTGCACAAAATGGAGGCCCTTCAGGGAAGGCTTTTTTAAATCATCCAGTCCATACTTTCCTCTCAGCTCCCTGATCTTTTTCTCATCCCAGTTTTCCAGCAGATGTTTTGTCCACTTGATGAAATACTCAGGTGTCTTACCTGTGGGAAGGCTGATGACTCCCCCGGGGTTTTCACTGACCCACTCCAGGAATCGGAGCGCGGTAAGTAAACCCATTAGCGGAAAGTTTTCCACCACAATGTAGGGGATGTTGGTAGTGATCTCCGGTTCACCTGAGATTTTATAAAAAGCTGTCTCAACTTTTGATTTAAACTGCATGGTTTTGGTATTTTAAATACATAGTGTCTTAGGAGATTCAAAAGTATTCATTTTGCATCTCTT
>CAYWGP010000054.1:0-5620 GCA_964458155.1 uncultured Bacteroides sp.
TCCTCACAGCTGATACGGGTTTATTTTTTTCGGGTGTCTCGTTTCGCAATTTCAGCTGGTAACATGTTGGTTACATTTCGTGATTATGTGACATTTACCCTTTCCTGTTTCTTTGATGCAAAACCTTCTATCTAACTCATAATAAATAAGATATGAAATTGAATACAGTAAATAGCAGATAATTGGAAAGTCACAACATTAATAAAATGTTACAGGTTTGTTACAGTCAAAATCTGCTAAAATGACTCAGTCCTTTCTTCCTTTCGAGCACGTGGCCAGGTTGCATGCAGTTGAGCAGGATTGGCTTTTTGAGAAATTCCTGATTAAACTGAACTCGCACAGACATTTGCTACTCACTGCAGACCCGCACTGGGGGGTACAAGAATATGTTAAAGAGTTGGGATTCCAACTGGAAGAAAAACACCGGGATATCCAGATATGTAGTGTGGATGTGAGATTAGCTCAGAGTTCAGCCGAATTTCTCCACCTTTTCCATACGACTTTATGTAACAAATTTGAGGAGTTGAAATTAATGGAAGAAGTCAAACCTGGCAGTGTGGCTTCACTCAGGCTGCCCTCGGTCATAGCCAGGAAGGAAAGAACCCGGGTAGCTGTCTTTCTTTCCAACTCCCACCTGTTTCACCGCTTCGGGGATGCGGATTTTTTCCTGAGAACTCTCAGACGGTCCTTTAAAAGTCAGAAAAGCTGCATATTCTGCCTCCATGGTAATGATACCCTCCACTTCAGAAAACTCGTACGCGCTCCTGGCCCTCTTTCCGGACTGGGTCAACTTTTTGAGCTCAGGCACAATCCAAGCGTACACCGTTCAGCCAGTATCCGAAAACTTTTTCACGATAATGACAAGAAGATAAACTATAGAACTTCCATCCAAATATCTTATGCAGTGGATAACCATCCATATTATCTGAAGCTTTTAGCATGGCATGCACTCATCAGGACCCGCAACCTGTGTACATTGAAGATTGTTGATGAAGCAATGAGTGATCTTCTTCTTCATTTTGAGGATCATTTCCAGAAGATTGTAGAAAGGTTAACACCAAAGCAATTAAGCTTTCTTAAAGCCTTGCTGGAGCAAGGTTCCAGGCTCTGTTCTGAATCTGTTTTGAAAGGTTATCAGCTGGGATCGTCCGGGAATGTCGCCCGGATTAAACTTAGCCTAAAGAACAAAGAAATTATAAACACAGGGGGGCGCGATATTGTTTTTACAGATCCCCTTTTCAGGAAATGGCTGCAGGTTCGCTATTTTAAAACATTAACAATCTCCCCCATATAGAAGCGGTGGAAATCCTTTTTTGGGTAGTTTTTGCTGGCGATTTCAGGAACGATGAAATTCCCGCTTTTCAAATCGTCTGAGTAGAGCTTGCGGCACTCCAGTATCAGGCGGGCTTCCCGGAAAAAGACATTTCCCTGGTCGGTGGCGGCCGGGGTGAGTCCCGTTTCCGCCGCCTTGTCATAGTCCCGGCCGGAGTGGGACCCGCAGAACCGCAGCGCCTTCCGGTACTCTTCGGTAAAGAAGCTCAGGGTAAAGTGGCTGTACTGTTCTGTAAATTCATAGGTATAGCGCTGTGGACGGATCCAGGCAATGGCAACAGGCAGGTTCCACATGATTCCCATGTGTCCCCAGCTGGCTGTCATGGTATTATAATGCTCCATGGTGCCGGCGGTGACCAGCATCCAGTCCTTGTCCAGCAGTTTGAATACGTTATCGGTGAGGTCGGTGGGTTTAATGACTTTGAAATCTTGCATGGATCTGTTGTTTATGATTGGAAAGGAAAAGGGATCAGTTTCATTTTTTGATATACCGGAATACGATGGTGTAGAGCAGCAGGATCACCGTGAGCAGGACGGCGATGCGTCCCAGGTAGTCGCCGTGCTTCACATAGAAGGTGAGCTTATCGTTCTTATTGAGGGTGCCCCGCAGGCCGGAACGCTCCCACCAGCCGATGCGGGCCAGCTCCACCCCTCGCTGATCGATCAAAGATGAAATGCCGGTATTGGCACTTCGCGCCACACTGCGGCGGGTTTCGATGGCCCTCAGACTGGCATAACTATTATGCTGTTTGTGACCCGGGGTATTCTTCCACCAGCCGTCGTTGGTAATGATAAAGAGGAAATTTGCCCCCGCATCGCTTACATATTCGGTCACATACTCTCCGAAAACAGACTCCCAGCATATGACTGGTGCCACCCGGGTGCCGTCCTGTGGTGAGGCAAAGCTTTCCCTGAACTCCTGGTAACCATTGCCGCGCATGGTCCCCCCAAGCTCCACAACCAGGTTTTCCAGGAAACTGAGCAGCTCCTTATGGGGCATCTTTTCCACCCCGGTAACCAGCATGGACTTGTGATAGATGGGGATTTCCCCGGACATATCAAGCTGGAAGGCGCTGTTAAAATAGTCATAACGGTTCGGACCTCCACGGAAGGGCCGGCTGGTGGAAGTAAACTGGGAAGGTTCTTCGTAAAGTTTCCATGTGGAGGCACCAATGACCAGTTTGGCTCTGGGGTAATCCTTCAGGAAACCCTCCAATTTCAGTACTTCAGGATGCTGATCAATAAGTCCTACCCAGATCCCATTGTTGATAAAGGTTTCAGGACCTATAATATAGTCGGTCTCGGATGTAACCAACGAATCGGCTATCTCCAGCAGCAATGCGGTTTGCTCGGACTGTGGAACGGCTCCAAACTTTTCAAAGGGATCAATATTGGGCTGCAGCACCACCATTTCATAGGGCTCATCCTTCTCCTCATAGCTAAGGAAACGGATGAAGGAGTAAAGAGCAGGGACCACCAGAACCACAAGCACCCAGGCAAAACTCCGGCGATGGGCTGCAAAGGAGCGATTGCTCAGCCATCCCTTCACCCACTTAAAGATCAATACATTCATCACCAGTACCCAGAGTGAACCTCCAAGTGCACCCGTCCATTCGTACCACTGAATCAGGCCTGCCTGGTTGGCAAATCCGTTCCCGAGCACAATCCACGGGAAATTGATCTGGGCCCTGAGGTAGAGATACTCGAAGGCAAGCCAGAAGATCACCAGGGAAGCGTAGCCCAGCCTGTTGCCCAGTTTCCGTTTTACCCGGTGAAAAACCAGGAAGGTAAGGGTCATATAACCCCCATTCACGATCACTGAGGCCACGATGCCGGTCCAGGTGGCCCAGTATACCCACCAGGTGGTCAGAATAACAAACAGCACAAAAGTGATCAGGGCATAGCCCAGCACCGAACCTTTGCGGTCCTTCTTCGCGCGCTTTAATTTACGCTTAGAAATCTCATCCTCAATGAAGAGGAGGGGGACAAAGGCCCCTATCAGGAGAAGTCCGTGCCCCCACTGGAAAAAGGGTATGGAAAAAAGCAGGGCCGATAAGAGGGCCAGCAGGAGCATGCGGGATCGTTTCATGAATGGTGGTGCTTCATTTGATAATGTGCAAAGATAAACTTTCTCTATCTTTGTAGCACACTAAAGCTGTAAGCTAAACGCAAATCTAAGCCAAACGCAAGTCTAAGATCAAGCGCAAATCTAAGAACAAGCGTAAATCTTAGAACAAGCGTAAATTAAATTCTCCGAGCTTGAAACTGGTAGAGACTGACGAATTCATAAAGGCCGCCCGATTAAAGAAAGGCAGGGGCGGGGGTAGCGCCGCCAGGGTGCTGATGACAGTTCTGCGCATCAACAAACTGAACAAGCTTTACGAGGAAATCAGCCACAACAGGGGCATGGACTTTATCGATGCGCTCATTGATAAGCTGCAGCTGGAATACAAGGTGAGTGAGGAGGAGCTGGCCAAGGTCCCCAGAGAAGGAGCTTTTATTACCGTTTCAAACCACCCCTTTGGAGGCATCGATGGCATGTTGCTGGTGAAAATACTCTCGGCGGTCCGTCCCGACATCAAGGTGATGTCCAACTTTGTGCTCAACAAGATTGAGCCGGTTTCGGAATACATGCTTCCGGTGAATCCCTTTGAGCGAAGGAAAGATGCCAATTCCAGCCTGGGAGGGGTGAAGATGGCCCTGGAGCAGTTGCAGCAGGGAGGTGTCCTGGGGATTTTTCCGGCAGGTGAGGTAAGCTCTTACAACGAAGACAACTATGGCATCAGCGACCGGGAGTGGCAGTATCCGGCCATGAAGATGATCAAGAAGGCTGAGGTGCCGGTGATCCCGGTCTATTTCCAGGGATCCAATTCCCGCCTCTTTCATCTGCTGGGACTGATCCACCCAACGCTGCGCACCGTTCGCCTTCCGGCCGAAGTATTTAATAAAAAGCACAAGAAAATCAGGATACGCATTGGCAATCCGGTAAGCGTGAAGGAGCAGGACAGTTTTTCAGACATCAGCACCTACGGACGCTACCTTAGAGCCAAAACCTATGCTCTGGGTTCGGTGCTGGAGGTGAAGAAATTCTTCAGGCCCCGCATAAACCGGAGCAAAAAGGCCGAAGTCATTGCCGATCCGGTGGATCCAACGCTGATACTGGATGAGATCAACGGGATCCGGGAGGAATACAGCCTTTTCTCCAGCGACCAGTTTGATGTGTTCTGCACCCCCAGTACGGAGATCCCGCAAATTATGCTGGAGCTTGGAAGGCTCAGGGAGATTACTTTCCGGGATGTGGGCGAGGGAACCAACCATTCCATGGACCTGGATGAGTACGACCTCTACTACAACCAGCTCTTTGTCTGGGATAACCAGGAGAATAAGATCGTAGGGGCCTACCGTGTGGGAAAAGGAGAGGAGATACTACGGCGTTATGGTGTAAAGGGATTTTACCTGCATAGCCTGTTCAGGATGAACCGCCGTTTTCATCCCACCCTTCGGCAGTCGCTGGAGCTTGGGCGCTCCTTCATAGTCAAGGAGTACCAGCGCAGACCCATGCCGCTCTTCCTGCTCTGGAAGGGGATCCTTTACTTCCTGCTGAAGCATAATGAATACCGTTACCTGATCGGTCCGGTGAGCATCAGCAATAACTTTTCACAGTTTTCCCGCGGACTTATCATGCAGTATATCCGTGGGCATCATTTCGACAGGAAACTGGCCCGGTATGTGAGGCCCCGCACCCGCTACAATGTGCCTGGATTCAATGTGGACGAGGAGGTGATCCTGGAGATGACGGACGATCTGAATAAATTCGACCGCTTTATCAAGGAGGTGGAGCCCAACGACTACACCATGCCCATCCTGCTCAAACGCTACCTGAAGCTCAATGGCCGCATTATCGGGTTCAACCTGGATCCGAAATTTAATGATGCCCTGGATGGAATGCTGGTGCTGGACCTCTATGATGTGCCCATGGAGACCATTGCCTCCCTTTCCAAGGAAATCAAGGACGAATCGATCATGGAGCGCTTTATGACCGGGAAGTCCGGCAACGGATTCTAATTCACGAGCTTAAAGGTCTGCCCCGGGATCTATCTTTTTTCCAGCTGGTTTTCTACCACTTCAAGCGTGAGCAGGTGCTCCTCCAGGACTTTTCTGATTTCCAGGATCACTTCCGGATGCTCCTCTGCAATGTTGTATTTCTCGCCCGGATCGATGTTTACATTATACAGCAGGGGCTCTTCCAGTACCGTAGGAGTGTTCACAATATCCATGGGAGGATTCG
>CAYWGP010000055.1:0-3891 GCA_964458155.1 uncultured Bacteroides sp.
AGGCGGGGCGGCAGCCCCCCGGACCACCTGCCGCCCCGCCCACCCTGCTCCGCAGGGCGCATAAAGGCTTCAACTTTCCGGGGAACTTGCCCGAATACGAGAGATTTTCTTTGAAGATCAGGCTGAAGCCTCCAAAAAATCAACCCGAGCAACCTTCTTCTCCCTCGAAGAAGGTTCGAACTTCGTGTAGTAGTCCCCGACATAACAGGACACCTTCTTCACTTTGGGAGGTGTCCTTTTTTATTCCTGCCCCACCGAAAGCAACTATCTCCCCTCCGATCCCCTGCCGGCTGCGGTATTCTGAGACCATCCTTAATGGCGGAGGCACCTCCCAATGAATCTCCCTGTCCAGCAAGCAGCGGTTCGACCCGATTTTTCTGATAAAGTATTTAATCTCGGAAAGATCATGAGAGGAGGCCAGCTTACCGGCCTGCTGAGCAGCCTCCAGCCACTCCCTGACCGGTTCGACCCAGACCAAACCCTTTTTCCCAAAATCATCCAGCTTTTCCTGCAGCTCTACCTTTCGCTTCAATAATTCATTCTTCTTTCTGAGGAATGTTTCCTTACCGATAAGTCCCTCCAGGTAAGTATTGATAAGCTTATCAATCCTTTTATCCAGATCAGTGATCCGGCGTTCAAGATTTTGGGAAAAAGAGTGTTGCTCCTTCGCCTCTTTTTGCATCATGCTCTTCATTTCAGCCCTTATGATTTCAGCCCAGTGATCGGGTAGCGCGATGGCTTCCAGCTTTGCCTTCAGCTGATTCTCAAGTGAAACGCTGTTGACATAGGGCTGAGTACAGCGGCCCCGCTTCTTTGAACAGCGGTAGTAAGTGTACTTTCCGGCCTTTGCATACTGGGCTGTAATCATGCACCCGCACTCCCCACACCGGAGCAGACCTGTAAGAGGGAAGTTGTGTCCCTCCTTAGCCTTCCTTGGCTTAGACCGGAGTTTCAATTCCTTCTGAACCCCATCCCACACTTCCTTCCGCACTATGGGCTGAAATGTCCCTTTATGCAGCTCACCTTTATGGGGAATCAAACCAATGTAGACAGGATTTGTAAGCATTTTGTACACTATCCCTTTCACCAAAGGCTTTCCCACGCTGCTCACCAGCCCTAAAAAATACAGGCGGTGCCGCAACGACTCTAGGGAGTGTCTGCCCTCAGCGAATTCCTTGAAGCCCTGATTCACGATCCTTGATTTGACAGGGTCGGGTTCAATGTTTCTGGTTCGCGGATTATTCACGTATCCGATAGGGGCCCTGGTAGCCCATTCTCCCCGCCTGATTTTTTGGCGAATCCCCCTACGCACATTTTCCGACAGATTATCGCTGTAATACTTGGACTGTCCGAAAGCTACCTGCAACATAAATAAACCTTGCGGGGTGGGCTCGAACCAGAAGGTGGGGAACTTCAGCGACGCGATCTTCCCAATATCGATCAGATAAATGATCTGCCCCCCATCCACACTGTTCCTGGCAAGCCGGTCGGGATGCCAGGCAATGATCCCTACAGGGTCCTTTTTCTCATGAATGGCGGAGATCAATTCATTGAATACAGGCCGTCCGGGCTTCTTAGCGCTCTTGCTTTCCTCAAAGATCCTGGCAATGTCCAGGCCCTCCCTCCGGGCAAATTCATTTATCTCTGCCCGTTGTGCTTCCATTGACATGACCTGTCGTTCTTCGTCATCGGTCGATTTCCGGATATATGCGAAGTATTTCATACCGCAAGCTTTATTTATTTCACTGTGCCAATGGTCACCCTTCCAGGATTCGCTAAAAGCTGGCACATCTTAACATGTGCTCCATCCCACATCCTGCTCTCTGTCGCACATTATTAGACTTTGTCACAGTTTTCGCCCTTCCCTTCATTTGCACATTGCTTTTACATAGGAAATATGAATCATATCTAAGGTATGCAAAAGCAAAAAGCAAATCCAGCCCCGCAGTGCAAAAACTCGCGCCAAAATCTACTAGCCTCCCTTCCATGGGCAAAAGCATCCAGCATTCCCTTCCCAAGATTTTGTCATATTTTTTTGAGCTATTCAATTGCATTTCAATAATGACAGAATGAGATGCCAACTGATCTATACTAATAAATAAGTGATATATATTGAAAACCACCAATTCGTAATCAGTCTCCTTCTCTTTCTATGAGGATCAAAAAATCCGCCAAAATCCGATCCGGGAATGCTTCAGCATTTGCCCACTTCATGCCAGTAAGCATAAAAGCAAATTCACAAATGTTTTATCAATTGAATATTGGTGTTCAGTTTGCTTTTATCCTTACCTGACCCACCGGCCACCATTTCAAATTGATGAGAAAAATCGAACATAACCGCACTATGTTGGACAGATAGGTTCATTGGGAGGTGCCTCCGCCATTAAGGATGGTCTCTGAATACCGCAGCCGGCAGGGGATCGGAGGGGAGATAGTTGCTTCCGGTGGGGCAGGAATAAAAAAGGACACCTCCCAAAGTGAAGAAGATGTCCTGTTATGTCGGGGTAGTAGGATTCGAACCTACGACCCCCTGCTCCCAAAGCAGGTGCGCTAACCGGACTGCGCTATACCCCGTTCGATTTCGCTCAGATGCGATTTTCGAGCTGCAAATTTAGTAAATTTTATAAACTATTATTTATTTCCGCTTGTTATCTTTAAAAGAAAAAATATGAAACAGATTTACCTCGTTTTGATTTTGGCACTGGGATCATTTATAAACTTAAGTTCTCAGACAAGCATGCTTGAAGTCACTTCTTCATTAGACAATACCATATTCAAAGATCTGGAACTAAGTAACGGTCTGGGTGAATACATTTTTGCGGGAACCACAAAAGATGGTGTGATAAAACGTGCTTTGGTCCAGTTTGACCTTACAGATGCACTGCCCACTGGAACGATTGTAGATAGTGCATTACTGATACTATTTCCCGATAAGGTCAAACCAGGAAGTACTGTGGTAACTGCATTCAGGCTAACTACAGAATGGGGAGAAGGAAGTTCCAAAGCCCTGGAAGGGGATGGCAAGGGTGCTCCGGTTACTGAAGGTGATGCAAGCTGGAGTCATGCCATATTTCCAGGCACTCACTGGATAAAGAGCGGAGGTGATTATGACTTGGAATACAGTGCGAAAGATACAGTTTCCCTGGGGTCTGAAGCTGTTTTTCGTTCAGAACAGCTGACTCTGGAGGTTAATTTCTGGTTACAGAATCCATCCAATAACTTTGGCTGGATCTTGATTGGAGATGAATTTTTGACTTCCACATCAGCCAAATTTGGCAGCAGGGACAATAATGATCCTACCAAGTGGCCCTTACTTAAACTTTACTACCAGGCAACTAGCGCTGTAAACGAGAAAGATCTGAACGACCAGGCAAAGCTGGTGATTTACCAGTCGGGTGATCCCTCAACCCTGGTCATTGAGAATCCTTATAATCCTGGAGCTGCAAGCGTGGAAATTTATTCAGTTACCGGGTCAAAACTCTGGTATTCCAACACTGAGCTACTTTCTGGTAACAACCGTCTGTTCACAGGGAACCTGGGTACAGGTATTTTCCTGTACAGAGTTTCACTTCATGGTACAACTGACTCCGGGAAGCTGCTTATCACAGATCGATGATACATTCCCGGCAGGGACTCATTTCCTGATTTTCGTTTTATAATGAGAGTATCCTCATTATAGTCGTATCATTAATTTGGATATGCCAGGACGAAAAAGAATGAGGAAAGTGGTTGCTCCACCTGGAAGCTTCACGGCTGATGGGTGTTTCACGGGCTACTTTCGCCAGGGTATATGAAAGTACCAGGCGAAGAATTGACAAAGCTACTGATGCGGTTGTACTTCCCATTCTATTGAAAAAAGCTATATTGGCTTTCTTATGGAAAAAGCCAGGA
>CAYWGP010000056.1:0-18535 GCA_964458155.1 uncultured Bacteroides sp.
ATAAACCCATGTAGATAAGGAAACTTGTAAAGCACTAAACAGTTGGAGATGAGACAGGAAAACGTTCAAATCACTATTTCTGAAGAGATAATTATCAGTAAAATCTATCATCTCCGTGGGAAGCAAGTGATGTTATCCCGCGATCTTGCAGAGTTATATCAGGTCGAAACCAAGGTGTTAAACCAACAGGTTAAAAGAAATATAGGCAAGTTTCCTGAAAGGTACATGTTTCAACTTACTCAGGATGAGCATGATCGTTTAAGGTCACAAAATGTGACCTTAAAGCGAGGACAACATATAAAATATTTGCCTTATGCATTTACAGAACACGGAATTTTAATGTTATCCAGTGTATTAAGAAGTAAACGCGCTGATCAGATCAATATTCTAATTATAGATACTTTCGTGAAGATCCGGGAACTTGTCTTCCTGAATAAAGATCTGGCACATCAACTTGAACAGGTTCAGAATAGACTGACGAAACATGACAGTCAGATAAGGATCCTACTTGAATATCTGAAGCATTTAGAAGAACTTAAAGAAAAAGAACTCGAGCAAAAGAGACGACCCAGAATTGGATTCAAGCCATAAAATTCTGCGCGCTGGCTTTGTATAATCCAAAGCGGGGGCAGCGGGAAGGACTGTGAGCTAAGGCCGAGTGGCTATTGGCTTCGCCGAGCTCCGCAGTGCTCCGGTTTAAAATAATGCTTTATTATAGTGACAGAGCAAGGTCTATAGAACAAAGCCGGAAAGCCGCAGTTGTCCTATAATTAATGTTATGTTAAATAGGATAATTAGAAAGAAAGGGAGATAATATTAAACTACCTCCCCTTCATCTATCTTCTAACTTTAGTTATTCACTGACTCACTAACCACTAACGCGAGCGAAGCGAGTACCTAACCGCAAAGCGCAGCTTTGCTTACTAAATATTGTTTTTAAGCTCTTTCACACGCTCGTACTCCGCATTCATCTCCTCCTTGTAGTATATCCTTTGAAGCAGATCGAGAGTTTCAAATTTAACGGCATCGTTATCATTGTTAAGCGAGTAAGCTTTCTCCAGTACAGGAATAGCCAGCTGGTATTTCTCCTTACCAAGTTCTATAAGCTTATCCCGAATAGCTCCATCCTGCTCTTCGTTGGACCTGTCAAAGAAATCTGCACCCTGCAGATAGTAGATATATCCCATGTCGTACCAGACGTAGTAAATGGTCGGATCCAGTTCACCGGCCTTATTATAGGCTTCAATGGCCTTATCAATTGATTCAATGTCTTCCTTATTAATCAGCATACGTCCGAGCCAGTAGTACGCTTCAGGAAGATTCGGGCTCTTTTCGACAACAGATTCCATAAAGCTGATACCTTCATCTATCTGTTTCATTTGAATATATGTATCGGCAATATTTGCGATAATATTCACAGTATCAGGGTATTTAGCATAAGCCTCCATCAGAATCTCCAATGCACTTACGGTATCTCCAATATTCATATAGTCCATCTTGATCTGCAGGTAGGTATTTGGTCCGCCAAAATCTGCATCTGCCAGTTGCTTATAATAGCCAATGGACTTCCTGTATAGCTCTTCATCATCGGTCTTGCCGGCTATCTCCCTGGAAATGATCCCTGAATACTGAATCATGACTGTATCCATTTCGCCGTCGAACAGCTTAATCTGGTTGATCTCAAGAACATCTTCAAAAGAACCTAATGCTCCTACATAATCGTCAGCATAATAGTCGTTTACACCCTGTATCTTCAACATTTGCTTAACTGAAATTAAACCTTCCTTTACCTTGGGATCAAGTTTGCCGTTAGGATCAAGTTCCATGGTTTTTTTATAGGCGTCAATGGATACCCTCAAAGGATCTTCCATCATTGGATTGACTCTCTCCCACTTTTGAAGGGCCCCATTTACGAAGGTATACTTCATGTTCGGGTAAATGTAGGTCTCCTTAAGCGATCCGTCCTCCATGGTCTCATTTTCGATACTGGTGGGTTGCTTGTAGAAAAGAACAAGCATATTAGTATCCATTCCTTCCTGAATCTGTTGCAGTCCAATGTTAAAGACATCCTGAAAAAGGTCACCCCTTTTCAACCAGGTTGCCGATTTTGCATTCTTTTTCGGATCCTGAATCTCTGCATTACTTTTATCAACCTTCTTTTCTACCGCATTGGGATTCAAGAGTACAACTGTAGATCCCATATCCTGGGCATTCAAGCTGATGATAGCTGTGGCGATGATTACTAATGTGATAAACTTTCTCATATTGATTGTGATTAATTTGGTTCAAAAATACAATTTTACCAATTACCTTCAAATTAAATGCCAGAACAGTTTTCTATTCTTCAACAGCCTCAGTTTCTGCTTTTCCGTTTTCTCCATTCTCACTCTGTGAGGGTACCTGAGTAGCTGCTGCTATCTGATTCCCATCCCTGAGGTTTATCAATCTGACACCCTGTGTATTACGACCCATGACCCTTACTCCGCGGACTGATAGCCTTATGGCAATACCATTCTCAGTAATAATCATCAGATCATCCTCATCTGTAACGGCTTTAATGGCGATCAGATTTCCTGTTTTATCTGTAATATTAATTGTTTTAACCCCTTTTCCTCCGCGATTTGTGAAGCGATAGTCCTCCAGAATGGAGCGTTTCCCAAATCCGTTTTCTGATATGACCAGAATATCCTGTTCACCCTGTTTGGCAGTCACCATTCCAATAACCTCATCCTTTGGTCCTCCAAGGGTAACACCTTTCACGCCTGAAGCGGTTCTTCCAACTGCCCTCACAGTCTCTTCATGAAAACGTATGGCTTTCCCTGAACGAACAGCCAGCATCATCTCCATGTTTCCATCGGTCAGCCTGGCATCCAGAAGGGTGTCTCCTTCCCTTACAAGGATGGCGTTGATCCCGTTCTGACGAGGTCTTGAGTAGGCTTCAAGCCTGGTCTTTTTGATCACCCCTTTCTTGGTGGCAAGCACAATATAATTGTTGTTGATATAATCGTTGTCTTTCAGATCCTTAACATTGACAAAGGTTTTGACTGTATCCTCCTTTTCAATATTAATCAGATTCTGGATGGCCCTTCCCTTGGTAGCACGAGCTCCTTCCGGGATCTGGTAAACCTTGAGCCAGTAACATTTTCCATTCTCTGTGAAGAACAGAATGGTATTGTGCATGGTCGCAACAAACATATTTACCATAAAATCCTCATCCCTGGTGGTGCTCCCTTTGGCTCCCACGCCTCCCCTGTTCTGGGTTTTGAATTCATGCAGAGGTGTGCGCTTGATGTAGCCAAGTTTTGAGATCGTAATAACCATATCATCATCGGCGTAGAAATCTTCAGGATCAAATTCACCTTCATCCGGTACAAGAGCTGTTCTTCTCTCATCTCCAAACTTCTCTTTCACCTCCAGCAGCTCCTCCTTGATGATCTCCATGCGCAGTCCTTCATCGGAAAGCACGCTCTTATAGTATTCGATCATCTTCATCAGTTCGTCATACTCTGCACGCAGCTTATCACGCTCCAGTCCTACCAGGCGCTGCAGCCTCATATCCAGGATGGCACGGGCCTGTATCTCGGTAAAGCCAAATTTCTCCATCAGGCCTTCTCTGGCCTCATCCGGAGTTCTTGACGCCCGTATTAATGCTATCACCTCATCAATATGATCCAGTGCCTTTAAGAGCCCTTCAAGGATGTGGGCCCTCTTTTCGGCCTGATCCAGATCATACTGAGTACGACGTACCACAACATCGTGCCTGTGACTGACAAAATAAGAGATAATCTGTTTCAGGTTCAGTGTACGTGGACGCCCCTTTACAAGCGCAATATTATTTACATTAAAAGCTGTCTGTAACTGAGTATATTTTAAAAGGTTGTTTAATACAACATGAGCACTGGCATCCCTTTTGACGATGATCACGATGCGCATCCCCTGACGGTCCGATTCATCATTTATATAGGAGATCCCCTCGATTTTCTTTTCGTTGATCAGATCGGCGGTTTTGCGTATGAGCTCGGCCTTGTTAACCAGGTAAGGAATCTCGGTAATAATAATTTTTTCCCGGCCAGAGTCTGTCACTTCAATTTCGCTCTTGGCTCTTACTACAATCCTGCCCCTGCCAGTCTCATAAGCTTCTACAACACCATTATAACCATAAATGATACCACCTGTGGGGAAATCGGGTGCTTTAAGGATTTCAGTGAGCTCACCGATCTCAATGTCATTGTTTTCAATATAAGCAACAATGGCATCTACCGAATCACTCAGATTATGTGGAGGCATATTGGTAGCCATACCCACTGCAATACCTGATGTTCCATTGATCAAAAGCGTGGGAATACGCGTTGGCATTACAGTAGGCTCTTCCAGGGTATCATCAAAATTGAGCTGGAAATCTACGGTGTTTTTGTCCAGGTCGGCCATACTCTCCTCTGCGATCTTTCGCAGGCGGGCTTCAGTATAACGCATGGCTGCCGGACTATCCCCGTCTACCGATCCAAAGTTTCCCTGGCCTTCCACCAGAGGATAACGCAGGGACCACTCCTGGGCCATTCTGACCATGGCATCATACACCGATGTGTCCCCATGGGGATGGTACTTACCAAGCACCTCTCCAACTATTCTTGCTGATTTTTTATAGGGTCTGTTTGATAAAACTCCCAGTTCCGACATCCCGAAAAGGACCCTGCGGTGAACCGGTTTTAGTCCGTCTCTTACATCAGGTAAAGCACGTGAAACAATCACCGACATCGAGTAATCGATGTAAGCAGATTTCATTTCCTCCTCAATGTTAATTCTCAGTATTTTCTCTCCGTCCGCCATCACTTTACAACTAATTAATTATCAATATTTTACCTATTGAATATATGCTTGTTTAAATAAGATACGAAAATAGTCATTTCCCCCCTAAATTCCTTGATTTTCACTCGCTTTTATTAACATTTGACTGTTTATAATAGATGAGGCTTTTATTGATAATCTCATGCCTTATTAGTTACTTTGCCGTATGGATGCACAGTTTTCACAAAGAATAAAAGACGTACTCGGTTACAGCAAGGAGGAAGCCGTCAGGCTGGGGAATTCTCACATAAGCGTAGAGCACCTGTTTCTGGGGATTTTGAGAGATGGAGAAGGGCTGGCTATTGATGTGTTGGTTGTACTGGGAGTTGAGCTGTATGACCTGCGAATGGCCATTGAAAAGAGTATTCGCAACGATCAGCCGTCAACGCTTACAGATCCTGACAGTTTGCCCCTTCTGAAGAGCGCAGAAAGAATTCTGAAGCTCACTCACCTTGAAGCACGTTCCATGAAAGAAAAAACCATAGATACCAACCATCTGCTTCTGGCCATCCTGAAGGATGACAACAATTATGCCACCAGGTATCTTGTTGAAAATGATATTACCTATAATAAAGTGAAGCAGGAAATATCCGAATCCCAGCCTGAAAACCAGGCAGATTTCCCGGGAGATGATGATGATGATGCCAAGGGCCCCTTCGGTGGAGGCGGACAGCCGGGCGGCCCCAAAGGCAGTTCAGCTACCTCACAGAAGAGCAGTTCTGATACGCCCGTACTGGATAACTTCGGGATCGATTTGACTAAAGCTGCAGAAGAGGACCGGCTGGATCCCATTGTTGGCCGGGAAATTGAAATTCAAAGATTGGCCCAGATTCTGAGCCGTCGTAAGAAGAATAACCCTATCCTGATAGGTGAACCCGGAGTGGGCAAATCGGCAATTGCCGAAGGACTGGCGCTGAGGATTATTCAGCGTAAAGTGAGCCGTGTGCTTTTTGACAAGCGTGTTGTTACACTGGATCTGGCCTCCATTGTTGCCGGTACCAAGTACAGGGGACAATTTGAGGAGCGGATGAAGGCAATCCTCAATGAACTTACAAAGAATCCATCCATCATCCTGTTTATCGATGAGATACATACCATCGTTGGAGCAGGCGGGGCCACAGGTTCCCTGGATGCAGCCAATATGCTAAAACCTGCCCTTTCCAGGGGGGAGATACAATGTATTGGAGCCACTACCCTGGACGAATACAGGCAACATATTGAAAAAGATGGTGCCCTGGAGCGAAGGTTTCAGAAGGTGATGGTTGATCCCACTTCCCCGGAGGAGACCATAGATATTCTTATGAATATCAAAGAGCGCTACGAAGAACATCACAATGTAAATTATACAGATGATGCCATCACGGCATGTGTAATGCTGACCCAGCGTTACATCAGTGACCGCCATCTGCCCGATAAGGCCATTGATGCCCTCGATGAAGCTGGTTCACGGGTCCATATCTCCAATATTGTGGTTCCCGATCAAATTGTGTCTCTTGAGCAGGACATAGAACAGACAAAACAGGATAAGATCCAGGCAGTTAAAAATCAAAACTTTGAAAAGGCTGCCAGTTACAGGGATAAAGAGAAAGAGCTCCTGGACAGGCTGGACACAGAGAAGAAAAAATGGGAGAAAGAGCTGTCCCAGAACCGGGAAACAGTGGATGAGGAGAAAGTTGCTGAAGTGGTTGCTATGATGACAGGTGTGCCGGTACAGCGTATCGCACAGGCTGAAGGCGCCAGACTCCTGAAAATGGCTGATGAGCTGAGGGGAAGCGTCGTTGGTCAGGACGAAGCCATTAACAAGGTGGTAAAATCCATTCAGCGCAACAGGGCCGGTTTGAAGGATCCCAACAAACCTATCGGGACCTTTGTATTCCTTGGACCAACAGGTGTGGGGAAGACGCAAATGGCAAAAGTTCTTGCCAAATATCTATTCGAATCCATCGACAACCTGATCCGCATAGATATGAGTGAGTATATGGAGAAGTTTTCCGTATCCAGGCTGGTGGGGGCTCCTCCGGGTTATGTGGGCTATGAAGAGGGAGGTCAGTTAACCGAGAAGGTGCGACGCAAGCCCTATGCCGTAGTCCTGCTGGACGAGATTGAAAAAGCTCACCCCGATGTATTTAACATTATGCTTCAGGTACTTGACGAGGGTCAACTAACCGATAGTCTTGGAAGACGCGTGGATTTCAGAAATACCATCGTGATAATGACTTCCAATATCGGAACCCGCGAGCTGAAGGATTTTGGACAGGGTGTTGGTTTTGCTACAAAAACCAGGCAGGACGCAGCGAACGAATATTCCAAAGGTGTGATTCAGAAAGCATTGAAACGTGCTTTTGCTCCTGAATTCCTTAACCGGATCGACGATGTAGTGCTCTTCAATACCCTTTCCAGGGAAGATATTCACAAGATTATTGATATTGAACTGAAAGGGCTCTATGAAAGATTATCAACCCTTGGATTCGGCATCCAGCTTTCCGAAGATGCTAAAGATTATGTCCTGGACAAGGGATATGACATCCAGTATGGTGCCAGGCCCCTGAAACGGGCCATCCAGAAATACCTGGAAGATCCAATGGCTGAGACGATTATTAAGTCGGCACTGGTGGAAGGCGATATCATGCTGGTAGATTTTGATAAGGAGAATGAGGAAATTACGGTCTCCATCAAGAAGAAGAAGAAGAAGTCACTCCCTAAATCCAAGGAGAGCAAGGAGTTACCTGAGGCAAGTAAGGAGTTGCCTGAAGGAAAGAAAGAACTTCCCGAAGGAAATGAGGATAAGACCTAATCCAGGTCTGCTTCACCGTAAAGATCAAATTCACCGGCAGCTGTAATCTTCACCTGGTAAAAATTACCTGTGGAGAGTTGCTGCTTATCTGCAATCAGGACCTCATTATCAACTTCAGGAGAGTCGTATTGAGTCCGCCCCACAAAATAGCCTTCCTCCCTCCTGTCGATCAGCACTTTGAATGTATGCCCGATCTTCTCTTCGTTTAACTTAAGCGAGATTGCCTGTTGCAGCTCCATAATGGCACCGGCACGATCCGACTTTAGCTGTTCCGCAACATTGTCCTCGAAATTCCTGTAAGCCGGAGTATCTTCTTCGTGAGAATAAGGGAATACGCCCAGGCGCTCAAATTTGAAGTCTGCGATAAAATCCAGCAGTTCAGTAAAAGCTTCCTCTGTCTCTCCCGGAAATCCTGTCAGTACCGTGGTTCGAAGTGCCACATCCGGTACCTGCTTCCGAAATTTATGCAACAGTCGCTCCAGTTTTGCCCGGTCATGTCCGCGACCCATGGCAGTAAGAATATCATTATTCACATGCTGAATGGGAATATCCAGGTAATTACAAATCTTCTCCTCAGATGCCATCAGGTCGATAACTTCCTCTGGAAATCCTGTGGGATATGCATAATGAAGGCGGATCCATTCCAGTTTATCAATCTTCACAAGCTCTCGCAACAAATCTGGCAAAGCTCTTTTGCCATAAATATCGATTCCGTAGTTGGTGAGGTCCTGTGCTATCAGGATTAATTCTTTCACACCCTTTTCCACCAGGCCATTGCTTTCCTTCAACAGATTCTCTAAGGAAACGGACTGCTGAGCGCCACGTATTCCTGGAATAGCGCAGAAAGCGCAACTACGATTACAACCTTCTGAGATTTTCAGATAGGCATAGTGTGAGGGCGTAGTGAGTTCACGTGCCTGGAGTAAACGATTATCCAGTGTGTTCCCCATTGCCTCCAGGATAGCTGGCATGTCCCACACGCCAAAAAATCCATCAACCTCCGGCATCTCTTTCCTTAGTTCCTCTCTGTAACGCTCAGACAGACAGCCCATCACAAAGAGTTTCCGAATATTACCCTGACGCTTTTCCTCCATGTATGCAAGAATGCTTTCCACAGATTCCTCCTTGGCATCCAGAATAAAACCACAGGTATTGATGATCACCACATCTGCGCTTTCTTCATATGCATTGTGAAGGACTTTGTAACCTGAGGCACGGAACTGTGCCAGCAGATGTTCTGAATCGACCAGGTTCTTGGAACAACCCAGTGTAAGTATATTTACTGTCATTATTGACTGAATAGGCTGTCCACAAACTCATTGCGGTCAAAAATCTGAAGGTCTTCCAGCTTTTCACCAATACCAATGTACTTCACGGGGATCTGGAATTGATCAGATATTCCCAGTACCACTCCACCTTTAGCAGTGCCATCAAGTTTGGTAAGTGCCAGTGCATTAACATCGGTGGCCCTGGTAAACTCCCTAGCCTGTTCAAAGGCATTCTGACCGGTCGATCCGTCCAGAATCAATAGAATTTCATGGGGTGCCTCAGGAATAAGTTTTTGCATAACGCGCCTGATCTTACTCAGTTCATTCATCAGGTTTACCTTGTTATGCAGGCGACCGGCCGTATCAATGATGACCACATCACCTTTTGCTGCAATTGCTGATGAAAGGGTGTCATAGGCCACAGAAGCCGGATCGGATCCCATATCCTGTTTTACAATATCAACCCCTACCCTGTCGGCCCAGATAGAAAGCTGATCCACAGCAGCTGCCCGGAAAGTATCAGATGCGCCCAGCACCACTTTTTTTCCTGCCTGCTTGAAATGGTAGGCAAGTTTTCCAATGGTGGTGGTTTTTCCCACTCCGTTTACTCCAACCACCATAATAACATAGGGATTCGCTGGTAGTGCATCCTCAAATCCTTGTACCAGCCCGGAATTATTTTCCTCAAGAAGCAGAACGATCTCCTCCTTTAGTATTGCATTTAACTCGCTGGTATTAAGAAATTTATCTTTCGAAACACGCTGCTCTATCCTCTCAATGATCCGCAGGGTTGTATCCACACCCACATCTGAAGTTATCAATACCTCCTCCAGATTATCCAGCACCTCATCGTCCACTCGCGATTTCCCAACAACAGCCCTTGAAAGCTTCCTGAAGACGCTCTCCTTGGTCTTCTCCAGTCCCCTGTCAAGGTTCTTTTTCTTATCTGATGTAAACAGGCCCATATCTGTCATAAAAAAAGCTTCCTTAAAAGTAAGAAAGCTTTAGATTTTATAGGAGAAACAATGATTAGTTAGCAAAGAAATCTTTGATATGATCATTGTGTACCATTTCTTCTTCGAATACGTATGCTCCGGATTTGGGTGATTTTACCATTTTAATGCATTTGGTAAAATTTCTACCTACTCCACTCTGCAAACTTGCTACTACTTTCTTAGCCATTTTTCAGATCCTTATTTGATTTCGCGATGTACAGTTACTTTTCTCAGTACGGGATTGTACTTCTTCAGCTCAAGCCGGTCAGGACTGTTTTTCCTGTTTTTGGTTGAGATATAACGAGAAGTTCCAGGCATTCCACTCTCTTTATGCTCGGTGCATTCGAGTATTACCTGTACCCTGTTTCCTTTACCTTTTTTAGCCATTTCCTACTCTGATTAATAAGATTTTAAAAATCCTTTTTTAACGGCATCATCCAATGTAGCTTTCAGTCCGTTCTTATTGATGGTGCGCATTGCCTGAGCAGAAACGCGGAGGCTCACATACCTGTCTTCCTCTTCAAGATAAAACTTCTTATCGAAGAGATTCGGCTGGAAGGTTCTTTTAGTCCTTCTCTTTGAGTGAGAAACGTTGTTCCCCACCATCATCTTCTTACCTGTTATCTGACAAATTTTCGACATTTTTCCTTATAATTTCAGATCGATTCTTCTAACGAGGCGCAAATTACGCAAATAATTATGAGAAAATCAAACTTTCTGGGGCTTATTTAACTGAAATAAGTGCCTTCCTCTATGCAAATAAGCCCTTTGACTCAAAGATTTTTGAGAAGCAAACGACGAAGGAGCTGCAGCGCCGTATGACTGGCCTGATCAATGATTCGTTCCCGTGATCCACCAAAGCGAAATTGCTTTGCAAAGGACTCATCCCCATATTGCACACATATCCAGGTGGTTCCTACAGGTTTTTCATCGCTGCCCCCATCAGGCCCGGCAATTCCCGATGTAGAAATAGACGTATGGGTTCCCAGAACATCCCTGACCCCGCTTGCCATTTGTTCAACAACCTCCCTGCTAACGGCCCCTTTCTTTTCGATCAGAACAGGATCTACCCCCAGAACTTCAGTTTTAATGCGGTTATTATATGCGATGACAGACCCTGAATAGTATGAAGAGCTACCTGGAACAGAGGTGATCATTCTGGCAATGTTTCCTCCGGTACAACTCTCCGCCGAAGCCAGGGTCAATTCCCTGTCCCGCAGGAGCTCACCAAGTGATTCTTCCAGGGTGATATCGTCATATCCATAAATATGTTGAGGTATAATATCCAGTAACTTACCAATAATTACTTCAAGTAATTGTTCTGCATCGCTGGCACATTTGTCAACAACACTCAATCTTAACCTGACTATGCCTGGTCTGGGCAGGTAGGCCAGCTTTACACAGGCTGGCAAAGCCTTCTCCCAATCACCCAGCATGGCAGCCAGGTAAGACTCAGGCACTCCCTGTGTCATAATGGTCCGGTGCACCACATGAGGCACACTGTTTCTGCTTATGAGCTCAGGAAGTACGTGATCCTCCATGAGTCCTTTCATTTCGTATGGCACACCAGGAAGAGAAACAAGGATAGTACCTTCTTTCTCAAACCACATCCCGGGCGCAGTTCCATGATTGTTCATGAGGACCCTGCAGGCTTCAGGAACATCAGCCTGCTTCAGATTGGACTCAATCATTGTGCGGCCCCTTTCCTTAAAAAAGGTGGTAATTTTCTCCCGAATTTCAGGGTGGGTAACCATACTGCTGTTGAAATAGGCAGCCAGTGTTGGCTTGGTAATATCATCGGTAGTAGGCCCAAGACCTCCTGTCATTATCAACAGGTCGTACTTGCCAATATACCTGTCCAGGGTGGAAGTGATCTGTCCCGCCTCATCTGAAACCGTCACCATCTCCCCCACCTGTACTCCGATCTTATTCAGATTCTTGGAGATCCAGACTGCATTGGTATCGCTTACCTGACCGATCAGGATCTCATCGCCTATGGTTATTATGGCACTTTTCATTCTTCCCGCAGATTTTCATGGAGCTTGGCAAAAATATACAAATTAAATGTAAATTTGTTCTACTGCGGGAGTAGCTCAGTGGTAGAGCATCAGCTTCCCAAGCTGAGGGTCGGGAGTTCGAACCTCCTTTCCCGCTCAATTTCTTTGCACAGCATAGAACCGAGCTTGCGAGCTCAGCGTAGCTAAATTCAGCGAGGAAAATAAAATCCCTATACCTGTACCAGGCCCTTCATCATATCACAGGCCAGCTTCGCATTTTTCTCCACGAAATCGATCCCGACTTTCTCGCCATTCACAAGTGGCAGAGGATGACAGAGTTCATAGCTGTAGTAACCTTCATACCCGATCTCATTCATGTTCTTCACAAATTCGGGCAGATAGGTCTCTGCTAACTGTTCCCCTGCCTTGCCGCCATGATCGCTGTGATCCTGGGTGTCCACAATTTTCCCGCTTATGGGATCGACGTCAAATTCACCACCAAAATGAGTTAACATCTGTATACCTTTCACTGCCTGTGCAGCTTCCCTGATATTTTCCGGGTTTTTATCCTCCATGATAGGTGCATCAAGACAGGCCTTTAATGCAGGGGAATCCACCTCATCGATCATTCGTATCATATCTCGCCAGTCGTGGATTACCGGCTTGTGGTTCTGAAGTGCCAGGGTAACACCGAAATCCTCCGCATATTTTGCACTCTCAATCATTCCTTCCCTGCACCATTCCCAGATCTGCTCAGGCTCGAACTGGTAGTGAGCATGATTCCAGTTATCCCTGGCAATGTCATACCGCCCCCCGCCTGGATGCAGGGTAACGCCTGGCCATCCCAGGAATACTCTCAGAGGCTCAACCTCCAGATCAGAGGTCATTCGCATCAGATCACGAAGGTAGACTATCTGGCACTCACGATACTCGGGAACCGGACTGCTGAAATCGTTATTGGCCGACACCGCATAGATGTCCAGTCCCAGGTCAGAAGCCTTCTTCTTCAGCTCCTTGCAACGAGCTGTTGGCATATCGAGAGGATTACCATGGGGTCTCTTTCCATCAATTTCTATTCCATCATAACCAAATTCCCTGGCTTTGATCATCATATCATCCAGGCTAAGTGCATCCCCTTTGTACCAGACACCCAGAAATGTGATGCTGTACAAGCCGACTTTGTTGACTCCTTTTTTATTTCTCTCGCCAGCCATCATATTCATGGCAGGTGAGGATAATCCAACCGCGGCAGTACCGACTGCGGCATTTTGTAGAAATTTGCGTCTGTTCATGTTACTGGAAGTGTTCATAGTGATCGCTTGTTTAGGTTCATATTTCTCAGATGATTGTTTCGTTTAGAGCATCCCACTTAACTTTCCTTCCTTCATGGTAAGAGAAGGTGGCCATATGAGCCGCAATAGCCACTTCAAATCCCCGGTCGATGTTGCAGCTGGTTCTTCGGCCATTCCGGATACAACTCAGCCACTCTTCAAGATGAAGCCCGGTGGTGCTGACCTGTTTGCCGTCGGTGTAGGTGAAATCCAATCCCCGGTCAGCATAATATCTTGTCGTAGCAGAAGTAATCGCATCCACTCTGTCCTGATCCTTCATATAATTTACAAAGGGAGCAGCAGGATCAATAATCCCTGCTTTGATTCTGCTCTTATATTTGATTGATTTTTCATCGGCCCAGACCGAGAGAATTCTGCCAAGCTCCAGTGTTGCATCTCGTCCCATTATTAATGTGCCTCTGGGAATTCCGCTTGCCAGTGTCCCGCTGTAAAGGAGGGTTAATCCCTGTTCTGGATACTCAAAAGCTGCCTGAAATACATCCGGTACTTCTCTTCCGTCCAGATGAAAATAGGTACCCCCCGTGGCTATGGCAGAATCAGGAATACCAAGATCCAGAATAGAATTTATTGCATCAAATTCATTACTCAGCAGATCGCCTGACATCCCGGTCCCATAGTCCCAGAAATTTCTCCATCCAAAATACCGTTCCGGGCTGAAGGCATGCTTTTCAGAAAGCGGTCCCTGAAAAAGATCCCAGTCTATATTTGTGATATCTTCTGAGCCTTCCCATTCTGCTTTCCAGCCATTACCCGGGTCGTTCCGATTGGTTGTGGTCTCAATCAGAGTGATCTTACCAAGGGTATCTCTGTCAATCAGTTCCCTTGCTTTAATATTCAGATCGCGCTGCCTGCCCTGGTGACCCAGCTGAAATACCACACCACTCTTCCTTACAGCATCTCTTAGCACCACGGCCTCCTCTGGCGTACGTGTCATGCATTTCTCCAGGTAAACATGCTTCCCTCTCATGGCTGCGTCGATGGCCATAGGGGCATGCCAGTGGTCCGGAGTTGAAATAATTACTGCATCAATATTGTTATCATCAAGTAAATCAATGTAATTCTTATAAGCACCTGCTCCTGAGTCAGCTGCAACCAGTCCTCTCTCCCTGCGTTGATCATTCACCTCGCATACACCCCGGATTTCGGTATTTAGCCCTTCCGCATCCAATGCCTTCACAAGCTCCGCTCCCCTGTTTCCAAACCCGATAATTCCCATGCCCAGGGAATCAGTTTTTTTTACGGGCATGGAAGTCTTCAATCCTGTTTTACTTTCCTCAACATCCCGGGTGGTGCCAAGAAGTGGAACAGAAGCAATACCCGCCAGAAATTCCCGTCGTTTTATTGGTTTCTTTTTATGTAATCCCATAGGCTTGGGATTGTGTTATGGTGCAACTTCAATAAAGATACTCAATTATTCAATTGAGCCTTTTTTTTTAAAGCCTTGATTCTCTGAAGCAAAGGAGGATGTGAGTAGTGAAAGAACACATAAACAGGATGGGGTGTCAGGTTGCTAAGATTATTTTTGGAAAGCTTCTTTAAAGATGAAATAAGGCTTGATGCATCATACTTTTCCCTGGCAAAATTATCTGCCTGGAACTCATTATGGCGAGATAATGCATTGCTGGCTAAACCAGTAAGCATGGATATGGGCGCATAAAGCACTCCAAATGCCAGCAGGCCAAGATGGAAGGAAGCGTCATCACCACCCAGGGCCACAGCAAAGCTGTCCACTCCCACGAAAAGGGAAAAAAGGTAGAGCATGAGAGCCGATTGCAGTGTGGCCAGGATCAGTCCGGTGGTAGAATGCTTCTTCTTGTAGTGTCCCACTTCATGGGCCAGTACAGCAACAATTTCTTCCTCCTCAAGATCATCGATCAGCGTATCAAACAGTACTATCCTTTTTTTCGGTCCCAGTCCGGTGAAATAGGCATTAGCCTTACTGGATCTTTTTGAACCATCCATCACATAGATATTATCCAGTTTAAATCCGGCATTGACTGCAAACTCTTCGATCTCATCCCTGAGGCTTCCCCCCTCCAGCGGTGTCTGCTTATTGAAAAGCGGGACAATCAGGTTGGAATAAAACATCATCAGAAACAAGGATACCAGGGTAAGCAGAGTCAGAGCAATCAACCAGAACCATTTCCCCGTGAGCATATAGATCCAGGTAATAAGAGCCAGGAGTCCGCCTCCCAGTAATGCCCCGAGCAGCCACCCTTTGAGCTTGTCGAGGATATAGGTTTTCGGAGTAGTGCGATTGAAACCATAGCGCTCCTCCAGCACAAAGGTGTTGTATAGATCAAAGGGGGTGGACAGGAGATCACTTAAGATGGCAAATGTTCCAAAAAATATCAGCACATGGACTATATAGTATTTACTTACACCTTCTATCAGGTCATCGTACCATCCAAATATTCCAAAAATGAAAAGCAGCAACATGACAACAAAGCTCAATGAGCTGGTAATAAAAGAAAAACGGGTATTATCCCGTTTATACATCTGGCTCTTTTTGTACTCCTCAGCATCAAAAATGTCTTCCAGATCATCCGGGAGTACCGGTAAAGTATGATCCAGGTTTAGTTTATCAAGAATCCTCTCCAGCACATATCCAAATACCAAAACCGAAATCAACAGAATAAACACCGTATTAAACATCACGCATATCCCTTTCTATCTTTTTTAAGCCTAACTCACTAACCATTAACCACCCTACCGTATTCTAACCTGCCTTTCAATATCCTTCCTGTTCAACAATCGCACATCAAGATCTTCCCGGTATAACTTCAGAGTCTCGAGCGAGTCATGCTCCAGGGCCAGATTGAGCATCAAACTGGCAGAATCAAGTTCATCCTCCAGCTCAAAATAGACTGCCATGTTATTATAGGACCTGGCAACCAGGCTGCTGTCGGCCGATTTGGTCAGTTGATTCCAGATAGAGAAGGCAGCCTCCCAATCTCCTTCATCGGTGTGTTTAAGGGCCACCTTTAAGGAATCATCCCCTTTTCTGTATAAAAGGCGAGAGGTAAGGCTCCAGGCAGGCACCAGATAAGTACCATACTTAAAACCACTTTCATAGAAAAGTTCCCGGATCATATCCACTCCGGGAGAAAGGGATTGAAATTCACCATTAATGATCGCCGGAAAAAAGAGTGTATCAACGGTGCTGTAAGTATTAAAGGGTTTGGGGTTTCCAGGAAGATGAATGTTCCATTTAACCCTGTTGAATACCTCATAATACTGGTTTTGTATTACGTCGGGCGCATCTTTATAATAATCAAAATGCTGATCAATGCCGGCGGTATACAATTCGAGACTGATAATGGCATCCCCGCTCATGGTATCACATATTTCCATCACCTCTCTCTTAGTGAGAATTTTATCTTCCAGAAAAGTGGTATCAGTCCTTCGGTCGGAAAGCCAGATTGGAAGGTGGAAAGTCTCAATGGGAGTCTGGCGCATAACATCCAGCAATCCACGTAGCAGGTTATTGATGATCAGGGTATCGAGCAATATCAACTGCCTTTCATCCATCCCTTCCTGGTTAATTTGCGACCAGATATCAAAGGAAATAGGAGCCCTGTTAAGAATCAGGAGCTGATTCACATAGTCGGGAAAACTAACGGTGGCAGGTTCCAGGATTTCAAACTCTACAACACTGTAATTACTGGCACACCCCTGAAAAGCAAGAGTTAACAGTACTATCCAGATGAGAGATCTAAAACGGAACTTAAGCACCTTTATATTTTCCAGGACGTAATTACACACTCATGCCACCACAAACCTGCAGGGTCTGACCAGTCATATAGGAACTCAGATCTGAAGCCAGGAAGAGGCTCACATTGGCCACATCCTCGGGTAGTCCGCCACGTTTCAGGGGGATACTCTTGATCCACTCCTCTTTTACATTGTCGGGAAGTTTTCCGGTCATATCTGTAATAATGAAGCCTGGAGCGATTGCATTGCAACGCACATTTCTTGCTCCAAGTTCCTTGGCAATGGACTTGGTAAATCCAAGAATCCCTGCTTTAGAGGCAGAATAGTTGGATTGTCCAGCATTGCCATTCACACCAACCACCGAACTCATGTTTATGATGGAACCGGTTCGGGCTTTAAGCATATATTTTTGCGCAGCTTTTGTAAAATTGAAGACTGATTTCAAATTCACTTTGATAACAAGATCCCACATCTCTTCATCCATCCGCATTAATAAAGTATCACGGGTGATTCCAGCGTTGTTGACCAGCACATCCACCTTCTCAAAATCGGTCACCACCTGGTCTATGGTGTGTTGAGCCTCATCAAAATTGCTGGCATCGCTAACATATCCTTTGCCTTTAACACCCATTTCCGCCAGCTCTTTCTCCAGGGTATCCATATTATCATCCCTTGAAAGATCTGTAAATGCCACATCGGCACCCTCCTGGGCAAAACGAAGTGCAATCATTCTCCCAATACCTCTTGCAGCACCGGTAACCACTGCGACTTTTCCTTTAAGTAGATCCATGATTATTTATAAATTTACGTATTTGAAATCAATACAAATAAATGAAAAATAGGTGAGATTAAAAAAGATAGGATTCCATCAGCCTGCTCACCTCGGCTGCCGGTCCCTGTAAAAAGAGGTCAGTCAGAGAGTCGGTAAAGACCGACCTGCTGGGATTGATCTCGATGATTCTTGCTCCATGAGAACTGGCGATTGAGGGTAGCATTCCTGCCGGCATCACCTCACCAGTAGTTCCGATAATCAACAAAAGATCTGCCCTGGAGACCTCTTCCACGGATTTGCTGGCTGCAGCGGGTGGAATACCCTCTCCAAAAAAGACGAAATCGGGTTTTAAGACCTCAAGGTCGCTGTCACATCGCGGGGGCAGAGATTCAAGATTTACCTCAGATACTTCGTATTGCTTGCCGCATTGGCTGCATTTCAAGCGTTTGGAGTTCCCATGGTATTCAATAACTTCCAGGTTCCCTGCCTCCTGGTGCATATTATCAATATTCTGAGTAATAACCGATTTAAGTATGCCATCCTTTTCCAGGCGGGCAAGCAGATAGTGTGCCGGATTGGGGCTGGCATTCATAAAATAGTGATAAAAGATCTCTGAAATGGCATTCCAGGATTCAGCAGGGTGATTGCAGAAATAATCAATGTCAAGAATAGAAGGATCATGCGATGACCAGATTCCTTCTTCCCCCCTGAAGGGCGGAATCCCGCTTTCTACAGATATTCCGGCACCGGTAAATGCAACTAAATGTCTTGAGTTTGCTATCCACCCCGCAGCTTTAA
>CAYWGP010000057.1:0-23784 GCA_964458155.1 uncultured Bacteroides sp.
ATTTCGAATTGGCCCAGGCCCTCATAAGGGACCAGTACCATAATATAATTCGTAGCCTCATTAAGTCCCGGGATGGGTTTAAATACCCCAACATTTTCTACACCGGCCCTGTGAAGTGC
This sequence comes from uncultured Bacteroides sp., assembly GCA_964458155.1. Classification (GTDB taxonomy): domain Bacteria; phylum Bacteroidota; class Bacteroidia; order Bacteroidales. Next base: position 120 of record CAYWGP010000057.1, read on the forward strand.
CGGTAGAAGTGCATCCCCGAAATACCTGTCAAGAAGAATTTCCTGGGCTTTTGACTCATAGTTATAAACTTGCAGCTGGTAGTAATCCAGCTCTGTTGTGGCTGACTGCAGCGTTACATCGACAGTGGCCTGTTTACAGGAGCTCAATGCAAATACTGCCAGGATCAGCAGCAGCTTAAGTATAGATTTCATGGAAAGGTGCGTATTGGTTTATGCACAAGATAGCAATATTCGGTTTAATCAGCATCCCCTGGAAGCATGGGAAACAGGCGGAGGATTTCCCTGTCTCCGGGCTGTTTGCCATACTCGCATATTTCAAAGGCCTCGGCATGATTGACTGTTTCCCCTTTTTCCCCATACCAGCTGACCAGCGATGCCTGAGTTGATGGTCCGGGTCTGAAGGACCGTCTTTTGGCAAGGTATTCCAGTCTGCCTTCTTCATCTTCCGGGATCTGGTCAAGGTTCCCTGCAAGCCAGGGAAGCCATTCAAAATACTGGGAAGCATGGGCGGCCATGCCATAGATCTTCTGTTCAAAAACCTCATCAATATCAATAGCCACATCTGCTTCAAAGGGATTTGGTTTCTGAAAACGGTCTTCTGCATAAAGAAAGACCGGGTTCTTTTCCAGGGCGGGCACATCCGGGGCAATGTTGGGCACAACCACCATGAAGGCTGCATCCTGCATTAATATGGCCGTGTACCTGTGATCGGGGTGGTAATCGTTGGGCCGGGGACCAATCACAATATCGGCCTTCCATTTACGGATTTCCCTGATCACCTTCAGGCGGTTTTCCAGGGTGGGCATTAACTCCCCATCGTGGTTATCCATAACCACATACTCCTTTACACCAAGTCGTCTTCCCGCTTCCTGTGCTTCTGCCATCCGGATTTTGGCCAGCGCACCTCCTCCCGTGGCGTAGTGCCCGGCATCGCCGTTTGTAAGGGAAATGAATTTCACATTGTGACCAAGTTTGGCATAGAGCAGGGCCAGGCCGCCTGCATCGCCTTCACAATCGTCGGGATGAGCCCCAAGTACAACCACATTCAGAGGATTCTCCTGGGCGAAAAGCATTGCTGCCATCACTGTAAGGCAGAGGAATGTTACTGCTTTTTTCATGGTTTTATTTCTCCATTAGATTAATTTCATGGCATCCGGATCCCAGTTCACGGGCTGTCCTTTGTAATAGCTTTCATTGGCCAGAAGAGCTGCACCGGCAGCACGCATTCCAAAAATGGGATCTTCGATAATCTTCTTCTCCCCGCGAATTCCCTGGAAGAAGTTATTGAAGTGATCGTAGTGTGCACCCTTATAATCGGCAGGCGCTTCCCAGATGGTCTCCCCGATATTCAGGTCCTTGGATCGCTCATCGGCAAATTTTTTGTCGTAGGCTGCAACGATTTTTTTCTGGGTCTCCTCGGTGTAGGAAATCAGTGAATACCCACCTGGTTTCATCCCAAGTTTTGATCGTACCAGCTTGACACGGTCCGAACCTACGTGCATTTCACCTTCGGTTCCCACCAGCCTGAACCCGTAACCCTCGCCGCTGCCGGCTATGAAATTCACCCGAAAGGATGCATTGAAGGCTGCATGGGTTTTCGTTTCGGGATAATCATACAGGGTGATACTTACATCTGGCACATCGCGCCCGTCGTCCCAGTAACGCAATCCGCCTGTGGACTGCGCCCTGTTGGGGCCCTTGGAGCTTATAACAAAGTTAAGGGTAGAGAAGGCATGTACAAACAGGTCGCCTGCAACCCCGGTGCCGTAATCCTTGTAGTTTCTCCACCTGAAAAAGCGCTTCAGTTCGTAGGGCACTGTGGGAGCACTGCCCAGGAAGGTGTCAAAATCTACTGTATCAGGATTGGCATCGGGAGGAATGGGGTAGTTCCATGCTCCCTCGGAAGAGTAGCGGTCGTTGAACATATCCAGCATCACGATCTGACCAATGGCGCCATCTTCATAAAGCTTTTTGGCCTTTTCATTTCCCAGGGATGACATGCCCTGGCTACCCACCTGCATCACCTTACCTGTTTTTTCATATACCTCGATCAATTCCTTTCCCTCGTCGAAGTTCTGAACCATGGGTTTTTCACAGTAGACCGCTTTTCCGCTCTTGAGTGCTTCAACGCTGATCCGCTTGTGCCAGTGGTCGGGCGTGGCTATTATCACTGCATCCACAACATCCAGGTCCAGGATCTCACGGTAGTCCCTGCTTACGAAAATATCCTTACCCCATAGTTCTCTGGCCCGGTCAAGCCTTCCCGCATACAAATCACAGGCGGCTACCAGTTTTACACCCGGCACCCTCAGTGCCGCTACGGTATCGTATATGCCCTGGATACCCGAGCCAATCACGGCCAGGTTAATCTGGTCGTTGGCCGCAAATACCTTGTTTGAATAGTTTCTTGGGTCCAGTAAAATGTTTTGCTTATAGGATCCGGACAGGACCGCAGGAGCTGATGTAATAGCAGCTGTACCCAGCGCAGCCTTTTTCAGAAATGATCTTCTTGAATTTTGATTATCTGAATTCTTCATGGAGATAAGTTAGTATGTTAATGGATAAGGATATCGGGGGCACTAGTTATAATGGAGTTTCATGCATTTCTCCAATTCAATCTGTGCGATGGTCCTGGAATTTCTTCTGACGCAGAAAAATTCCATAAGATCAAATATGTTGCCCACTGTACATGGAACATCCAGTTTTCGGGGGTAGACTATCTCTTTCATAGGAAAGGGTCAAGAGTTTGCGTCAAATTAGAAAATAAAATCTGAACTGGAAAATAATTTCAGTACTTTACAGGGGCATTAACCTGATATTCCTCCAGCGCACCTGGTAGGGAGTGGGATCCTGACCCACGTCATGTACCTGCAGACCGATGATCCCCTGTAAACTCAGTCCGTCCCTGAATCCGGCGATCACCATCCCGTTCAGGATAGTCCGGATGGAATCCCCCTTGCATTCGATCCGGTAGCTGTTCCATTCTTTTTCTTTAAAGACCTTGCTTTCCGGAGAACCATGCTGTGGCCACCAGGGCATCATGGCCCTCCGGGCCTCATCATATACTCCACCCGAACCACCGCCGGCTGATATCTCCACCTGGTAGCCATAGACACGATCGGCTGGAATGATAGCAGGCCGGTAAGTTCCCTTATCATCCCTGAACCAGAAGGTCATCTCCTCTTTGGCGATCTGACTTCTGAACTGAACTCCTGAATTAAGTTCCACATGGTCCAGCATGACCTCGAATTCAAGAATAAAATCGCTAAATTCACGGTCGGTGCAGAGGAAGGTGTTGGGACTGCCCTTTACAGCCTGTCCTACTATTGCTTCATCCTCAACCCTGTAGGTTGCATGACCACTATGTACGGTCCATCCCTTCAGGGATTCGCCATCAAAGAGGGTGATCCACCCTTCCTGTTCCTGGCAGGAGGTGTTGAGGATAAATGACAGGCTCAAAAGAGTAATGCTTACAAAATGCTTTGTTTTCATGTCTCTATTGATGGATGTAATACGAATGTACAAAACATATAAGGATGAAGAATCTGTTATTGCTCATTATTCTTTTTTCTCTAAGTATGCCATCAGTGGCACAGAGTATTGCCATTGATAAAGAGGTGCGTATGCTTGCGCTGGGCGACTCGTATACCATTGGGGAGAGCGTTAAACCTGACCAGCGTTGGCCCCATCAGTTTGTATCCGCCCTGAGAAGCAAGGGACTGGAGGCAATGAATCCTGATTATATTGCTGTTACAGGATGGACCACAGCTGACCTTTTAAATGGAATTAATCGTGATCTGGACAGGAATAAGACTTACAACCTGGTCTCTGTACTTATCGGCGTAAACAACCAGTACCAGGGCATCGATATAAATATTTATGAACCTGAATTGCGTCAGATTATTAATCATGCACTGGATCTTGTGGAACAGGATACAAACCGGGTCTTTCTACTTTCCATTCCGGATTATGCCTATACCCCTTTCGGGAAAGGAGATCCCGGCATCAGCCGTGAACTTGATGCCTATAATAAAATCAATAAAAGGGTGGCCCGTGAGAAAGGACTTGCCTGGGTGGATATTACTCCCATTTCCCGTAAGGGATTGGATAAACCTGCGCTGGTAGCCAAAGATGGCTTGCATCCCAGTGGCAAACAGTACGGGGAGTGGATCACGGAGATTCTTTCGGGCTTATTAGATTATTGAGATTCATTATACCTGAAAAATTATTCCTGAAACACTTTTTCATATGCCAGTTAATCATTTGTTAATTGGTTTTTAAGTGAGCTGGGCTTTATTTGTTGTATTCAGATAGTAATAAAGGTATGACAACAACCAGATTAAAAAGTCCGCTTTTCATAACGATATTGTTTTTACTTTTCATTTTTGCCTGTGGCGGTCCAGTATTGCGAAACAGGAAGCACAAAACCCTGATAACTTTTGTTGATCCCTTTATTGGTACCGATTATCATGGTCATACGTTTCCGGGAGCAACGCTTCCTTTTGGTATGGTTCAGCTAAGTCCTGATACCAGGACACTTGGATGGGATGCATGTGCAGGTTACCATTACTCAGACTCATCCATTCTGGGTTTCAGTCATACCCATTTGAGTGGAACGGGAATCGGAGATTACGGGGATATCCTGTTTATGCCATTTACCGGAGATGTACCACTTATTGCCGGCGAGGAAGATCAGATTGATTCAGGATACCGGTCCAGGTTTAACCGCAAGACTGAGGCTGCTCGTCCAGGCTATTATCATGTTGAACTCACAGATTATGGTATTGATGTTGAACTCACTGCCACCCGTCATGCAGGACTCCATCGCTATACCTTTCCTGAAGCTGAGCATGCAGGAATACTTATAGATTTAACTCATACAATCCATGGCCACCAGAATCCGCTTCATGAGATCAGGGTGCTGAACAATCAGGAGATTCAGGGATTGAAAGTGACTTCTGGCTGGGCAAAAAACCATTATGTATACTTTACAGCCAAATTTTCAAAACCCTTCGAAGCTGAACTTTTTCTCGATGATCAATTGCAGAGCGACATGAATACAGTTTCGGGAAAGAATGCAAAGGTGAGACTGAATTTTCAGACTGAGGAAGGTGAGCAGATCATTGCAAAGGTGGGCATCAGCGCTGTTAGCTATGAGGGATCGGCTAAGAACCTGAATACTGAGGTGACCGGTTGGGACTTTGATAATATTTTCATGCTGGCCACCAAGGAATGGGAGGAGCAGTTATCGAAGATCCTGATTGAAACGGATGATATAATTGAAAAGAGGACCTTTTATACAGCACTCTACCACAGCTCTATTTTTCCTGGCCTTTATTCAGATGTTGATGGTACATACCGCGGAATGGATCAGAAGAACCATCACTCCGATAGTCCCAATTACACGGTTTTTTCTCTATGGGATACTCATCGTGCCCTGCATCCGCTTTTCACCATTCTGAAGCCTGACTATAATCAGGAGTTAATAAGGGCCCTTTTGAGGAAATATGATGAAGGCGGGATTTTACCCATGTGGGGACTCGCCTCTAACTATACGGGAACCATGATAGGATCCCATTCTGTTTCAGTTATTGTTGATGCTTATATGAAGGGCCAGCGAAACTTTGATACTGAGAAGGCACTGGAGGCTATTGTTCATTCGGTGACTTATGATACTTTGAAAGAAATTTCTTATCCTTCAGAGGAAGCCTGGGGGAACCTGATGCCCAGGGCTAAGCTCTACGAAGATATTTATGGTTTTATACCCTGCGACCTGGAAAATGCTTCAGTCTCCAAAGCTCTGGAATTTGCATATAATTATTGGGCCATTGCCACCATGGCCAGTGATATGGGCCGGGATGATATCGCAGAAGAGTATTTTGAAAAGTCGGATCGCTACAAAATCTATTTTGATGAAGAGGCAGGGTTTATGCGTGGGAAGAATCTGGATGGAAGCTGGTTGGAACCATTTCACCCCAGGTATTCGGCCCACTGGGCTACGCCATATGTTGAAGGAAATGCCTGGCAATGGACCTGGTATGTTCCTCATGATGTGGAAGGTCTTATTGCATTAATGGGTGGAAGAGAGGCTTTCAGCCTAAAGCTTGATTCCCTGTTTACCACTTCATCAGAGGTTCTGGGAGAGGAGAAGTCGGCTGATATTACCGGTTTAATCGGACAATATGCCCATGGTAATGAACCCAGTCACCATATTGCTTATTTGTTTAATTCCGCGGATCAGCCCTGGAGAACCCAGGAAGTGGTTTCAGAGATCCTGGACCAGTTTTACACCGATATGCCGGACGGACTTTGTGGGAATGAGGATTGTGGTCAGATGTCGGCCTGGTATATACTTAGTTCGATTGGATTCTATCCCATATGCCCCGGTGATGTACGTTATTCCATTGGCCGCCCCTCCTTTGACAAGGTGCAAATTGAAATGGACAATGGAGCTGTTTTTACCGTAATTGCTGAGAACAGGTCTGAAACTAATCCTTATGTCCGGGAGGTTCTGCTCAATGGGGAAAAGTTAATGAAGCCTTATTTGCTGCATGCAGATATTGAATCGGGATCAACTCTGACATTTAGAATGGGTCCGGAAAAGGTGGTGTTCTGGCATTAGTGTTTTCCCCTATTAAACTCCTTATTAATATTTAATTAATGGAATTTTATGTTTCAGACATTATTATTGCATTACAAGCATTATAGTAGTTGATAGTAGTAATTCAGTTAGCAGTAATTTAGGATGACCGGGTTAATGTAGCATTAAACCGGTCTTTCTTTTTTGTCAGCCGGAGACTTCTTAGTCTTCTCCGATAACCTGGTTGAATGTCAATCCATAGTCCTCGTCGTACAGCTGTCTGAATTCATTGGTAAATGTTGAATAGGCTTTTTTCGCCAGGGAATGCTTGCCTTGTTTCAGAAGTACTTTGCATTTAATTTTCAGGGCTTCTTCACTTACCGCATCAAAAATAAAGATGCAATTAGTCAGGTGCAGCAAAAATTCAGGATCATCACTGGTAGTATTGATATAGTTGAGGAAGGTATCAATAATCTCGTTTGAAACATCCGATTTAAAAGGATCCAGCCAGTCGGCATTTGTGTTGTTCAGAAAGGGGCTGTTTTCAACTATGGACAGCAATCGGACTATGTCCTGTTTGTTTGGTTCCGAAGAGGACTGCACAATCTCCTGGTAATCGTAATAGTCTATGTAGATTTTGGAAGGATCAAAGTCAAATTTCCAATATCCGGTATCCTTGGATATGGAGGCAGTATCAAGGTTCTCAAGAAGGGATTTTAATTTTACGATATTGACGGCCCTGTTATTTCTGGCACTTTCAACCGATTTGTCAAACCAGAAAGTTTCATACATAGTATTCGAAGAGACTCCTTTGTCATTTCTCAGGGAATGCAGAAGAATAAATAACAAGAGCTTTTTAGGCAGAGGTGTAAACCGGGCCGTTATATCTTTACCATCTTTATCAATAACCTGAAATCCGCCGAAAAGAATGATGGAGTTTCCATGGTTTTTCTGCGTTTTGATCCGGGGTGCTTCAGCAAGGGGGGGCGCAGGAATTTTTTCCTTCTTATAATACCTTTTATATACCAAATAGACTGCGACAATCAGCAGGATTGCAAAAACAAGGATAAGGCCACTGTATAAATTGTTTTTCTTTGTATGCACAGTCTGCACATTGTACTTCTGTGGCGGTGATGCAATGGTATGGACCGATAAACTTGTTTTTCCTTCTGCAGTATAGGAAGAGACGGCCACAAGGCTTTTGGATCGTTTACAGAAATGAAGGTCTGCGTAGGAGCCCACATCAAGAAAACTATAGTCAATCGGATTCCCCAGTTCTATAACATCCGGATTATCCAGGGGAATTTTAACCAGTTGAAGTTTGTTGTTAAACTGGAATTTTGGAAAATACAAGGCATACATGTTATTGTGCTCGTCAATAACAACTGAATTTGAAAAGCAAAACCCGGCCAGGATATCCGAAAACACATGCTCCTTGGTAAATGTCAGATCCGACAAGGAGAAGCTGAGTAGTTCGTAGTAATACTCCGGACTCTCACTTTGTTTGCCACTGGTACTACCATATCCACCAATGATATAGTATAGATTGTCATTGTGATTATATCCGGAACCCGCCAGGTACCTGGGCTTAAGGTCTCCCTCATAAGCAAGGTCTTCAAATTGACCTTCTTCTGAATTCAATGCCAGTAAGGAGTTTTTGTAAGTATGGAAGCCGTAACCGCTAAAGGCATAAATTGTCCCGTCGGGTGCCATAAGTTGATTGTGGTGCAGGTAGCTGGTCTCGTTCATTGTGCCAGGTTCGTGAGCAGACCACTGACCGGTAGAAATATCGAATTGCGTGATATAGTTATAGTCCAGAGAATAGCACAGGAGGCTATGGGAGATGGTATCAAAGATAAGCGTTCCCGCATACTCAGTGGGAGAACTTGACATTTGTGGAATGCTTTGCATTACCTTATTTACCATATCGTATATATGTACTGAGTCCTTTGATACAATATATAGTTTGTCATTTTTTGCATCATAGGCACTTCGAACACTGCCCCGTAAGTTCAATTGAAATTCCTTATTCCAGGTATTATGATGCTTCAGCAACCATTCGGGATTGCTTGCGATCCCATCATTACCCGTTGGAATAGAATGAACAATAGTACCTTCGGTTTCATTTAAGGGCCATCTGTATGAATGCCGTTTGCCGTTTTTCACCACCACATCCCGCAGAATCATTGCTGGCAAGTCTGTGGAGGAAAAGTGTCCAAAGGAGTGGGCCCCAAACATCAGGCGGAATCCACTTTTATCATCAAAACCCGTTAATTCATCGCTGAGTACCATGTCATTTACATGGCATCTGATTTTATTGGTTTTGAAATCAAGCTCAAATCTGAGCTCTAACCAATCATTAAATAGGTCCTCGAGGGGTACTTGGAATGCAATTTTACTGGTTCTGTCCCCAAGGATCAATTCAAAATTATCCGGATTATCAGGGAATATCCCATGAATTAAATCGATGTTCTTGTTTCCAACAAGCAGGCGGAAAACATAGCCAAAGTAGGAATGATTATCAGGGTCAAGGCGTAGATTAAATTGCAGCTCGAGGTTTCCATTGATGTCCTGAGCTTTTCCCGGATTTAAATTGAGTCCCGATCGTTGGTCAAGTGAATACTCATGAGCATAAAACTTCATGCCATAGTATTGTCCCGCCAAACTTGCATAAGTGCTCAGGATAATAATAGTCAACATTAAATGATGCTTCCCGGGAAGCATCTTCCAACATTTAACGAGAATACTCAATATAAATTCTTTTAGGCTTGGTTTAATCCGCTTTTTCTCCCGCTAAGGAAGCGGAATTTTGTAAGAAATCCAAGATTCATGTACAACAAGTGCATACGAGGAACCGGATTAAGGATTAATTAATATTTTGTTACGTTTACTTATTATATTGTATGAATTATGAAATCAATTTTGGATAAAAAATTTCCCATGATAAAATCTAATTCCCTCAAGTCGACACCCGTATTTCTGGCCTTTCTGCTTATGGGTTATGGGGATGACGAATCTCTTATACTCAATAATACTTCACGTATATAAATAGCGCAGTGAATGAATATATATGATGATGATCGCGTCGTTATGACGCTTGACGCCGGAGGAACAAATTTTGTTTTTAATGCCTTTCAGGGAGGAAGAGCCATTATTGAGGGCATCAGGAAAGATGCCAATGCCGATGACCTGGAGCGTTGCCTGGCAAATATGAAAGAGGGTTTTTATGAGCTTCTTCAAGGATTAGATATGAAGCCGGTGGCCATCAGTTTTGCATTTCCCGGTCCGGCCGACTATGCCAGTGGTATTATCGATAATTCCAACAATCTGCCAGCATTCAAGGGAGGTGTTCCCTTAAAAAGTATTTTGGAAGAGGAGTTCGGCTTGCCGGTTTTTATTAACAACGATGGAGACCTCTTTGCCTATGGAGAAGCCCTTGGAGGGATTCTGCCGGAGATAAATTCCCGGCTGGAAGCATCTGGCAGCCCGAAAAGGTATAAGAACCTGTTTGGATTTACCCTGGGTACAGGTTTTGGAGGCGGTTTCGTCTCCGACGGTCAATTGATCACAGGCGATAACGTAACTGCCTCAGAAGTGTGGCTATTCAGCAACAGGCATCATCCCGAGGTAAATGCTGAGGAGGTGGTTAGTATCCGGGCTGTTCAGCGGGTCTATGCAGCTGAAGCTGGTATTACCGATCTCAATGAGCTTGAACCCAGAGATATATTCGAGATAGCCATTGGGAAGAAAGCTGGGAACCGGGAAGCAGCTCTCAAAGCTTATGATGAAACTGGCCGGGCTCTGGGTGATACGGTGGCCAATATACTGACTTTTACAGACGGTATTGTAGTGATAGGCGGGGGAATTACCGGAGCAAGGGAGCTTTACATGCCAGCCGTGATGGAGGAGCTGAATTTCAAATTCCATTCCTCCACTGCAGAAGAGATGCCCAGACTGGTTCAAAAGGTATTTAACCTGGATGATGAAAAGGATCAGGAAGATTTCTACAGGGATTACTCAAAAACACTTCCTATCCCGGGTACCGATAGGTCCATATCCTACGATCCCATCCCCAGACTGGCCATAGTCACCAGCAGCCGGGGAGCAAGTGAATCCATTTCACTTGGTGCCTATGCCTATGCCTTGCAGCAGATAGGGACTTAAATCCATAGAACATATATTATGAGAAGAACGCTTGGGATATGTTTTTTGCTGGCAATCTTTAGCTGCTCCTGCAGCAAACTGGATAGAAAATACCCTGCCGGGGAGTCTGAATCTTTCTCCCTGGTGGATTATGTGAATCCTTTAATGGGAACCGACTCCAGGTTTTCCCTTTCCAATGGCAATACCTATCCGGCAATTGCCACACCCTGGGGCATGAATTTCTGGACCCCTATGACTTCCCCCATGGGCGACGGCTGGACCTATATGTACAATGAAAATAAGATCAGAGGTATCAAACAAACCCATCAACCAAGCCCGTGGATTAACGATTATGCAGCATTTTCAATGATGGCCGTAACGGGCGAATTAAAGTTCGAAGAGAAGGAGAGAGAATCCTGGTTTTCTCATAAGGCAGAGACCGTGAAGCCCCATTACTATAAGGTCTACCTGGCAGATTATGATGTGCTTGCCGAACTGGCTCCCACCGACCGTGCGGCCCATTTTAAGTTTACCTTTCCTGAATCCGATTCATCTTATTTGATCCTGGATGGATTCAACATGGGATCCATGGTTCGAATCATTCCCCGGGAACGAAAAATTGTGGGTTACTGCAGGAATAATCATGGAGGTGTTCCCGATAATTTTCATAACTACTTTGTGGCCGAGTTTGATAAAGATTTTGAAATCACCCACACCTGGGGGGATGATTGGAACTTATTTGAAAACAGCCTGCAAAGGGAAGGAGATCATGTGGGGGCCATCATCGGATTTAAGACCAAAAAAGGGGAGCCTGTTCATGTAAAGGTAGCTTCTTCATTTATAAGTACTGAGCAGGCCCAGCTCAATCTGTCGCGGGAAATTGGCTCTGATTCATTTACAGAGACCAGAGAGAAGGCCAGACTTGCCTGGGAACGTGTACTGGGTAAAATCCAGATAGAAGACAGCAATATTGATCATATTAAAACATTTTATTCTTGCCTGTACAGGGTGTTTCTTTTTCCCCGGAAATTCTATGAGATAGATGCCATGGAAGAAATTATTCATTACAGCCCTTACAATGGAGAGATCCTTCCCGGGTATATGTTTACGGACAATGGATTCTGGGACACTTTCCGGGCCGTTTTTCCCTTTTTCAATATGATGTATCCGGAACTGAATGGCCACATCATGAATGGACTTGCCAATACCTACCGGGAATCCGGCTGGTTGCCGGAATGGGCCAGTCCGGGTCACAGGGATTGTATGATAGGGTCAAACTCTGCACCCATTATTGCGGACGCATATTTAAAGGGAGTTTTTCATGAAGATGCTGAACTGCTTCTGGAGGCTGTGCTGAAGAATGCCACTATAGAAGAGGGGAGGCCTGTACCTTCTGTGGGTAGAGAAGGAGTGGATTATTACAATAGCCTGGGCTATGTCCCATATGACGTGGGCATCAACGAGAATGCAGCCCGCACACTTGAGTACGCTTATGCAGATTTCACCATCGCAAAGATGGCAGAGAAGATGGGTGAGAAGAAGGTAGCTGAGAAGTATTTCAAGCAATCCATGAACTATAAAAATCTATTTGATCCATCCACCAGGCTCATGAGGGGGAAAAATGAAGATGGCAGTTTCCAGGCACCTTTTAATCCATTAAAATGGGGAGATGCATTTACAGAGGGGAATAGCCTGCATTATACATGGTCTGTATTTCATGATATTCAGGGATTAATAGATCTGATGGGTGGAAAAGATGAGTTTATTAAACAACTTGACCAGGTTTTTGAAATGCCTCCCGATTTTGATGATTCCTATTACGGTCAGACCATACATGAGATCAGAGAGATGCAAATAGTTAATATGGGCAATTATGCTCATGGGAACCAGCCTGTTCAGCATATGATCTATCTCTACAACTATGCCGGGGTTCCCCACAAGACCCAGTGGTGGATCAGGGAAGTCCTGACTAATTTATATGCTCCAAGCCCGGATGGATATTGCGGGGATGAAGACAACGGTCAGACCTCAGCCTGGTATGTGTTCAGTGCCCTGGGCTTCTATCCGGTAACACCGGCTACAGATCAGTATGTTATCGGGAGTCCTTTATTTAGCAAAGCCATAATGCATCTGGAAAATGGGAATACATTTACCATTAGTTCCGAAAATAATTCAAAAAGGAGTTTTTATATACAATCTGCCCGTTTGAATGGAAAGGAATACGACCATAACTATATCAGCTTTGAGGATATTCAGAGGGGGGGGGAGCTTCAATTCAGATTGGATGAAACACCCGGTGAAAGTTGGGGCCGCAGGCCGGAAAACCTGCCTTATTCATACAGCCGCAAATGAATATATTCTGAAAAGTAAGTCTATGAAAAAGAACTCCCGTATTGTACTGGTTTTCATTTTAACACTCTGTTTCAACCTGGCTTTTGCATCCGGGACCAACAGCATCAGGAACTTTGGTGTGAAACCCGGGAATAGCCCTGCAGAAAACAGGGAAAATCTTCAAAAAGCTATAGACTGGGCTTCAGAAAGAGGCCTTTCTCTTTGGGTGGAACCTTCAGAGGAACCCTATGCCATTGACGGGGGTATTGTTTTGAAAAAGAATGTATCCCTGGTCGGGGTGCACGGTCCTACTCCCAGGGGCACTTCCCATGCCACCCTTAAGCAGCCAGTTGGAAGCGTTTTTGCAATCACCGACACAGAAAAAGTTTTTATTACAGTAGAGTCCGGTACGCAAATCAAGGGAATCCAGTTCTGGTATCCCGAACAAACCATCAGTGATCCGTCGGCTATTATTCCATACCCGGCAACCATAAAGGTTTCTGAAACCAGCCGGTCTCAGGGGATATTTCTTTCCTGCCTTACCTTTTACGGTGAATACCTGGCCTTCGATTTTAATGCACAACGGAAATTTGCCTGCGAGCTTATGACATTTGAGCACTGCTATGGATACCCTCTCAGTGGAGAATTTATCCGGATGGATTATTGTTACGATGTTCCCCGCATCTTGCACTGCCATGTGAATCCAGCCATACAACGCTTTATTGGCGGACAATTTAGCAGGGAGGTAGTGGATGCAGTTATCGCAAAAAAGACTTTTGCCTTTTCAATCAACCATACCGATAATGCGCAACTGATTGATCTTTTTACCTTTGGAACCTACGGGGGCATCCTGCTGGATGGAGAATCCTATGGCCAATTGACAAACTTTAATTTCGACTGTGTTGCAGTTGGAATCCTGAAGCGCGGAAATAATACGAAAAACCGCAACTGGCAGATTGCCCAGGGATCCATTATTGCCAATACCGGGGAGCGTGTTGAAAATATCCACCCCATCATCATCGAGGGGGAGGGGCATACTTCTATAAGCAATGTGGAAGCATTCTCGGGGGGGAATGGAGCACTGACCACAGTTCCTGAAAACCAGTCCTGGGATTTCATGCTGGTGAGAGGTGATAAAAAACTAACGGTCTCCGTCTGGGGAAGCCGCATGCGAAATTACATGGCTGATTCTCCCATAACAATTGAGAATGATAAGGCTGTCCTGCAGTTTGTAGGATGCTTTGATAAAGAGGAAAATATCTATAACAGGACATTTGGGCAAAGCAATCATAAGGATTAATTGTCACTATAAACTCCTATTGGGCAGGCATGAAAAAACGACCTCTGAATCTTGTTTTAATCATAGGAACTCTTATCCTTCTGGCAGGCTGTAAGGATCAGAAAGCCCCTTCTTATGACCTGCTTGTAAGACAGCTGAAATGTGAGTTTTCTTCAAATCCCAGAGGTGTTGAACACAGCCACCCCTACCTGAGCTGGGAAATAGATGCTCCCGGTAAAAGGAATGTTTTCCAGTCCTCCTGCAGAATCCTGGTATATGAATCAGAGGAAGAGCCAGAGAATGCTATCTGGCCCATATGGGATTCAGGGAATTTGAAATCCGGAAATTCCGTAAATGTAAAATATGAAGGACCAGCTCTTCACTCGGCCAGAAAATATTATTGGAGAGTTCAAATTGAAGATAAGGAAGGAACTAAAAGCAAGTTCAGCAGGTGGGCTTTTTTTGAGACTGGTATACTGGATGAAGAAGAGTGGCTTGCAGACTGGATTCATGGCCCGGACCTTGATTTGGATAATTGTCCCTGGTTCAAATACGAATTCGACCTGGAAAAAATACCCCTTTTTGCTCCTGCCCATGTGGCTTCGTTGGGGTTTCACGAATTATATGTCAATGGAAAGAAGGTTGGCGATGCTGTGCTTAGTCCCTCTGTCTCGGATTTACGAAACAGGGTTCTGTACTCCAGCTATGATATTTCAGACTACCTGGAAGAAGGAAGCAACAGTATTGTTCTGTGGCTGGCCCCGGGATGGGCAGACTTTTCCGATGGAAATCCAAAAGTAGATTTCAATGTGGAAAAAAGCCCCCTGTGCAAGGCCCAGTTTCGAATTGCCCCGGAGCGTTGGATCTTCACCGATGAATCATGGAGCTATTCGGCCAGTAACACCTACCATCTGGGCAGATGGCAGAACAGCGATTTTGGAGGAGACCTGGTGGTGGATGCCGATCATGATGTGGAATGGGCGCTTGAAAATATGGGAGAGGACCAGTGGAACCCGGTGGATGTTGTAAAGTGCGGTTTAAAGTTAAGCTCCGACTTTCTGGAGCCTAACCGTATGGTGAAGAAGCGATCGGCTCTCTCTGTCAGGAAAACAGGAGAGCGACAGTATCAATTTACCATGGATTCCATCTACACGGGCTGGATTGAGGCCACCCTGAGGGGAAAGCCGGGAGAGCGTATCTCCATCTCCGCATCCTCCTACCCGGATGTTGAGGTGGAGTTTAACCAGAGCAATGTGCTGGTAATTGGTGATGATGGAGAAGGAGAGTTTCGAAACCGGTTCTCCTATCACCAGGTTGAATATGTGACCATCAAGGGGATCGACTACCAGCCCGATCCCGGAGATATCAGAGGATACCAGGTAACGAACGACAGGGAACGCGATGGAGGCTTTCAATGTTCGAACGAGCTGCTGAACCAGATTTACGACAACACCTGCTATACCTACGAGAGTCTTTCCACCGGGGGCATGTCCGTGGATTGCCCTCACCGTGAAAGGCTTGGATACGGAGGGGACGGTCACAGCAGTCTGGATATAGCCTTTGATGCCTATGCTTCACACCCCTTCTTCACCAAATGGGCCCGGGACTGGGTGGATATTCAGGACGAAAGCGGACGCATTAACCATACAGCTCCTACTTTGGGGGGCGGAGGAGGTCCTGCCTGGAGTGGCTTTATTCTCACCTTGCCGTGGGAAATGTATTTGAACTACGGGAACACCCGGATTCTGGAAAGCACCTTTGCAGCGACCCAAAAATGGCTTGACTATCTGGGAGATCATGTGAATGATGAGGGGCTTCTGGATGTGGTATCGGCAGGTAAGTGGGAATATATGGATGGAAAGCGATGGCTGTTTCTGGGGGATTGGGCCAATCCTCATGGCAATGAGGAGAGCTTTACTGCTGAGGCAAGCCTGTTCAATAATTGCTACTATGTTTACGTTTTGAAGATAGCCTCAAACATTGCACGTTTGCTTGATATGGAAGAGCTTTCTCTTTCTTATCATGATAAAGCTGGTGAAATATCGGAAGCCGTAAACCGGAGCTTCTATGATCCACAAAAATCCACCTACATCGATACCCGTCAAAGTCATCTGGTGTTACCCCTGATGGCCGGAATTGTTCCGGAAAAAGACATTCGAAAGGTGGAGGCGAAACTCAAAGAAGAGATACTTGTAAATCAGAAGGGCCATTTTGATACAGGAATTCACGGCACATACTATCTGACTAAATATCTGACAGAAACGGGTAATCATGAGCTCCTTTATACGCTTATGAATCAAACCTCCTATCCCAGCTTTGGAGAGTTTATTGCGCGAGGGGAAATCACCTGGCCAGAGTACTGGCAGCCTGTTAATTCACGTGTTCACGGTTGCCTGAACGGCATTGGCGGTTGGTTTCAGCGAGGCATACTTGGCATTCAAGCTCTCCAGGAATCACCTGGATATAAGCGATTTGTGATTAAGCCAGCCCTGATTGAAGGAATTCAGTGGGCAGAAGGATTTCACAATTCTCCCTTTGGACCAATTGAAGTGCGATGGGAAAGATCCAAAGACTCATATACCCTCGAAATTAACATACCTGAAAACTCTGAAGCCTTAGTTTTTATCCCGGCCCATTCAGCCTTGGATATTTCAGAGCAAAGCAAGGGAAATGAAATTCCAATGTCGGATCTTAAGGGAGTAGAACTTGAGAAAGTGGAAAACGGGATCGCCAGATTGCATGTCGGTTCCGGTCATTATATCTTTGCTTCCAGGGTCCAATAGAAAAGATTCAAGATGAAAATCAGACCGATACACTTGCTCTTAATCTTGAGCTCATTCATTTCCAGTAGCCTCCTTGCACAATCAGATATTGAGGTGGTGAAGCAAGGGGTGGTCGAAGAATTGCTTGCCGTTCAGGTGGATGATGCTGTGATTTCGGAGCTGATCCGAACACCTCAGGCTGATGGAAGCTGGCCGGGGATCAATTATGAGGATCTCTCCAGGACTGGTTTCGAAAATCGGATCCATCTTACAAACATGGAGATTCTTAGTCTGGCTTACAGGGAAAAGTCTTCATCTTTCTATCACAGCCCGGAGCTTCTAAAGCTTGTGAACCTGTCCCTTAAATTTTGGTGCGAAAATGATTTTATCTGTGAGAACTGGTGGTACAACCAGGTATTTACTCCCTCCAGGCTGGTAAATGTTCTCCTGTTAATGGATGGACAAATTGAGCCGGGCTTAAAGGAGCAGGCTTTAGAAATTGCCAGCCGTGGGAACCTGGATGCGTCCGGAGCAAGGCCGGGGGGCGACCGGATCAAGTTCGGAGGGATTGATGCAAAAAGGAGACTGGTCATTGGTGATGAAGAGGCCTTTGCCGATATAATGAAAGCGATAAATAATGAAATAAACTTCAATACGGGTGGCCGGGGTATGCAAGTCGATTATAGCTTTCATCATCGATACGACCGGGTGAATACGACCTATTCCTATGGAGGAGGCTATGCGGATGTGTTTGCCGAGTGGGCTGCATATGTGGCCGGTACTGAATATGCTTTTGCTCCTGAGAAGATAGAACAGCTTATCGATTACTACCTGGATGGAATTTGCAAACAGGCCGCCTTTGGAGTTTACCTCGAAAAAGGAGCCATGAACAGGGGGATCTCAAGAAAGGAGAATTTTCAGCCAATCAGTACCCTTACCCCGGAGCGCTTGTTAATTGCTTCTGACTACCGGAAACAGGAACTGGAAGAGATCATTGCTCTGCGTAAAGGCGAGGTAAAACCCACCTTAACTTTCGCAAAGTTTTTCTGGCAGAGCGAGCATTTTGTGTGTCAGCGTCCCGCTTATTTCACTTCTGTAAGAATGTACTCTGTGAGGAATCAAAATATGGAATATCCTCATAATTCAGAAGGAATATTGAATCACCATAAAGGAGATGGCGCAAACTTTCTAACTGTAAGAGGAGACGAGTACCTGAATATTTGGCCGGTATATGACTGGCAGAAAATTCCGGGTGCCACCATCCTGCAAAAGCCCGAGCTCCCACCGGCAAACAAGGTTTTAATGAATGGAGTTACCGGTTTTGTAGGAGCCGTAAGTGATGGGATCTATGGTGCAGTGGCTTTTGATTTTATCAGTCCCCATGATTTTACCAGAGCCCGCAAGGGCTGGTTCTTCCTTGAGAATGAATATGTATGCCTGGGGGCTGGCATAGAATCACCATCACGCGAATTTCCAGTAGTAACAACCATTAACCAGGCACTTTTAAAGGGAGAGGTGATGGTAAACGATGGAGCACATGTCGATACGATCGAAAAAGGGGTACAAATGATCGTGAATGCACGATGGGTTTTTCATAGCGGAACCGGATACCTGTTCCCCGATACGTCAAGCATATACATTTCCAATCAGACAAGGAGTGGGAGATGGACCGATATCAGCAAACAGTCCTCCAGTCCAAAGGAGCTGGTGACAGAAGACGTTTTTGCCCTCTGGATCGATCATGGGATCAGACCCCAGGGGAATGTGGGAGGATTTGATTACACATCGACCATCCCCGAGGATGTAGGTTATGCATACCTTGTTGTACCGCTTACCAGTCCTGAGCTGCTGAATGAGGATCGGAGAATTGAAATATTGATGAACACCCGCCGGATCCAGGCTGTGAAGGACCTTGATTCAGACATGGTGCAGGCCATTTTTTACCATTCCGGGGAGCTTGATATTTCAGATGGCTTAATACTGTCCATGGATTCACCGGGAGCTATAATCTTAAAGATGGACGAAGGAGAGGTAAAGGAAATCACAGTGGCCGATCCCTCAAGAAATCTTGCCAGAATCCATATACAAATCTCAGGAATGGATGCACTGAGCATTGAACTGCCCGTGGGAATATATGCAGGACAGAGTGTAAGCCTTGAGCTATAATCACAAGGATTTCAGGTTTAATCATTAATTAAGTTTCTGTTAAGCGTTGGGTCTTAATATTGGGAAAAACACTCCCAGTAAAAATATTAAACTATGAAAGCTTACGTAAAGTTTGTGTTTGGACTTACAGCCCTTGTTGCTGTTGCCTGTTCAGCACCTTCAGCACAAAATTCAACAGGTGGAAAACAGCCGGTAGATCTGGTGAATCCCTATATGGGAAATATCAGCCATTTGCTGGTACCAACCTTCCCAACTGTGCATTTGCCCAACAGCATGATGCGCATGGTTCCCAATCGTGGGGATTATACCCAGGTCAGCCTGGAGGGCCTTCCCCTGATACTCACCGGTCACCGAGGAAGCAAGGCTTTTACTATGAGCCCTTTCCAGGGAGATGTAAATGAGTTGAATGCGGTCATTGATTTCAGTTATGACCAGGAAAAGCTGACCCCCTATTCCTATGCTGTGTACCTCGATGACCTGGACATACAGGTAGATTTCGGATTGTCCCACCAGGCAGCAGCCTATGAATTTCATTTTGGACAGGATAAGCCGGCATACCTGGTTCTGAATACCAGCAGGGGACAGTTAAATTGGGATGGCACAGCTATCAGTGGCTACCAGATTCTTGGAAACGACACGCGGGTCTATTTATACCTGCTTCCCGGAGATACACCCATGCAGGTTTTAAAATTGAAAGATGGCATTATGACAGAAGCAAATCTTGCTGAAGGACAGGATGCCTGTCTGGTATTTGAGTTTTCGCAGGGAACAAATGCATTAAAACTTCATTACGGGGTCTCCTATATCGATGTGGAACAGGCGAAGAAGAATATGGAACGGGAAGTCAGTGGGAAAACTGTGGCTGAATTGCAATCTGCAGGACGAGCTATCTGGAATGAAGCCCTGGGGAAAATCAGGATCGAAGGAGGGACAACAGATGACCAGATTGTTTTTTATACTTCATTGTATCGTTATTATGAGCGACAGATTTGCATTTCGGAAGATGGCCGATACTGGAGTCCCTTCGATAAATCGGTTCATGAAGATCAGGGCCGATCCTTCTATACCGACGACTGGATCTGGGATTCTTACCGGGCACATCATCCTTTAAGGATACTGATTGATGCAGAGATGGAAGAGGATATTTTGAATTCCTTTGTTTTGATGGCCGAGCAGATGGATAATTTATGGATGCCTACTTTTCCCGGAATTTCCGGAGACAGTCGTGCAATGAATTCCAATCACGGAGTTGCCACCATCCTGGATGCATACAGCAAAGGACTCAGAAATTTTGATCTGGAGCAAGCCTACCAGGCTTCCAAAGGCGCCATAACTGAAAAGACACTGGCCCCCTGGTCTGGCATGCCTGCCGGTGAACTGGACCGGTTTTACGTGGAACATGGATACTTTCCTGCCCTGAAGGAAGGCGAAACAGAAAGCAATCCCGAGGTCCATGCCTTTGAGCGTCGTCAGCCGGTGGCAGTGACCCTGGGCACCGCCTACGATCAGTGGTGCCTCTCCCAAATCGCATCAGAGTTAGGCCTTACAGATGAAGCAGCCTATTTTGAAAAGGCTTCCTTTAACTACCGGAACCTGTTTAATGAGGAAACAGGCTTCTTTCATCCCAGGGATGAGGATGGCAAGTTCATCGAACCCTTCGATTACAGATATTCCGGAGGAATGGGAGCCAGGGGCTATTATGATGAGAACAATGCCTGGGTATACCGCTGGGATGTTCAGCACAACATTCCAGACCTTATTGATTTAATGGGCGGTAAGGAGGCATTTGTAGAAAACATGGATGCAATGTTCAAGGAGCCTCTGGGGCGCAGCAAATATGCCTTCTATGCGCAATTGCCAGATCATACCGGGAATGTGGGTCAGTTTTCCATGGCCAATGAACCTTCCCTGCATGTGCCTTATCTCTATGCTTTTGCCGGTCAGCCCTGGAAAACTCAAAAGACCATACACAAGTTGATCCACGAATGGTTCCGCAACGACCTGATGGGAGTGCCCGGTGATGAAGATGGAGGGGGCATGTCCTCTTTTGTTGTATTTTCTGCCATGGGTTTTTATCCCGTTACACCGGGGGATCCGGTTTATACCATCGGGAGTCCGTTCTTTGAGCATGTTTCCATCGATCTTAGCAATGGAAAGACCTTTGTCGTAGAAGCCCGCCAGGCTTCCCCGGAGAACAAATATATACAGTCAGCCACTCTGAACGGAAATACACACAGTTCTCCATGGATCAGTCATGAAGCTGTTATGAAAGGAGGCATACTGGTTCTTGAAATGGGACCCAGGGCCAATAAAACCTGGGGAGTTGAATAGGAAGCTCTTACTGTACCTATCTCTCAGCCATGCTTTTTTTTGATATTTGAAGGGGCCTTCAGGAAACTGAATTCATCTGGGTAAAGAGGAATTGGTAAATCAGGAATTAAAAAATTAGCTTTGGGGACTATGATTATCCTGGGCATATCAGCATTCTATCATGATTCTGCAGCTGCACTAATCATGAATGGAAATATTGTGGCTGCTGCGCAGGAAGAACGCTTTACCCGGAAAAAGCACGATCCGGGTTTTCCTGTGAATGCCATAAAATACTGCCTGGAGAAAGAGGGCCTTCGGCTGGATGACCTGGATGCTGTGGTCTTCTATGACAAGCCTTTCTTGAAATTCGAACGTTTGCTGGAAACTTATTATGGTTTTGCCCCGAAAGGATTGATCTCTTTTGCTGCGGCCATGCCTGTGTGGATCAAAGAAAAGATATTCCTTAAGAAACTGATCTTTGAAGAACTCAAAAGCATTCAGAAATTCGAAAAGAGCAAGCTGGAACTAATGTTTCCCGAACATCACCTATCCCATGCTGCCAGTGCATTCTATCCCTCACCATTTGAGAAAGCTGCCATTATTACCCTCGATGGTGTGGGTGAATGGGCCACCGCCTCCATTTGTCTGGGTGAAGGCAATACCATAAGGACCTTCAGGGAGTTACACTTTCCTCATTCGGTGGGCCTGCTATATTCGGCTTTCACCTACTATTTAGGGTTCAGGGTGAATTCCGGCGAATATAAATTAATGGGACTGGCCCCTTATGGGGAGCCAGACTCTGCGCAGGTAAGGGAGTATATAGAAATTATCAAAGAAGACCTGGTTGAAATCTTTGATGATGGCTCCATCTGGTTGAACCAGCATTACTTTAATTATGCGACCGGACTCAGAATGGTAAAAGAAAAGAGGTGGGAGAAACTTTTTGGCTTTGGTAAAAGAAATCCGGAAGCAGATATTGAGCAGCATCATTCCAACCTGGCCTATGCAATCCAGCACGTAACGGAAGAAATCATCCTGAACATTGCCATGGAAGCCAGGCGCCTGACCGGGGCCGACTATCTATGCCTGGCTGGAGGAGTGGCTTTAAACTGCGTAGCCAATGGGAAGTTGTTGGAAGCTGGCATTTTTAAAGATATTTTCATACAGCCTGCGGCAGGTGATGCAGGGGGAGCCATCGGAGCAGCACTGGCTGCCTATTATGTGTCCTATAACAAGGAGCGTATAATTCAAAGCCCCGATTCCATGCATGGGGCCTATCTGGGACCCGAATTTAATGAAAATGATATTAAGAAAGCCGCCAGGAAGTACCGGGCCGGGTACCAATATTTCGATGACTTTGATGAGCTTTGCGAGCTAGTTGCAGAGCAGATTTCAGAAGGGAGTGTGGTGGGTTGGTTTCAGGGCCGGATGGAATTCGGTCCCCGTGCTCTTGGAAACAGAAGTATTCTGGGCGATGCCAGAAACCGGGAAATGCAAAAGAAACTTAACCTGAAGATTAAATTCCGGGAAAGCTTCAGGCCCTTTGCACCTTCGGTGATTGACAATGAAGCTGGAAAATATTTTGATCTGGATGTACCCTCTCCCTACATGCTGCTGGTAGCCCCCGTTAATCAGGGGCAGTTGAAGGATGTTCCTGAGAATTATTATGCCTTGCCTCTCATGGAAAGGCTTTATATCGAGCGTTCCGGAATTCCGGCCATAACTCACATAGACTTTTCTGCCAGAGTTCAAACTGTTCATGAAAGTACAAATTGGCGCTACTACCGTTTGATTGAATCATTTAAGAAAAGAACCGGGTTTGGAGTTATTGTGAATACCAGTTTTAATGTGAGGGGTGAACCCATTGTCTGCAAGCCTGAGGATGCATACCGATGCTTTATGAGAACGGAAATGGATTATCTGGTTATGGGTAATTTCCTGTTCGAAAAAAGTAAACAGGAAGCCTGGCCCGATAGTGAAAAATGGAAAGAAGAGTTTAAACTTGATTAAAATGAAGGATTTTTTAAGAGATTTTTTCAGATATCTGAAGGAGCGGAGAAAGTGGTGGTTGCTGCCCGTTGTTGTTGTTCTTTT
>CAYWGP010000058.1:0-13811 GCA_964458155.1 uncultured Bacteroides sp.
GGTCTAACGACGAGGAGATGTTTGCAATCGTCCACCAGATGCGTAGCCGCATCTTAACCAGCCCGAGCTTCACCGGAGAGCGGATACTGGCCGCAATCCTTTTCGAGAACACGATGGATAGAGAGGTCGAAGGGGTATCTACTGCAGACTACCTCTGGAAGGTGAAAAACGTGGTGCCTTTTCTAAAAGTCGACAAAGGTCTTGCCGACGAGAAGGATGGAGTCCAGATAATGAAACCTATGCCAGAGCTTGATGCACTTTTAAGCAAAGCCAAAGCAAAGCGGATTTTTGGAACCAAGATGCGCTCAGTCATCAAACAGGCCAATCGGTCCGGCATCGAGCAAATAGTGAGCCAGCAGTTTGAACTTGCCGAGCGGATCAATGCAGCTGGCCTGATTCCAATTGTCGAGCCGGAAGTGGACATTTACTGCCCGGAAAAAGCCCAGGCCGAAGCCTTGCTCAAAGAGGGTATCCTCGACAAGCTTAACAAACTGGCCGCTGGTCGCATGGTCATGCTCAAGCTTACTCTCCCGGAGCAAGATGATTTGTATACCGATTGCATTCGTCATCCCAACGTTTTGAGAGTTGTTGCACTGTCGGGTGGCTATACACAGGCAGAAGCCGACGACCGCCTTCGCAGGAATCACGGCATAGTTGCAAGCTTCTCGCGGGCTCTGATTGGGGGCCTGACAGCTCAGCAATCTGATGCTGAGTTCAACGCCATGCTGGATGCGTCCGTTCAGAGCATTTACGATGCATCGATCACTTGAGTAAACAGTATTCAGGAATGAGCAGCCTCACAAAATGAAACCGGTGATTACTCGTCCCGGTTCCCTTTAATAGATAGCAAGAAAAAATGAAAAAAGGCAAAAAAATGAACAAACCAAATCTTTTAAAAAACAAGGGCAGGTTAATACACGCAATGTTTGTGGCAGCCCTGGTATCTTTATTTACAATTTTGGCCCCGGCAACAAGCCTGGCACAGGATACCAAACTGGATAAAGCAGAAGCCAAATTTTGCGAGAAACTTGGCGGTTTCATAAGCGCATTGAATACTCTGGATGCAACCAGTGAAACAGGCACCTATGATGAATTCACTAAGGCCTACAACAAAACAGTGAAAGCCTGGAACAAATTTGTGAAATCAGCAGATAAATTGGAAGAGGTAGATTATAAGGAATCGGTAAATGCCTACAACGATATAGCTGATGCCGTGAACCTCATTCAGGGAGAAAATATAGACGAGCAAACCGGGAAAAAGATCAATAAGCACATTGATAATGCTGCTAAAACAATTTCTGATTTGCAGCTTATCGAATGTAAATAATGATATAAACATTGCAGCCTCAGATTGCTGTGATAGGGTATGCCGGGAACTGGCCATTGAAAACCCGTTTCCTGGAAGATCAGATCAATGGAGGAGTTGCGGCTCATCCGGATGCCTGTTATGTTATCCTGGCATGTGTTGCGATAAATTGTAGAAGTCTTGACTTAAGCTGACAGTTAGGGATTGGTATACCATTATGATAAATAAGTACAAAGCTTAACAAGGTGCATATGTCATTCTGGCCTGTCACACCTTTTGCGAACAATCAAAACACATCAATCTTAAGTAGATTAAATAATAGCCCTGCATTTAAACATAATGCAATGAGATATTGTTGTACAAATCCTATGTACACAAAGGTTTCAATTGCTTTAAACAATGAAAAGTGCAAAACAACTGCTTAAAATAATTATGCCGGTAATTGCTGCAGTTTGCACCATAATATTCACACCCTGGGTGCTAATCTGGATGTGGATAACACCTTTACCAGATACAGTTCAGGAACAACTCGATGATGCGATTAATCATGGACTTGATGGTATCATTGTTTATGTAGATCAGGCAGGTAAGGAACCGGCATTTTATGCGGCTGGCTGGAAAAACAGAGAAAATCAAGTGGCAGCCGATCCACAGGCATTATTCAAGATTGCCAGTATTAGCAAGTTATATATTGCTGCTGCAAGCACTATGTTGATCAGCGACAAGAAATTTGCCTTGGAGGACACTCTTACAGCTTATTTTCCCGAGTTAGCTGGCAGAATAGAAAATGCAAATCAAATAACACTTAGAATGTTGCTGCAACATCGCAGTGGTATCCCTGACTGGATAGATGATCCCGAGTTTCCCTGGACTACATCATTAAAGAATGTTGATGAGTATCTTGAACTGGTACTGGATGACCCTGCGGAGTTTGAGCCAGGGCGTCGGTATGATTATTCAAATACTAACTACTTATTGCTTGGCAAGATTCTCGATAAAACTCTGGGCTACGATCATCAGCAATATATTCAAAGTAAAATTCTGGCTCCCCTTAATCTAACCCAGACTTTTGGATCTTTGGCTGACGTGGACACAGCCAAAGTTTCCAGTGGGTATTACACCGGATATGATGGCGATGTAAAAATGTTAGATGTAGTGTCACCAGGGGGATCAATGATTGCGACCGCAGAGGATGTAGGAATATTTATCCGGGCCTTGAATGATGGTTCATTATTTACTAATGATGAACAGGATATTTATTCCTCTGTCTATGTATATGAACACACCGGAGAGTGGCCCGGGTATTCGAGTATTGCGCGCTACCACAAGGACATTGATACGGTCGTTATTCAGTTTGTAAATACCAGTGGTGGTAACACGTGGTCAATTGCGAACACAGTTTATAAACGCATTGTCAAAATTTTGAGCAAGAATCAAGTTCATAGCAATGAATAAAATTAATAGTTACATTAACATATAATTTTGAATTGTGACATTTTAAGCTGAAACCTGAACAATGAAAAAGTATTTTATCCTGGCAATCAGCATATTCCTGATCAAAGGCGCCTTTGCCCAAAATCTCTATATGCTTCCCGAAAATTTTAATAGCAGTACCCTGAGTTCATTCGAAAATCTCAATGGCATTAAGGGTGAGGGTGGAAAAACAAATAATTCAGCCAAGGGAAATGCATTTGAGGGTTTAGAAAGTGCGCAGTCAAAAGTCTTATTGGAGGTGGAAGGACCTGGAATCATTCAGAGGATGTGGTTTACGGTACGGGATCGCTCCCCCGAAATGATGAGATCCATCCGTTTGCGAATCTACTGGGATGGAGAAAGCAAAGCGGCAGTGGATGTGCCATTTGGAGATTTTTTTGCTTACGGACTATCTGAAGTAGTAAAATTTGAATCAGCGCTTTTCTCCAATCCCGAAGGCCGGTCATTTAATTGCATGATTCCAATGCCTTTTCGAAAAGCCGCAAAAGTGGTGATAAGCAACGAAAGCACAAAAGATATTCCTGAGATCTTTTTTGATATCGATTTTATGAGACTGGATCAACTGGAGGAAGATGCCCTGTATTTTCATGCTTTCTGGACTCGTCAGAAGACTTCAGAATTGGAAGCCGATTTTGAATTTTTACCGGAAATAGAAGGGAAAGGAAGGTTTATAGGAGTAAATATGGGGGTTAATGCCGATCCCGCTTACGGTAATACCTGGTGGGGAGAGGGTGAAGTGAAAATGTATATAGACAATGACGAAGAGTTTCCCACAATAAATGGAACAGGTACAGAAGATTACATAGGCACAGCCTGGGGATTGGGACAGTTTACCAATCTCTACCAGGGGTGTACAGTAGCTAACGACAGCACCAAGCAATATGCCTTTTACAGATTCCACATTCCTGATATTATAGGGTTTCATCAGAACTTCAGGGCCACAATACAACAAATTGGAGGTGGGATGCGTGATGAAGTAAGGAGTCTTCTGAAAAATGGAGTGAAGCTGGAACCGGTTTCGCTGGCAACAATAAATGGATTCACACGACTTTTTGAAAACCCAAAGGATATTTTTGATGAGGATTTTCCCTATGGCTGGGTTAATTTTTATCGTATCGATGATTATTCGGCCACATCCTATTTCTACCTGAACAAACCCAGTACCGGACTCAGTGCATTACCGGCAGTGTCGGAAAGACTTTAGCCGAGACCAGCTGCTCAGATAATAGTCTGAAACTTTAGCAAAGATTGCTTGTCCAAACAGACTTCCTTAACTTGTGGGCTAAAACCTATGAACTATGGCTGATAATACCAGGGTATTTAAAATGTCATTTGCAAGTGTCTATCCACATTATATTCAAAAAGCGGAGAAAAAGGGTCATACAAAGCAAGAGGTAGATACAATCATTTGTTGGCTGACAGGATATAATCTGAACTCATTGCAAGATCAAATCGATAAAGAGGTAGATTTCGAAACCTTTTTTAAGGAGGCTCCGGTAATTAATCCAAATGTTTCAAAAATCACTGGTGTAATTTGCGGGTACCGTGTGGAAGAAATAGAAGACGAACTCATGCAAAAGATTCGCTACTTAGATAAGCTGATTGATGAATTGGCGAAAGGAAAGAAAATGGAGAAAATCCTGAGAGAATAGCTTGATGATAAGTATTTACACGGTAATACTTTACCAATGAAAAGATACTACAAAGGGATTAGAATAAATGCATCGAAGAATACGCATGAAACGGTATTTGAGATGATAAAAGAAAGCACAGATAAAACTGTAGTAGATATTCCTTCAGGAAATGGTGCCTTTGTACAAAGACTTAATGATCAAGGATTTAAAAATGTTTTTGCAGTTGATATCGAGAATATTTTAGAGATATCTCATGACAACTTTGTGCAAGGAGATATGACAATGGAGCTTCCTGTCTCAAATAATTCATTCGATATTTTAGTATGTATTGAGGGCATAGAACATATCAACAGACAGGTCGACTTTATAAGAGAGGCAAATCGGATTTTGACCGATCAGGGAGCAATTATCATTACAAGCCCTAATATATCAAGTCTAAGGTCACGTTGGAAATGGTTTTGGACTGGACACCATTATAGGTGCAGCTCACCATTGAATGAAAATGCCCCAAACCCATTGCATCATATCAGCATGACTTCATTTTCCGAATTAAGGTACATGCTCCACACAAATGGCTTTAGAATAAATGAGATAAAAACCAATAGGATTAAACCTGTTAGCTTATTATATTCTATATTTCTCCCATTAGTATTTCTTTCTACCTCTTGGATTTATATAAGAACAGGTAATAAAAAGGGTACTTCAGAAATAAATAAAAGCGTTTTCAGACAAGTATTCTCTCGAGAAATCCTGTTTGGAGAAACATTAATTGTGAAAGCCATAAAAACTGGTACCAGCATCTGATGAAAACAGGACTTATTTTTTTACTGGTGGCCCTTTTTTTAAGTTCCTGCAAAGATTCAGGCGAACTGGCAGTCCCGTCCAAAATACAGTATGAGTGGCACGAGCAGGAAAGAATCATGTTTGTTTGCCTCGATCCCTGCACCTGGCAGGGAAGAGAATATGATAATCATTCCACTCCGCTTGAGAGGATAAACCCGGAAAAACTGGATACAGATCAGTGGTGCGAGGCTGCGATGTCATGGGGAGCCAGGGAGATTCTGTTTGTTGCCAAGCACACGGGGGGCTTTTGCTGGTGGCAGACCGAAACAACTGATTATGGAATAAAAGATACTCCTTATAAGGATGGCAAAGGAGATTTACTCGCCGAATTATCTGCATCCTGCAGTAAATATGGACTCAATCTTGGCATTTATGTTTACCCTGGAGATGATACCTGGGGGGCAGGTATAGGAAGTGGTGGCCAGACGGAGGATCCTTCGAAACAGGAAGCATACAATGAGGTTTTCAGGAAGCAGCTAAAAGAGGTTCTCAGTAACTATGGCGAAGTTATGGAAGTATGGTTTGACGGAAGCTGTGTAATTGATGTTTCAGATATTCTGGAGACTTATGCTCAGAAATCTGTAATCTTCCAGGGTCCGCACGCAAGCCTGCGGTGGCCTGGTACAGAATCGGGTAAACTTTTTTACCCTGCCTGGAACACAGTAAATAAAGAAGATATGCAAACAGGCGTATCGACCCAGGTTCATGGTGATCCGGATGGAGATGTCTGGGCTCCGCTTGAAACAAACACAACCTTATATGATCATCACTGGTTCTGGGCTCCCTGGAAGGAAGAGAAACGAAAATCACTTGATCAGCTGATGGAATGCTACTACAGGTCGGTGGGCTATGGAAGTGTGTTCCTGCTTAATTCAACACCGGATACCACCGGTCTTATTCCAGGCGATGACATTGATCTCTTCAGGGCTTTTGGTGCAGAGATTAAGAGGCGCTTTGAAAATCCCGTGGCAGAAATAAACGATGTGGAAGGCAACAAAGTTGACCTGGGAATTAGCTCTGAAACACTAATCAATCATGTTGTTATTATGGAGGATTTCAGGCTGGGCCACCGGATCAGGGAGTACTCAATTGAAGGCCTGGTTGATGGAGAATGGCTTGAACTATCCGGTGGAACCTCGGTTGGAAGAATGAAGATTGACTATTTCGACGATGTCATTATATCCGGATTGAGATTGCATATTGCCAAATATGCAGCAAAGCCATCCATAAGAAAAATTGCTGCCTATCATGTTAAGGATTTTATTCCTCCCCTAGATGCACCGATCAGGCCATATTCCCAGTGGAAAGATTTAATGACATGGGACGCAACTGGGATTATAGACAGCCTTATGAGCCTGAAAATCGAACTCAGCAGCCATATTAAGTTGCCGGGACAGTACACTTTAAAACTCAGTCACGGAGATAATTGCATGATTGATATTCAGGATGCCGATATATATTATGAAGGCAGAAAGGCCCTTGCAGAATTTGTTTCCATCAGTGGGAATGAGATCCACATTAACCGTACTGCCCAGGTCACCGGGGAAAGCAGCTCAGTACTGCATATTCGCTTCAGATCAGACGAAGGCTGCAGCGGGGTGATTCAGTTCAGACCTTCCCTGATCTATTAATTTGGACAGCTTTACCGCATAGCTAAATATGAATATGAAAAACAAAAACGTACTACTATTTCTTGCCCGGGGATTTGAAGAATTTGAAGCAAGTGTATTTACAGATGTGATTGGATGTTGCATTTACATTACTGGAGATGCTGACTTCCAGAGAAAATGCAGATATCGTTAAGAAATATATGAGATTTGAAAAATAATACTTGTTATCCATTAACTATGAAAACAGGGCTTATTCTGCTGATCCTTTTTCCTGCCTGTTTCTCCTGCAATACCACCAGAGAAGAGGATTCTGAAAACGAAGGCAAAACAGCTGAGCTGGAAATGGCATTTGATAAAACAAAGTGGGAAGATAAGGAAGGAAAAGATTATCCCTTCAGAGAAAGAATGCTCAATGACATACTCTACAGCGATACGGTGAGATCGCAATCTAAAGATGGAGTTCTGGAGCTGCTCGGGAAGCCTGACAGGATAAATGAAAACTATCTGTACTACATGATAGCGCAGAAGCGCATTGGTTCCTGGCCTTTACACACTAAAACCCTGGTAATTAAACTGACTGATAATAATACAGTTGAGTGGATCAAAATTCACGATTAGAAGAAAAAAGCTCTAGTTCCCCAGTCCTTTCATGGAAAGCCCGATACGCTTGCGGGCAATATCCACCTCTGTTACCCTGACCTTTACATGCTGATGGATCTTAACTACATCGTTGGGGTCCTTCACGAAGCGGTCGGCCAGTTGAGAGATATGGACCAGTCCGTCCTGTTTCACCCCCACATCCACAAAGGCCCCGAACTTGGTGATATTGGTAACAATTCCCGGTAGTTCCATGCCCGGCTTCAGATCCTCCATGCTGTATACAGTCTGATCGAACTCAAAGACCTCGATCTGCTCCCTTGGATCCCTGCCCGGCTTCTCAAGCTCCGAGCGGATATCCTTCAGAGTAGGCAGCCCTATTTCACCTTTCACATACTTTTCCAGCCGGATCTGCTTCACCAGTTCATCATTCCTGACCAGTTGAGTCAGATCCACCTGCAGATCGGCGGCCATTTCTTCCACAATATGATAGCTTTCTGGGTGAACGGCCGAATTATCCAGGGGATTTTCGGCTCCCTCGATACGTAAAAAGCCGGCGCACTGTTCAAAGGCTTTCTCACCCATACGGGGCACTTTCTTCAATTGCTTCCTGGAGCTGAACCCTCCGATCTCCTGCCTGTAGTCCACCACATTCTGCGCCAGCACAGGTCCAAGTCCGGATACATAGGTAAGCAAATGCTTACTGGCCGTATTGACATTGACACCCACCAGGTTTACGCAGCTCTCCACCACCTCGTCCAGACTCTTCTTCAGATTTCCCTGGTCCACATCATGCTGGTATTGTCCCACCCCGATAGATTTTGGATCTATCTTCACAAGCTCGGCAAGCGGATCCATCAGGCGCCTGCCAATGGACACAGCTCCCCGTACGGTCACATCAAAATCGGGAAACTCATCCCTGGCTATCTTGGAAGCCGAGTATATGGAAGCTCCCGATTCATTGACCATGTAGACTTCTATATCGTGGGGAAAGCGAATCATGCGTATAAAGCGCTCGGTTTCCCGGCTGGCTGTTCCGTTTCCAATGGCCACAGCCTCAATCTTGTATTGCTGCACCAGAGAGCTTAGCTTCCGGGTAGATCCGGCACGGTCTGACTGGGGAGGATGGGGATAGATGGTTTCGTTATGAACCAGCATTCCCTGCTCATCCAGGCAAACCAGCTTGCACCCGCTTCTAAAGCCGGGATCAAGAGCCAGCACCCGCTTCTGTCCCAGTGGCGAAGCCAGCAGCAACTGCCTCAGGTTATCGGCAAAAACCCTGATGGCTTCCTGGTCAGCCTTTTCCTTGTAAAGGGCTTTGTATTCATTCTCGATGGAAGGCTGCATCAGGCGCTTGTAGGAATCCTTCACTGCCTCGGACACCTGTTGTCCCACCTTATAGGGATTTTTTACAAACTGTTCTTCCAGGGCATCGGTCACGCCGAGCTGCGGGGGCTCCACACTTAGCTTCAGAAATCCCTCCTGCTCACCCCTGCGCATGGCCAGGATGCGGTGACCCCGACATTTTTTCAGGGGCTCGCTGAATTCAAAGTAGTCCTTAAACTTCTCCCCTTCCTCTTCCTTGCCCTTCACCAGCCTGGAGGAAATTACTGCACTGCGTTCGAAATGGTAACGAACCGTCCTCCTGGCCCTTTCATTCTCATTTACCCATTCGGCGATAATATCCCGGGCACCCTGCATGGCATCCTCAACACTCTCCACCTCCTCGTTCAGAAACCCCGATGCGGCTTTTTCGATATTCATCTCCTGCTGTTTCATCAGGATTTTTGCCAGGGGCTCCAGTCCCCTGTCACGTGCCACCGTAGCCCTTGTCTTTCGTTTTGGTTTATAAGGAAGATAGATGTCCTCCAGCTGTACCGGATCAAGACATTCCTCAATCTTACGTTTTAGTTCGGGAGTCAGCTTCTCCTGTTCCTCGATAATCTTCAGGATATATTCCTGCCTTTTCTGAAGTTCCTTCAACTGGTTCAGAGCATCCCTGATATCGGTAATCTGCACCTCATCCAGGCTGCCCGTATGCTCCTTCCGGTATCGGCTGATAAAAGGAATGGTAGCCCCTTCCTCCAGCAGATCCACCGTATTTTTCACCTGCCTTAGCGGAATTCCTGTCCGCCGGGCGATCACCTCTTCAAAAACAATCATTTTTCTTCGTATTGGATAAAAATATGCTGTGCTTAATCCTGATGCAAATGTAATGAAACTTCGAATTGAAAGAGAAAGGCGAGGCATTATGGCTTATAAGTTTAAAAATGTATTTTTACAGGAAAGCTAGCTGCTATGAGCAAACACCTGATTGCACCCTCCATATTAACTGCCGATTTCCTCCACCTGGAGCGCGAAATAGAGATGATAAATGGCTCAGAAGCTGACCTGCTGCACCTCGACATCATGGACGGGGTCTTTGTTCCCAACCTGACCTTTGGATTCCCGGTGATCCGCCAGATTAAATCAGTGGCAACCAAGCCCCTGGATGTCCACCTGATGATAGTGGATCCCGACCGCTACCTGGAAGCATACCGCGATGCGGGAGCTGACTGGCTGACGGTGCATTATGAAACATGCACCCACCTTCACCGCACCATTCACAGGATCAGGGAACTGGGCATGAAACCGGCCGTAGCCCTGAATCCCCATACCGATGTGTCGCTGCTGGAGAATATACTGACCGATCTGCACATGGTACTGGTGATGACAGTGAACCCGGGTTTCGGGGGACAAAAGTTCATACCTAAATCCTATGATAAGATCAGGAAGCTGAAAAAGATGATCAGCAATGCCGGAGCCAAGACACTGATACAGGTGGACGGAGGGGTAACTGAGGAAAACATTGGAAAGCTGATCGAAGCGGGAGTGGATATTTTTGTGGTTGGAAATACCATATTTTCCGCCGACAATCCGCAGAAGGAAATTACAAATCTTAAAAATATCTGAAGCCATGTATCAACAGAAAAAACCACGTGATTACCGTACCCTGTGGATCGTCAGCATAGTCTTGCTGGCACTGGGGATCCTGCTTACCATGAGACTGGTCCTGCTCCGTCCCCTGGGTTATGCGCTCCTGGGAGTAGGAGGTGTCATGCTGGTGATCAGCCTGGCCAATATGGATACGTGGAAAGACAGGAAAGAAAAGGACAACACACGACACTTCAACTAATCTGCACTATCCAATGACGCGAGAAAATTATACCCTGATTGGTGTGGACCTGGGTGGCACCAAAGTGGCCGCCGGAAAGGTAAGGGGAAACAGCCTTATGGAACAGCTCAGCGAGAAGCTGGATAAGTCTTCACAGGATCCCATGGATTCGGTCGCTCTCCTTATGAAACTGATAAGCAAACTGATGGACGGGAAGGTAAGCGGGATCGGGATCGGGGTGCCCGGACTGGTGGATCGCAGTACAGGCGTGGTCTACGATGTCCTGAATATAGCTAACTGGAAGGAGGTTCCCCTGAAGGCCATCATCGAGGAAGAGTTCGATATTCCTGTTTACGTGGATAATGATTCCAATTGTTTTGCCATGGGGGAGTACCGTTACGGAGCAATGGCGGGCCATCCCGATTTTGTGGGGATCACTCTGGGAACGGGAATGGGTTCGGGCATTATCAAGAACGGACAGCTGATCCCCGATGCACATTGCTGCTCGGGCGAGTTCGGCACCATGTCCTACCTGGATGGCATCTACGAGGATTATACCGCCGGACCCTTTTTCCAGCGTGTGTATGGCAAAAATGGTGAGGAACTGGCAAAGGAAGCAGCCAAGGGAAAGCCCGAAGCGCAGGAAGCCTTCAACAGCTATGGCAGGCACCTTGGGAATGCCATTAAGACCATTATTATGGCCGTGGATCCGCCTCTTGTGATTATTGGAGGTTCGGTGGCCGCGGCTCACGATCTTTACCAGGAAGCCATGTGGGAGTCCATCAGGGAAATACCCTTCCCTTCGGTCCTGGAAAGTTTCCGGGTAGAGTTTACCAACACAAAGAACATAGCCATCCTGGGTGCAGCTGCACTCTGTCCGGATGCCAACAAATAACTAATAAAGCGCACTTTCCATGGATAAAAAAGTAGGAGTAGGATTGATCGGATCGGGGTTCATTGGCTCCATACACGCAGATTCTTTCAAAAAAATCAATGACGCAGACATACTTGCTGTCATGTCGCCCCCTCCTGGGCAAGCGCAGAAATTCGCAGAGGAACACCAGATTCCCAAGCACTTTACAAATCTGGATGAGATGCTTGCATTGGATGAGATTGACATGGTGATCATCGGTGCACCTAATTTCCTCCATTGCGAAATTTGTCTGAAAGCCGCTGCAGCCGGAAAGCATATTGTTGTAGAAAAACCTTTCTGCCTGAATATGGCGGAAGCCGACCGGATGATTGAGGCCTGTAAGAAAGCCGGGGTAAAACTGATGTATGCCGAAGAGCTGTGCTTTACTCCCAAGTACGTGAGACTGAAGAGTCTGCTGGATGAAGGAGCCCTGGGAAAGCCCATTCTATTTAAGCAATCGGAAAAGCATGATGGTCCGCATGCACCACATTTCTGGGATGTGGAGCGTTCCGGGGGAGGCGTTACCATGGATATGGGATGCCATGCCTTCCAGTTCTTCCGCTGGCTCAACGGCAACAATCCGGTGAAATCGGTCTATGCCCAGATGAGTACCACGGTGCATACGGACAAGACAAAGGGCGATGACAATGGCATCATTATCCTGGAGTTTGAAAACGGGGTAACTGCCATGGCAGAAGAAAGCTGGACCAAGCCTGGCGGAATGGACGACAGGGCCGAGATCCATGGCAGTGAGGGAGTGGCCTATGCAGATGTTTTGCAGGGGAACTCCATCCAGACCTACAGCAGCAAGGGAATAGGCTATGCAGTGGAGAAGGCCGGAAACACGGTGGGCTGGAGCTACACCATGTATGAAGAGAACTGGAACTATGGCTTCCCCCAGGAAATGGAGCACTTTGTGGATTGTGTGAAAAACGATAGAGAGCCCCTGGTAAGCGGCGAAGATGGCAAAGCTGTCATGGAGATCATCTTTGCTGCTTACGAAAGTGCCGGAACAGGAAAAAAGGTGGAACTGCCCTTCACTACTGACGCCGCCAAGCCCTGGGACCTCTGGAAAAACCGCGATTAATGAGAATCACACACTGCCGCTCTTACCAGGAGTTGAGCGACCTGGCTGCCTCCCTTGTTCTGGAGGATCTTGTATCAAAGCCCGATATGCTGCTCTGTGCAGCCACAGGCAGTTCCCCGGAAGGCCTCTACAAAGAACTGGTCAGAACTGCCCGCAGGGAGAGGAGCCTGTTTAAGCAGCTCCGGATCATAAAGCTGGACGAGTGGGGAGGAGTTCCTGCCTACTACCCGGTCACCTGCGAATTTTATCTGAAAAAGAAGCTGCTGGAGCCACTTGGCATAGCAGCTAAAAACTACAGTTCCTTTCCCTCAGATCCCGAGGATCCGAAAGCAGAATGCCAGAAGATAAGGTCCATGCTGAAAAAAGAAGGTCCTATTGATATCTGCATCCTGGGACTGGGCCGGAACGGACACCTGGGGCTCAATGAACCAGCGCCCGAGCTGGAACTTTACAGTCACGTGGCGAAATTAAGTGCAGAATCCCTCCAACACGGGATGATTGCCTCCCTGGATCGCAAGCCCAGTTACGGTCTCACGCTGGGAATGCAGGAAATCCTCTCTTCCAGGAAGATTATCCTGCTGGTCACGGGAAAGGAGAAAAAACAAATAGCCGAGCGCTTTCTGAAGGGCAAAGTCACTACCAGTCTACCCGCCTCTTTCCTCTGGCTGCATCCCCGGGTGGAGTGCCTTGTGGACCTGGAGGTTCTTGAATAGCTATTCCCTTCCGGCCAGGTAATCCTCCAGGTACTTATACCCGGGAGAGAGTAAACCTGCCGCGGCAATGGAGGCCCGCTCCACCATGCCACTGTCCAGGCCCCCAGGCAATTCTGGTATAACATGCTCCATTAATGCCGATCCAAAGTCGGCCGAAGCATCTCTGGGCAACTCGCCGGGCAGATTGTCCACGGCCATTACTGTAATCACTCCTTCATCAAAAGCTCCGGTCTCCATGCCTGTAGCCGGGTCATAGCCATAAAAAGGCTCGGCAATGGTGGAGGCACGTATGGTTGATGCTATGGGTCCGTCTATATCACAGCTGATATCCGCCACCAGGGAGACAGGCAGTTCTCCGCCGGCCAGTGCATCGCGACTGAGCAATACCGGAGACGCCGGATCCCAGAAGTGACAGGCAATAAAAATATCCGTCCGGGCTGCATAGGGCAGGAAAATGTTT
>CAYWGP010000059.1:0-1743 GCA_964458155.1 uncultured Bacteroides sp.
CACCGCCATTCCATCCGATCTGGAGCATTTCCTTGAGGAAAGGATTGAAGGAAACCCCTTCTATGTAGAAGAGATAATAAATGCTTTAGCTGAATCAGGGATTTTGATCCGCTCCAATGGGAGCTGGAAACTCACCAGGACACTACGCAAGTCTGACATACCCCTTACCGTAAGCGGTGTCATAGCGGCGAGGCTTGACCGCCTGGAACCAACAATGAAGCGCATCCTCCAGGAGGCCTCAGTTATCGGCAAGTCCTTTCCCTATGCAATCCTTGGGAAAATAACCGACCGTGAAAAGCACCTTAGGAGCTCTTTAGATGAGCTTGAACGGCTTGACCTTATTCGATTAAAGTCTCCCCTGCCGGTCCTGGAATACGGTTTTAAACATGCCCTCATCCAGGAGGTAATTTACAACAGTCTTCTTAAAAAAGAACGTCAGGAAATCCATGAGCGGATCGGTCATGTAATGGGAGAACTCTTCCCGGAACGGTTGCCTGAGTTATTTGAAACCCTGGCCTTCCACTTTAAAAACGGGAAATCTCGGTTCAAAGCTGTTGAATATCTTATGCAATCAGGCAAGAAAAGCCTCAACAGATATGCAGTTGTGGAGTCTCATCAATACTATAAAGAAGCCTACGAGCTGCTTACCGGTGAAGTTCCCGAAACGGAGGCAGTCAAAAGCATGCTGATTCAACTTCTCAACAGCTGGACACCGGTTTTTTACTTTCGGGGTAACTTTAGAGACCTGGGAAAACTGCTTACACAATACATCACTCTCGTCGAGTCTCTGGATGATAAGGAACGGCGTGGTATGTTTTACGTTTGTCTGGGGATAAGTTTCTGGGCGGCTGAGAAGTTTAATGATTCCTATCACTATCTCCAAAAGGCTCTGAAACACGGTGAAGAAACAGGTAACAAACAGATTACCAGCCACGCATATGCCTGGCTGGGTTGGACGAGTGCCGAATTAGGCCTGCCACAAGAAGCGCTTCACTGCGGAGAAAAAGCCAGGCAGATGTCCGTCGATGTAAATTGGGAACACTACCCCAACTACCATTCGTGGGATTCCGATGGATATGCCTGCTGGGTGTTGGGGGCCTGCTCACAGATTCGCACATTAGGAAAAACACTTCTTGACCATGGCGAAATGACTTCGAGCATTCGTTGTATTACCTGGGGGCATACCCTTACTGCATGGAGCTCTATGATGTCCGGTGATTTTCCATCGGCTATCCGTTGCAATAAAATGGCCTTACAGACATCGACGGATCCTCTCTATACACAGTTTCCGCGGCTCTGCCTTGGTATGAGCTATGTTTCCCATGGAGACTTTACTAAAGCAAAACAGCCACTTAAGGAGGTTTTGGACTTTTCCCGAAGATTAGGGTGCGAGTATATCGGAACACCTGCGCAGTGTTTTTTAAGCGTTGTGCTGGTTGCTGAGGGAAAGTTTGCTCAGGGATTTAAGATGCTGAAGGGGGCGCAGAGGCAGTGGCTGGAGCATAATGCCCCCTGGCGCTATACCTTCTCGGAATTGATTTTCGGAGAACTTTTTTCTGCCATGGCACGCAGGGCAACACCAACCAGTTTTGCCAGCATAGTGAAGAATATCGGTTTTCTCGCTAAAAACCTGCCTTTCGCCCGGCAGCATGCAGAAGCCCACTTCAAGAAGGCAATTGCATCCGCACAAAAGGTAGGTGCTAAGGGAATGGAGGGGCAGGCTCACCTGGGATTAGGAAAACT
>CAYWGP010000060.1:0-19703 GCA_964458155.1 uncultured Bacteroides sp.
TTCCTGTTTGCATTCCTCTAACAGCTGGGAATGTATTTATTTGTTTTTCTGCAGGTTCCAATGTACCGCAAAAAGAATAAAAACAATGCCACCCCTGGAGTTTCCGTGATAATTTGCGCAAAAAATGAGGAAAACAACCTGGAGCATTTATTACCACATGTCCTGCAACAGGACTATCCTGAATTTGAGGTAGTTGTGGTAAATGACAGTTCCACCGACGATACAGAACTGGTACTTATTCAATTACAAAGCAGGTTCAGGAATCTCCGTTTCACCACAATCCCCCCGGATGAAAAACATAAGCGGGGAAAGAAGCTGGCACTCACCATTGGTCTGAAATCGGCTAAATATGATTCTGTATTGCTTACAGATGCAGATTGTTATCCGGTAAGTGATCTCTGGCTGGCGCGTATGGCTTCAAATTTTTCAGAAGACCATAAGATCGTTTTGGGCTACGGAGGCTATGAGCGGCACAAAGGTTTGCTCAATACAATTATCCGTTACGAAACAACATTTACCGCCATACAATATCTCTCCCAGGCCATCAAAGGAAGACCCTTTATGGGTGTGGGCCGGAATCTGGCTTATGACAAGGCTTTGTTTTTCGATAACAAGGGCTTTGCCGCACATTACCACCTCATATCAGGAGATGATGACCTGTTTGTCAACGAGAATGCCTCAGGACTGAACTGCGCTGTAGAGTTTTCACATGAGAGCCATACGCTTTCCCGGCCGGAAACTTCGTTCCGGGCCTGGATCAAGCAAAAAAAGAGACATCTGTCTTCCGGGAGTCACTACAGAACAGGCTCAAGAATCAGGCTGGCCTGCGAATGGATCAGCCGGATCATCCTCTATACCACACTGATCTGGATTTGTGTCTCCTTGCCATGGTGGAGACTGCCAGCTGGTGCACTTTTCGGGCTTTTATTAGTAAGCCGGCTTATCATTTTCAAAATGGGAATGCGCCGCTTGGACGAGAAAAATTTATTGTTACCTTCGCTGCTGCTCGATCCGGTTTTCCCGGTGATCATAAGTCTCATCTGGGCAAGCAGCCGTTTTGAAAAAAAGTACCAACCATGGAGATAAATTCCAATCTTTCGCTAAAAGCACAAAAGGACATTGAACTGGTGGAAAAAGCCAGGAAAGGTGACCAGCTTGCTTATGCAGAATTGTTGGGGAGGTACCGGGACGCGATCTATTTCATGCTGCTTAAAATGGTAAACAGTCAGGTAGATGCCGAAGATCTTACCATCGAGGCTTTTGGTAAAGCCTTTAAAAACATCGACCAGTACACCCCGAATTTTGCATTTTCCACCTGGCTGTTTAAAATAGCCACCAATAACTGCATCGATTTCATAAGAAAAAGGCGGGCCAGTCTTGTATCTCTCGACCAGACCATAGATGGAGAGGATTCCCTTGCCCCTTCCACCCTTATCCAGTCTGACGATCCGGATCCGGAGGCCT
Source organism: uncultured Bacteroides sp. (assembly GCA_964458155.1). Lineage (GTDB taxonomy): Bacteria > Bacteroidota > Bacteroidia > Bacteroidales. The sequence goes on from CAYWGP010000060.1 coordinate 1,465, forward strand.
ATATGATTAACAAGCAGAAAATAAAGCATATGCGAAAGGTTGTCTCTCGCCTGAAACCCAGATACCGGCAGCTGGTTGAGTTACGCTATTTCAAAGAGTACTCCTATGATGAAATTGCTGTAGAGCTTGATATTCCCATTGGCACCGTAAAAGCACAGCTCTTCAGGGCGCGGGAACTGCTTCTCAATATTATAAACCGTTCCAGCGAAAAGCCTTAATAGCCGGTCCCGGAGACCGTTATGGAACTGATTCTGAAATATTTCCCTGATCTTAGCTCCCAGCAGATTCAACAGTTCAGGAAGCTTATAAGTATTCTTCCCCTGCTAAATCAAAAAGTAAATGTGATCTCCAGGAAGGATATTGACTTTCTGGAAGAGAGACATATCCTGCATTCCTTATCCATTGCAAAGAAATTCAGCTTTGATTCGAATGCCAGGGTGCTTGACGTGGGGACAGGCGGAGGATTTCCGGGAATCCCTTTGGCCATCCTGTTTCCTGAATCAGCTTTTACCCTGGTTGATTCTATCGGGAAAAAAATCACTTTGCTTGAAGAACTTTGCATGGCGCTGGAATTGAAAAATGTCGCCACAGTCAATAAAAGAATGGAGCAACTGGATCTGAAAGCTGATTTCGTGGTTTCAAGAGCCGTTACTGCATTTCCGCTTTTATACCAGTGGACCAGGAAGCTCATTGAGCCAGGCAGCCGGCAGACCATGCCCAACGGACTGATCTCTCTTAAAGGAGGAGATCTGGAAAAAGAGTTGATGCCTCTTAAAAATCGTACGGAGCTCTACCCCCTTTCAACCTGGTTTGAGGAAGCGTTTTTTTCTACGAAAATGATTGTATATCTAAAAAAATGACTTACTTTTGCACCCTCAAAACATAGATTGATATGAAGCGTACATTTCAGCCATCCAACAGGAAAAGAAAGAATAAGCATGGTTTCAGGGAGCGGATGTCATCAGCCAGCGGACGTGGCGTGATTACAGGAAGAAGGAAAAAAGGACGCAAAAAGCTGACTGTTTCCGACGAGCCAAGGCACAAAGCATAAGGTATAAGCATTCTTTTATTATTGCTGAATAACTGACCGATTCCCGGTTGGTTATTTTTTTGTTCAAATTTTTACAATTAACATTACCTTTGGGCAAAGCTCGAAATATGGATTTCCTCAGGTTTTTACTTACTAAAAAGTTTTTGCGGCATCTGGGCCTGGCAGTTGCGATTTCCCTAATACTGGTGCTGGGAACCCTGCTATGGCTCAGAATTTATACCCATCACGGGAAAACCATTGTGGTACCCGATCTTGCAGGCCTGACCCTGGAAGAAGTGGATGACGTAACTTCATCCAGAAGACTGAGATATGAAGTGGTCGATTCGGTTTTTTCCACTGAAATGCCACGGGGGACAGTTATAAAGCAGAATCCCAAATCCACTTCCAGGGTGAAGAAAAACAGGAAAATCTTCCTGACCATGAATGCGGTAAATCCTGAAATGGTATCCATGCCGCAACTCATCGGGCTCTCCTTTCGCCAGGCCCGGCTCGCATTGCAAAATGCAGGCCTGCTTCAGGGAACAATCACCTACAGGCCTGATTTTGCAAAAAATAACGTGCTACAACAAATGCATGGTGACTCCGTTATTAACGAAGGAACCATAATCACCAAAGGAGCAGTCATAGATCTTGTTTTAGGTATGGGCTTAAGCAGTAAGACAACCAGGGTTCCCGATCTTGTGGGACTTGGACTGGATGGAGCAACAGAGATTATTTCTGACTATTATCTGAATCTCGGGGCCATTACTTACGATGAGAGCTTTGAATCAGCTGAAGACAGTTCCGGAGCATTTATTTGGAGGCAGTATCCCGATTATGATGAATTCAAAAGATTGAACATGGGTATGGAGATAGATATCTGGCTCTCATTGGACTCCACGCTCTTGCAATGGACCGATTCGACCTTAAACGGTGATGACATAGAAATAATGGATGAATAGCATCAGATGCGTATTAATCTCTTTAGTGCTCTGTTTTCCTGGAATGCTCAGGCTGCAGGCACAGGAAGTCATTACCCCCCTTCATAATAATCCAAGGGCTGCACAACAGTATAATAACTTCCGGAGTGCAAAAAAATCTGCCGACGCAAGCTTGCTTGAGCTTCCGTTTTTTGATGATTTCTCAAACAGCTCTCTGACTGCGGACACAAGCTGCTGGAGCGATGCCTATGCTTTTATAAACAATACCTTTCCTGTTGATCCTGTTACAAACGGGGTAGCCACCCTGGATGCCCTTGATGAGGTTGGATCAATCTATTTCAATGCCGTACTGGATCCCAATTCCTTTGAGGCCGATCACCTTAGCAGTCACCCCATCAACCTGGTTTACCCGGTATCGGACAGTATCTACCTCAGTTTTCTTTACCAGCCCGGCGGATTATGTGATCTGCCTGAAGAGCAGGATTCACTGATGGTAGATTTCTATGCAAGCGATTCCAGTGAATGGGTAAACGTTTGGCGAATTAGCGGTACAGAACTGCACGCTTTCAAGCAGGTGATGATCCCCATCAGAAATGCACGCTTTCTTAACAACGAATTCAGGTTCAGGTTCAGAAACCGGGCAAGCCTTCCCAGGAACAATGAAACGCCCGATAAAAGGAGCAATGTGGATTACTGGCACGTGGACTATGTTCGTCTTGACAGAAACAGGACTGCTGCTGATACCATCCTCAGGGATGTAGCTTTTAACAGTCCTCTCTCTTCTATTTTTAAGGAACTTACCTCTGTCCCCTGGTCTCATTTTGAAAGCGCCTATAATACTACCCTCTCACCTTTTGTATCGGCGCAATACAGGAACAATGACTCCATTACAAGAAATGTTACCCGGTCTCTCACCATCGAGGAACCGATGTATGGTGAATCTCAGCTTATCGGTATACCAACTGCTCAGGATATTTTAGCCTTTGATGAAAGAGAAGTCGATTTTTCATATACCTATGATCTGGATTTCAACAGGGGTGATTCTGCACTCATCAGGTTCAAAGCAGCACTTCGCACAGATGTATTTGATCCCAAGGTAAACGATACTGTAATTCACGATCAGCTTTTCAGGGATTATTATTCTTACGACGATGGTTCAGCGGAGGCTGGTTATGGCCTGCGGGGCGATGGCACAGATTACGGTTTGGTTGCCATCGGGTACAATTCCTATGAAGCAGACCTGCTGGGTGGGGTTTACATGTATTTCAACCAGGTATATGACTCGGTAAACCTGAAGGAGTATACCTTTAACCTGATGGTCTGGAATGACAACGGAGGAATCCCTGGCACTGTCAGCTGGGATGATGCTACCATATACAAGCCACAGTATACACCCTCTTATTCGGGATTTGTAAAATTTGAGTTTACAGAACCAGTACCGGTAAACGGCCCTTTCTATGTCGGCTGGAGACAGTATGACCCCTATATACTTAATATAGGTCTCGACCTGAACAACATACCGGATTCCCCTCTTATGTACTATAACATTGGTTCCTGGGTCAGTTCAGAAGCACCTGGCGTGGTTTTATTAAGACCATATTTATACGATCCGTCCACAAATATTGAGCAGGAAAGGAAAGAGGAGCTAAAAGCCCTGAGCATATATCCCAATCCTGCCAGAGACCGCATCTGGTTGAAGCTGCCGGGAGCTTCAGAAGAGGAAGATATCCAGGTCTATATTTATGATACTTCGGGACGACAGTTACACCACTCAATTCTTCGTTCCAATGAAATTGATGTTTCAGGATACACACCGGGTCTCTACTATATCAGGGTCCTTATCAGTGAGGAATCCTTCTATTCAAAAGTATTGATCAACTGATAATGGGCGCCGATTTACCTGTAGATAGCAATGAGTTATTTGAACATTTCAGGTTCACTGCTGATCCAGGACAGGCTCCGCTCAGGATAGATAAATTCCTCATTAATAAACTGGAGGGCACTTCCAGAAGCAGAATCCAGACAGCTGCCAATGCAGGCAATATCCTCTCCAACGGAATCCCGGTCAAACCGAATTACCGTGTTAAGCCCGGAGATCTGGTAACTGTGGTTCTGCCACATCCCCCAAGGAAAATTGAGTTAATTCCCGAGAATATCCCGCTGGATATAGTGTTTGAAGATGAGGATGTAATTGTGGTTAATAAAAGGGCCGGGCTGGTGGTTCATCCCGGGTATGGTAATTACACAGGCACCCTGGTTAACGCATTGATGTACCACCTCAGGGACAATCCCCTGTTTCATTCCGGCGAAGAGAGGCCGGGACTGGTGCACCGGATCGACAAAAACACCTCCGGCTTGCTTGTGGTTGCAAAAAATGAGATCGCACTCAATAAACTGGCCAGCCAGTTTTTTCTCAAAACATCCAGGAGAACTTACAACGCCCTGGTTTGGGGCGACATGAAAGAGGAGGAAGGGACCATCATTGGGAATATTGGAAGAAATCCAAAGGATAGAAAGCAGATGCATGTCTTTCCTGATGGTGAGCAGGGCAAAGAGGCTGTAACCCACTACAGTGTGCTGGAACGGCTGGGCTATGTAAACCTTGTTGAATGCAGACTGGAGACCGGACGCACCCATCAGATCAGGGTTCATTTTCAATACCTGAATCATCCCCTGTTCAATGATCCTGAGTATGGAGGAGACCGTATTCTCAGGGGAACCACCTTTACCAAGTACAAGCAATTCGTGCAGAATTGCTTCGATTTGTTGCCCGGACAGGCCCTGCATGCCCGGACTCTTGGTTTCGTCCACCCATCCTCTGGAGAAGCCTTGCTTTTCGATGCCCCTCTACCCGAAGGATTCAGTACAGTTCTTGAGAAATGGCGCAGCTACATTCAGGGGCGTCGGGATGAATAGATTAAATGTCCTGTAATTTTATGCTTTCATGGATGAATGGCCCCGTTCGTCAAAAATGAATCCCCCGAATCATCTTACTATCGTATAAAAGGTGTTACTTTTAAGTGAAGGAATTGAACAACTTTTGAAGAAATGAAAATTGCCATTTTTACCGGAGGAGATTCATCCGAATATGTGATCTCCATGAAGAGTGCCGGCCAGGTGCTTAAATGGCTCGAAGCTGCAGGTCATTCCTGTTACCTTGTTGAGGTAAAAAAAGATATTTGGACCGTGCATTTCGGGGATAGGAGGATTCCGCTGGATAAAAACAGTTTCAGCTTTCAGCATAATAACAAGAAATTCACCTTTGATTTTGTCTGGAACACCATTCATGGCACACCGGGTGAGGATGGAAAGTTGCAGGGTTATTTCGATATAACGGGTATCCCATACAGCTGCTCAGATCATCTCTCCTCTGCACTGACATTTAATAAATACATCTGCAAAAGTTTTCTGAAACAGCACAATGTACTCACTCCTGAGGCCAGTCTTGTACGAAAAAACATGGAAACCGACCTGGAAGCGGTAGCAGCTTTGGTAGGATTCCCGTGCTTTGTGAAGCCCAACAGCGGTGGATCCAGCTTCGGAATTGCAAAAGTCAGCCGGCTCGAAGAGTTGCAACCTGCCCTGGAAGATGCCTTGAGGGAGGATGATGAAGCCATCGTTGAACGATATATCAAAGGTACCGAAGTAACCTGTGGATTGATGAAGTGGAATGAGGGTTTTTCACTCTTTCCCATTACCGAAATTATATCAAAAAATGAGTTCTTCGACTACGAAGCCAAGTATACTGAGGGAAAAGCGGAGGAAATCACCCCTGCCCGGATTTCGGATGATGTTGCAAAAAAATGCCAGGAGATGGCCATGGATATTTATAATCTCACTAACTGTAAAGGTATCATAAGGGTCGACTTTATTATCAAAGGGAACCAGGTATATTTTCTGGAGCTGAACTCAATACCGGGTATGTCCAGGGAGAGTATTATCCCCAAACAGGTTCAATGCATGGGATTGAAAATGGAAATGGTCATGCAGCAGGTTATTGAAATGGCCATGCGCTCTTAAGCTTGCTTTTTTTATTACTTTTACTGCCCTTATGGGCAGATATATTTCCATAGTTATTTTTGTGCTGCTCTTGTCAGGATTAGAGGCCTGCTTCTATTCCGATATTGAAATATATGGGGTGGATCCTGTACCCGGTGATCCGCCTGTTTTTTCGGTCAGCACCAACCTGGACAGCCTTCACAATCCAGATGTAAACGATAGCCTTGAAGTAATCTACCAAGTTGAGATAAGTGGAGGAGAACTCTACTATCTGTATGCCGATGTGGGCAGTACCCAGGTATTTGAATCGGACAGCACTGCCGGATCATTCTGGATATTACCCTCTTTTGCTGACTCGTCGGGCATAGATTCACTCTATATGGAATTTTACATATCCAGCAATACCAATAGTCTGGCCGATATGGTCGGATACGAGGCCCTGGTTGAGTACATGTCAATTGCCATCAATTTTAACCTGGAGGCCAAAAAATGAGAAGAAGACTAATATGCCTGATCGCCCTGGTCATGATGCTTGGTTCTTCTTCCTATGCCCAGGATCAAAGTTTCGGGCTTACCTTTGCCCTGGGAGTAGCATCGGTGCAAATGGATGATATGAAGTATCTGCAGGAGCATATCCTTGGCACCTATCCTGTGGAAGGAAAGATCACCTCTTCATTCCCCCCCTATACGTCTTTCTCATTTACCGGGTTCAAACAATTATATGATCATATCAGGATAGGTGTCGCATACAGCTATTCCAACACGGGAGGCAAATCCAGCTACGCTGATTACTCCGGTAGTATATCAACTGAATTTACAGCCATCTCGCACCGCCTGGGAGCATATATCTCTTATCTGGTTCTTGGTGGCGATCGCCTCGGACTCTCCCTGAACGGAAGGATGGATGCAAATTTTACCTCTATGACCATCCAGTCCAGCTACTCCATATATGGTTATTTAAACGGGAACACCAATAAATACAACTCCATCAGTCCCGCCGGCTCCGTTGGAACAGAACTTATGTACAAGCTCAATAAGCTCTCCCTGGGAATGGAAGGTGGATACCTGGTCGATCTCACCGGAGACCTGAAGAATAGCGATAGTGGTGATCCACTACTGGATCCCAATGATTTAGACCGGACCCTTAGCTCTGACTGGACCGGCTGGTATGTTCAGCTCAAAGCCCAGATCTGGCTCAATTTTTAAGCCCGGATCATTTTCCTCTTATTTCCCCCATAAATTCTTTCACCCGCTCTTCCAGTGTGAGGGAATTCTGTTCTCCAAGAGCCCTGATAAATGCACTTCCCATAATGGCTCCACTGGCATAACTGCAGGCAGTTAAAAAAGTTTCCCTGTTTGAGATCCCAAAACCGATCAGTCCGGGTAAAGGAAGATTCATCGCTTTCAGCCGCTTAAAATAATCCCGCTGGTGATCTCGCACGGAATCCCTGGCTCCTGTGGTGGAAGCATCTGCAACAAGATAAAGAAATCCCTTTGACAATGCTGCGATCCGGCTGATACGTTCATCATCAGTATGAGGCGTAATAAGCATGCTATTATAGATCCCATAATTGCCGAACATGTCTGCATACCGTCTCTCATACTCGGAAGGAGGCAGATCGGGTATAATCACACCATCGATGCCGGTATCCCGGCATCTGCTCAAAAACCGCTCCATACCCATTTGCAAAACAGGATTCAAATAGCCCATCAACACCAATGGAATGTGAACAGACTCCCGGATGTCCTCCAACTGCCTGAACAGTATATCCAGCTTCATTCCGTTTTGAAGGGCCTGCAAGCTGCTTTGCTGTATTACAGGGCCATCTGCCAGTGGATCGGAGAAGGGGATTCCAATCTCCACCATATCAGCTCCATGCTCCTGAAGCGCCCTCAACAAAGTTATAGTATCATTCAGACCCGGATAACCCGCTGTAAGATAAATGGAGAGAATCTCGCTGTCTCTCTTCCCGAAAAGTTGATCTATCCTGTTTGTCATCTTGCTCAAAGTTCTAATTTATCGATATAGGTCTCCATATCCTTATCTCCTCTCCCGGATAGATTCACCACCACCACATCATCCGGCCCGGGACTCATTTTCTCAAGGGCTGCCAGGGCATGAGCGGTTTCAAGAGCAGGAATAATCCCCTCTTTCCTGGTGCAAAGAAGTGCTGCCTGCAGTGCCTCATCATCTGTCAGTGCATAAACCATGGCCCTGCCCGAAGTGGCCAGCCATGCATGAAGGGGCCCTACCCCGGGATAATCGAGACCTGCCGATATGGAGTACGGCTCTTCTATCTGGCCATCCTCATCCTGCATCAGGAGGGTCATGCTGCCATGGATGATCCCGGGCCTGCCAAGCAGGGAAGTTGCTGCAGTCATACCACTATTCACACCAAGGCCTGCCGCTTCGGCCGAAATCAGGCTGACACGTTTATCATCCAGATAGTGATAATAAGCTCCAGCTGCATTGCTCCCGCCACCCACACAGGCCACCAGGTAGTCTGGATAGTCCCGGCCAGTTTTCTCTGTCAACTGGATCCTGATCTCCTCTGAGATAACCGACTGAAACCGTGTGACCATATCAGGATAGGGGTGCGGCCCCACCACTGAACCAATGATATAATGGGTATCCACCGGATTATTGATCCAGTCGCGTATGGCCTCATTTGTTGCATCTTTCAGGGTCTTGTTGCCACTATGCACAGGAACCACCCGGGCTCCCAGCATTTTCATTTTCTTCACATTGGGGGCCTGGCGTTCAACATCCAGGGCTCCCATATATACAATACATTCCATACCCGTAAGTGCACAAACTGTAGCAGTGGCAACCCCATGCTGTCCCGCCCCTGTTTCAGCAATAATCCGCCTCTTCTTAAGATGCCTGGCCAGGAGGATCTGGCCTATGGTATTATTAATCTTATGGGCCCCCGTATGGTTCAGATCCTCCCTCTTCAAATAGATCTGTGTATTGTAATGGTCCGACAGACGCTGTGCCCTGAAAAGAGGTGTGGGTCTTCCGGCATAATCTCTCAGCAAGAGCCTGAAACTGCTCTGAAAGCTTTCCGATTTCATAATTTTCAAATAATTCTCTTCCAGCTCCCTGATATTTGGATAGAGCATCTCGGGAATATAGGCTCCGCCATATTCACCGTAGAAACCTTCAGCATTCACTTCATACTCCATATGGTTCTATTTTCTGATTTCAGCGATAAATTTTTTCAAGCTCTCAATATCTTTTAGTCCGGGCGACAGCTCAAACCTGCTGTTTACATCCACTCCCATCAATGCATCCAGTTCCAGATTTCGTATATCTTCAGCATCGCCCGGACCTATCCCCCCACTGAGAAAAAAAGGAGGACCGGCCGACATTACCTCCAGCAGCTTCCAGTCAAATTTCCTGCCTGTTCCACCTCTGCCTTCCCCGGCTGAATCAAACAAAAGACAGTCCACCACCCCTGTGTAGCTCTTCATATCCTTAAAGCTTCCCCCGGGATCCACAGCCTTGATCAGCTCAAGCCCTTCCCCGGAGAGACCACGGCAATAATCTGTAGATTCTCCCCCATGTAGCTGTACGGCATCAAGTCCATAGCTCTCTATTGCTTTTCTTACCTGCTTTAGCTCCTCATTCACAAACACTCCCACCTTCTTTATTTGCGAACCCGGAATATTAAAGAGAGCGCGGTCCGGCTTGTCCCCCACGAAACGATTGGATTGCTTATAAAAGATGAATCCTACATATTCAGGCGACAGAGCACATAATTGTTCCAGATTTTGAGGATCACGCATCCCACACACTTTAATCCGCAATTTTCTTCTGTTTCCCATTTCAATCTTCTCTTATAAATGCTTTATAAAGCTCCGGCAGGCTGCACCCGGATCCTTTTCTTTCATGAAATTTTCACCCATCAGGAAAAGTCTGTATCCAGCATTCCATAGCTTCATTAGCTCTTCGGGCCTGCTGAGTCCGCTTTCAGAAACAGGAACCACACCCGGAGGCATCCCGTTGATCATCTCCAGACTTCTGACCGTATCCACCGTGAATGTCTTCAGATCGCGGTTGTTCACCCCCACATATTTGATCTCAGGATGATACTTTTCCAACTCGTCCTTCTGGTGCACCTCAAAGAGTATACTCAAACCCAGGGATGCAGCTTCCATGGCCAGCTCCTCCACTTCTCTTCGATCCAGTATGGCTGCAATCAAAAGGACCATATCTGCGCCATAGGCACTGGCCTCATGTAATTGGTAAGGATCTATAATAAAGTCTTTTCTTAACAGAACCAGCTGAGGGCAGGCCTGGCGAACCTGTTTCAAATCTGTCAGATATCCTCCAAAGAAAGTCTGATCGGTTAGTATACTCATGGCTGAAACTCCGGCTGCTTCATAGGCCCTGGCAACCTGAACAGGATCAGCATCCATGTGGATGGGACCCCTGGAAGGTGATTTACGTTTGAACTCAGCAATTATCCCGGCTCTGTCTTCCGGACCGGGAATAGTCATCTCATTGGTCTTCCGCCTGTAACTTTCAAAGCTGGCCAGCCTTGCCAGAGGACACTCCTTTTTCCTGAGCAGAACTTCTGCCCTTTTGTGCTCCACGATGGTATCCAGGATATTCATATTATTTACTCCCGATCAATTGCTTAAATGCTGTGTATGCCGAACCCGATTCGAGCGACTGCCTTGCACGTTCCAGGCATCGTTCCATTCCCGAGGGCTCGTCCATGCAGTAGAGAGCCAGTGCGGCGTTGGCTACAAGCACGTCATTCTGGGCCCTGCTCCCTTTTCCTTCCAGAATCTTCAGAAATACCCTTGCTGCTTCTTCCACTGTGGATCCTCCATATATATCGGAAGGAGCCACAACACCCAGGCCAAGGTCGTCCGGTTCAAAGGTCCGTTCGGTGCTACGTGTAAGGGCCCTGAAGCTTCCGGTGAGGGAAATCTCATCATAACCATCCAGGGAATGAATAATACAGAACTGCTTATCCGATTCCTGGTACAGATAGTGATAGAGCCTGGCCACATCAAGGCTGAATACTCCCACAAGCTGATTTCGCGGGTTGGACGGATTAACCATGGGACCCAGCATATTAAAGAAGGTTTTAATCCGGAGGCTCCTTCGCACGGGAGCAACATTTTTCATGGCCGGATTGAACAGGGGGGCATGCAGAAAACAGATGTTGAATTTATCAATCTCCCGTTTTAAGCGTTCAGCGTCGGAGCTGAATGAGTAGCCAAAATACTCCAGCACATTGGAAGAACCACATGCCGATGAAACACTGTAGTTTCCGTGTTTGGCAACTTTCTCGCCTGCGCCTGCCACCACAAATGAAGTGAGTGTCGAGATATTGAAAGTATTCTTTTCATCACCCCCGGTACCACATACATCGATGGTGTTGAACTCCGACAGATCCACCGGTGTGCAAAGCTCCAGCAGGGCATCGCGAAAGCCGCCAAGTTCTTCTACCGTAATGCTCCGCATCAGGTAGACCGATATAAATGCCGCCATTTCAGCTTCATTGTACTTCCCTGCAGCCATATTCTGAAGAATCTCCTTGGCATCTTCTTTCCCCAGAGTCTTATAATCAAACAGATATTGTAGCGTCTCTTTCATCTTTACGATCTTACTAACTTATTAACTATTAACCATTAACCAATTCTTTATCATCATCCCCCCGTATTCGGTTAACACCGACTCGGGATGGAATTGCACCCCCCTTACATCATGCTGCCTGTGCCTGATGGCCATAATATAGCCTTCGTCGTTCTCAACGGTGACCTCCAGGTCACGGGGGAGAGTATCCGGCTCCACCACCCAGGAATGATATCGTCCTGCATCAAATTCCGCAGGCACCCCATTAAAGAGATATTCGTCACTTACCAGCTGTTTCATCTGACCGGTAAGGCCATGGTAGACTTTTGACAGGTTAGTGATTGTGCCTCCATAGGCCTCTGCTATGGCCTGATGTCCCAGGCAAACTCCCAGAATGCTTTTAACCGGGCCATATTCCCTTATGAGATCCAGGGTGATTCCTGCCTCCACCGGAATTCCGGGTCCCGGGCTGATTAAAATTCTATCGTAAGCATCCACTTCGGCCAGTGTCAGCTGATCATTACGCTTTACATCGACTGCTCTTTTCAGCACCCGCTCTATATATTGAACCAGGTTGTAGGTAAAAGAGTCATAATTATCCAGTACTAGAATCTTCATGCTTGGTCTAATTATATTCGTTCATATTTCCGGCCATTTCAATGGCCGATTTAAGAGCAGCAAGTTTATTATTCACTTCCTGTAACTCTCCCTCTTCGGTAGATTCAGAGACAATTCCTGCTCCAGCCTGGTAATAGAGCCTGTGGTCGCGCGAGAGAAAGGAGCGAATCATAATGGCATGATTTATATCGCCGTTAAAACGTAAAAACCCGATGGCGCCACCATAGTAACCCCGTCGCTTCCCCTCATAGAGATCGATCAGTTCCATGGCTTTAAATTTGGGTGCCCCGGAGAGGGTACCTGCGGGAAATGATTCTGCCAGGACCCGTATGGTGTTAGTATCCTCCGGCAATTCTCCCGAGACCTTTGATACCATATGAATAACATGGGAATAAAACTGGATCTCGCGGTACTCTTCCACCTTTACCTTTTTCGTGGTCCGGCTCAGATCGTTCCTGGCCAGATCCACAAGCATTACGTGTTCAGCATTTTCTTTTTCATCTTCGCTCAGCTTCCTTGCCAGTTCCTGATCTTCCCTATCGTTCCCTGTACGCCTGAAGGTGCCTGCAATGGGGTTAATAAAAGCCATGGTCCCCTTAACCTCAATTTGTGCTTCCGGAGAAGATCCAAAGAGCTTGTAACTGCCATAGTCGAAGTAGAACAGATAAGGCGAAGGATTGATGGAACGAAGTGCCCTGTAAACATTGAACTCATCGCCGGTAAAATCCTGGAAGAACTGCCTGGAAAGCACAATCTGAAAGACATCGCCCCTGTAACAATGCTCCTTGCCCTTTGATACCATGGCCCGATAGTCATCATCGCTCAAATTAGAAGATTCCTCCCCGGAAGTTGCAAAACTATAGGTGGCTATGTTCCTGTTATGCAGCAAGGAACTTACCCGGTCTATCTCACTCTCCCCTCCATTCACTATATGTTCGAAAAGTAAGAGCTCATTTGTCAGATGGTTTACCGCCAGCACAAACCTGAAAAAGTTATACCTCACCAGGGGGATATCCTCCTTTTCGGGAATGGCTGATTGGAAACGGATATCTTCAAAATACTGAACCGCATCGAATGCAGTGTATCCAAAAATACCATCTACCTGCAACTCATCTCCCATGGAATCAACTTCAAAAGCAGATAAAAAGTCCTTGAGCCTTTCTGCCACCTCCTGACCGGAAGTTATACTATGGTGGCTGGCCTCCTGACCCGGTAAGGAGATACGCATATCGCTGTCATGCACCAGGAACTCAGCTATAGGATCCATGCATATAAATGAATAAGAATTCTCCTTGCTGTGATAGTCCGAGCTTTCCAGAAGCAGGGTATTTGGATATATATCCCTCACCTTCAGATATATACTCACTGGAGTAATGATATCGGCAAGGATCTTTCGTTTAACTACTCTAACTGGCACTTTTTCCATACTCGTTCGGTTTTGATAAAAAAAAAGGCTCCCACCGAAGCGGGAGCCTTGAATATTGTATTGCACAATGAGACGCTACCTATACTCCGGATTGTCGGAAACAGGAAAGCCACCACCAATTTGTGCGAATCTCTTTCATTTTTTCAATTCTGCTTGTCAAAATAACAGAAAGATTTCTATTAATCCAAATTTCACTATTTTCGCCACGCATCATATCCTTAGCCATGGCCCGCATCTATTTCCGAAATATTGCTCTCTTCTTTTCCATCTGGGTCATTGTTATGCTTATTTATGCCATAAGCAACAAAGTTACAGATCCGGACTACCTGTGGAAGTTTTTCCTTGTGCCTGCACTCTTCCTGGGGTTTCTGGCTGCGCTCAGCACCTTCCTTGGGTCGAAAACCAAGGTAAAGAAAGGGATCAACTGGATCTTCCTGCTATGTGCAGTTGCCCTTGATCAGGGAATCAAAACATATCTTTTTTCGCTGGAATGGGAAACTATTTCCATCCCTCTTATCAAACCGGTTTTCTACATTGAACCCACCCAGAATACCCTGGGCTCCTACCTATGGGTATTGCTGAAACTGCAGAAAGGCTCCCACCTGCTCAACATTATTCTTTTCAGTCTGGTGGGCATCATCTTTATCGAGGGCTGGAGATTTTATGTTGAACGAAAGCGAAACTCTTTCTGGATCAATGGTTTTATCCACCTCTTTCTGGCCGGTCTGCTGGCCAACCTGATCGATAATGCATTCTGGGGCGGATCTCTGGACTACATTACCATTAAACCGTTCTACACCTTTGACCTGAAAGATCTGTATATCACCCTTTGCGAACTCTTTCTGGTGACAGAATTACTGGACAACCACCTGCTCAGGCGTTTCATTCAAATGCCCAGGGACGAGAGCAAAAAGCTGAACCGCGATTTCATCAGTTTTATTAAAAATGATTTCAGGATTGGCAGAAAAAAGGAGGAATAGCCCTGGGAGCTATTGAATGATCCCTTCCTCTTTCAGACTGACCATAAGCTGATGGCTTCGTTTCATATCACTTACGATGGATGTTGCCGAGATTGTGGCTCCAGCTATCGCATCAATGTCCTTTCCCAGCGAAAGATCCTCTCCTGAATAAGCTTCAAACTGGCCCAACCATTTTTTCTGGCAGATGGCGGCACCATGGTCGGAGCGATAAACCAATATGCTTAGTTTTATTACCGATAAGTCAGGATCATAAGCAATTATATAATCAAAGTAGTCATACCTCCCTCTGGCCCTGGTCGACAGCAGGTATCCCATCACAAGATCGTGCCGGCTAAGCTGGTAAACCCTGTCGCCCTCCATAAAAAATATTTCGCCTGCACGGTCCCGGTCAGAAAAAATAAGCAGCTCTGCTTCAGGCTCTCCCTCAAATACACTGTAGGCAAACTTCTGCTCCTTTTTCGTTAATTGACCGGGATCCTGTGGCAGGGCCCAGGAAAAGCTGCTAAGGCAAAAGAAAAACAATATGAATTTTGTATTCATCTTTTGAAACATTAGAACCAGACAGCCACACCCGCATTGAATTGCGTTATTGCTTCATCGCTTGCCTTATTCCCGAACCATTGAAAATCTGCTTTCAACATGGCTCCGGCAGTCAGCTTCCATCCCAAGCCCAGAGTCAGGTCGCTGCGTTGATAGGCTGGATTCACAATGGTCGGACTTTCAATGGAAGCCTGGGTGTTGTACTGTTCATACCTGATAAAGGGAATCAGCCCGGATTTAAACCTATCGGAACTGTGAAGCAGATCATAGGAGGCCTCCAGGTACCAGCCACCTATGGAGCTGCCCAGGTCGCTTCCTGTAAATTCATTGTACCTTGCAGAATTAGAGACAATGCCCAGGTTGGCCTGTCCCCTGAGCTGCAGTCCGCCCAGTTGATACCTTGCATCCAAACCTATCATGGACAAAGCTACCACCGAAGAATCGGCCGAAGCAACAGCCTGGTCGTCTGATTTTTCAATGGAACTGAAAAGAGAGGACTGGGTTTTACCCATATATCCCGAGAGGCCAAGCTGCAGGCCCGGCAATCCGAAATAGTTGATTTTAAATGTCAGGTTGGGCGAGTTGATGATTGATTCAGCTCCTTTCTGACGGCCACTTCTGAATCCATTGGCGCCATTGAGTTTAGCTCCGTCATCATAGCCCTTGAATCCATTGATCAGGTATATCTGATACGAGAGTGCGGCAGATGGAAAGGTGCCGGTAAAGCCCACTCCGATTTCCCGCCAGGTTGTTGGCACAATATATTTATCCAGATTGGGCCGTTCGACGCCGTTAAAAGTAGATGGCTCATGATACTCGTTGATAATCCCCATGGGGATCAGCATCAATCCACCCCTGAGCTTCAACCAGGGAAGTATTTCATGTTGGAGGAAGGCCTGTTCAACATAAACTTCCTGAACATGTTCGATCTCGATTTCTGTAATAAACTGGGTTTTCGCACTGAACTTGTATCCGAACATCAGTACCAGCCTGTGAACATCGAGACCACCATTATTATAACTGTCCATATCCAGGATCTGGTTATAGTCAATCTGGCCATACCCGCCAATAGTTAGTTTATCCTCATCCTGCATCATCCTCCCTGCAGTATTGCTTATCTCTTGTGCGAGGATCACCCCGGGCACCAATATCCCGAGGACAAGCCCCAGAATCATACCTCTGCATAGTTTTTTCATTCTCATGAGTTTTATATTATATCTCCCCAAAAATACTGCAGATGCGCTGAGAATACGCGGCTTGGATTTTTCGTGTGGAATGATTCTAAATAAAGAAAGGGCCTTAGGTATTGACAGACTGAAACTTAAGGCTTGAGTTGTTAATGCTATTTAGAAAAGAATACCTACATGTAGGTATGTTAGCCGGGGCCGGGATCAATTGAAGCTCCTCGGAGCTCTGTTCCGAGGAATCTTCGATCAATTGTATAAGTTATTTGCGCTCGCTAGTGCGCGAGCGGGATTCAGCCTGCAGATGCAGCCGGGATCGGGTAGCGTTCAAAGATTTTTGCAACCTGGTCCGGGAGCTCAGCAGCCCTCACTTCGGGATCATTCTCCAATTCTTTAACAGCTGCACAGTGCCAGACATGCTTCTTGCTCAGGTTATCAAAAATATCTATGGAAATGGCACGCTCCATATAATTATAAATGCCCGAATAGCCATAGCCTCTGGCTGCCTCCCGGTGATATACTACGATCTTTACGGAAACATCGGCTTTTTCCTCGGAGAATGTCAGCCCCCTGCTTTCAAGTTCTTTTGCAAATGCGCCCCTGATACGATCCAATTCCATGATGGTGATGGTCTTGAGGTTTCCCTCGCTAAAGTCCATAAAACTATAGGTGGCATATTGATCAAATGTGGCCGAATCATCGACATCTGAATATATCCTGGTGGAGGGTCCGCAGGCGGACAGGAATGCCAGGCCGATGATCATCGGGGAGACTATTTTTAGCTTCATATCTGTCCTCTTTTTACCCTTTAAAAATCACAAATACTGTGCCATATAAAATAGCCTGTTTCAGACTATGAACTTCAGTCCGCATAAGGATTCTGAAACATTCCAAAGCCTGTTTGCCACCTCTGCCGCAATTCGTTTTTTGCCGGGAGTATCCGGGACTGGTGAGCCCCTGAGCTTTAATAAGCCACTGGGGCCAAAAAAGGCACCCTGTTCCACACCTGATGCCGTGGCTGCATAAAGGGTGGGCCGTGCCCCGTCCTCTCCGGTCTGAGCCACCAGAAAGTTGGTCAGTTTAAAGAATCCTGACCTGAGATGGCTTCCTATCATCCCTGAATCCCTGGTCAGAAGCTCAGAATCAGCATATCCGGGATGCGCGGCAACAGCAGTTACCGACCCATGGCTTTCCTTCAAGCGGCGCGCCAGTTCATGGATAAACAGCAGGTTTGCCAGTTTACTCATTGCATAAGCACCCCATCTACGGTATCCATATTCCCAATGAAGATCCTCAAAACGTATCCTCCCCAGGCGGTGGGCCAGGCTGCTTACCTGGACCACTCTTGCCTGCTCCGTGTAAGAAAGTATTGGCCAGAGCCTGGCGGTCAGGGCAAAATGTCCCAGGTGATTTACGCCAAATTGCATCTCAAAACCCTCTTCAGTTATTTTGTAGGGAACCAGCATCACCCCGGCATTGTTTATAAGCAAATCCAGCCTGGGGTAAGATTCTGTAAAGCGCAGTGCGAACTCTTTGACAGATGCCTGGCTGGCCAGGTCGAGATGCCAGAGCAAAGGCTCCTCTGATACGCCTTCTGAACAAATTTTATACCTGGCAAGCTCCCCCTTCTTCAGGTCGCGGCAGGCCATGATCACTTTTGCCCCCTGTATGGCAAGGGCCCTGGCAGTATTGAATCCCAATCCACCGCTGGCGCCCGTAACCACTGCTATTCTTCCTTGCTGTGGGGGTATATGATCTATATTCCATCCCCTTTTTTTCATTTATCCATACGTTTAACATAGGGTAAAGGGCCTTGTTTGCATCTTATGTATAAAGCAGGTCGAATATAACATTTAAAACAAAATAAAAATGAAAACCAAAGAGACTAACAGGAGCATGTGGTTAATGGCAGCAATGCTATTCCTGGT
>CAYWGP010000061.1:0-24644 GCA_964458155.1 uncultured Bacteroides sp.
TTTATTCTTGATGGCAAACTCGCTATTGGTATCTGTAATATTGATCAGGGAATAGTAGGCTGCCGTAACCACGCGTTGTATCTGATGGCCGGTTGTTGCATGGAGCCAGGCAATATCCATTTCCTTAGATATGCGGTCGGGTTTGCCAAAAAATTCAAACTGTTGCAGGTATATGTTTTTCAATCCGGTAAGCTCTTCCAGGGTCCTGGAAGCGGCCAGGTCCAGATCCTCATTGATGGCAATAAAGTCACCCGGAAGTTTGTGATCATTGATTTGCCTGCCCGGCTCCCCGGTGAATTCTCTTTCGATAAGCAGAACTTTCAGTTGATTGGTACTGAAGCCAAAGATCACACAATCCACAGAAATATGTGGATTGATGTTTCTTCCGGTGGGATTCATGCCCGCTAAAGTAGGAAAGATTTAAGTCAAAAACAAAGTTAACGTAAAATATACGCTAACTAAGTTTATTTCATGAGCAGATTGGGGAGCCAGAGGCTCAATGAGGGGATGTAGCTTACCAGCATCAGCACCACAATCATGATTACAAACATGGGTAGCAGGGGTTTTATCACCTGTTCAATTTTCAGGTTGGCCACACTGCATCCGATAAACAGGACCGAGCCCACTGGTGGAGTACATATTCCCACACAGAGATTCAATACCATAATGATTCCGAAGTGGATGGGATCCAAACCCAGCTGCGCCGATGCGATAGGCAGGAAAATGGGAGTGAAAATCAGGACTGCAGGGGTCATATCCATAAAGATGCCCACAAAGAGAAGGATAAAGTTGATAATCAGTAGAATTACTACAGGATTATCGCTCAGGCTCAGTAAGCCGCTACTCACATTCTGGGGAATGTTTTCGTAGGACATGATCCACGACATCCCTATGCTGGTGGCCACCAGCAGCAGAACAATACAGGTGGTCCGGACCGATTTCAGGATGATGGCAGGAAGGTCTCTGATTGTAATTTCCTTATAGATCAGGGCAAGGATAAGTGCATAGAGAACAGCCACGGCGGATGCTTCAGTTGCGGTAAAGAAACCTGCAACGATCCCGCCAATAACAATAATAAGCATCAGGAGGGATGGCAGGGCATCGATAAACTTCCTGAAAGCAAATTTGAAGAAAACCCAGTTGGTAGCCGATTTATAGACCGAGTAGATAAGGAAGAGAAGCAGCAAGCCATAGATGCCCCCCTTAAATGCAGGGACAGATGCTGCGTGGACTGCTTTCATCCCGATTCCGGCCCCCAGCAGGATAATGGATGCCAGCAGTACCTTTCCAAGGGCGCCGGCCAGTCCTGTAACACCCTTGTTTTTAAGGACCATCATGGACATGGCAACCAGCATAATACCAAGACCAGTAAGAATTCCGGGAACATATCCGGCCAGGAAGAGGGCAGTAATTGATACTCCTCCACTTGCCAGAGAGTAAATAATCAGAATATTGCTTGGAGGGATGGTCAGTCCGGTGGTAGCGGATGTGATATTAACCGCGGCACTGAAGTTTTCATCATAGCCTTCCTTTTTCATTTCCGGTCCCATAATACTCCCGATGGCAGAAGTGGCTGCCGCAGCAGAGCCGGAGATTGCTCCAAACAGCATATTGCCAATCACATTCACAAAGGCCAGTCCGGCCGGAAGTCTGCCCACCAGAACCCTGGCAAAGTTGATGAGTCGCATGGCAATACCCCCGCTGTTCATAATGCCTCCGGCCAGCACAAAGAAGGGGATGGCCAGCAGGGCAAAACTATCAAGTCCGGTAGCCATGCGCTGGGCATAGGTGGTAAGGGCAGGTATGGAGTCGATGGACATCAGCATGGTAAGAATTCCGGCAATACCAATGCTAAAGGCGATGGGGACACCGATAATAAGGAGAATAACAAAGCTCAGGACAAGGATCAGAACTTCCATAGTATCAGGATCTTTTTAAATTGATGATGTGAAGCAGCTCATAGAACATGATAATCAGGCCGCTGATAGGAAGTACAATATATACATAACCCAGGGGAAGCTGGAGGGCCGCGGATTTTACCTGGAGCACGAAACGGGTGTACATGAGTATCACTCCCCCTGTGACCATTACAGAGAGGGCAAACAGGAAAATAAGCGTATGAATAATATATTGCAGAAGGCGTTGCCTGGCCGGCGGTGATTTCTGAATCAGAATATCAATGGCCAGGTGTTCCTTTCTTCCTGCCACATAGGCAGCACCCAGTACACCCACCCAGATAAGCAGGAAACCGGCAAGTTCATCCGTAAATGAACTGGGTGAGGATAGCAGGTAACGGCTGAAGACCTGCCAGAGAACATCAAGCACCAGTACCGACATCAGCAGTATCAGTGTAAGCTCCAGTACTCTGTTTAATTTATGTTGAAACTTGTCCATATCTTATATTGCCAGCATTCAATTAACTTCTCTGATCCTGGTGATCAGCTCATATAGCCTCTCATTTTCACGATATGATTCCAGCAAAGCTGTGACCTTGTCGGAAAATGGTTCCTTATCTGGATAGATAATGCTGACACCTGCCTCTTCCACAATTTCCAGGGATTCCTTTTCTGATTCTGCCCATAATTTGCGCTGTACCGGAACCGATTCATCTGCGGCCTGCTGCAGCCATTTTCTTTCCTGCTCGCTAAGCTTTTTCCACACCTTCTCACTGATGATCAGTACATCGGGGACCATGGTATGCTCATTCAGACTGTAGTACTTGCAAACCTCGTAGTGGTGACTGGTGTAGAAGCTGGGAGGATTGTTTTCTGCGCCGTCCACCACACCGCTCTGCAGGGCTGTATAAAGTTCACCCCAGGAAATAGGTGTTGGAGAGCCTCCCTGGGCCTTAACCATTTCCATGGCGGTGATACTTTTCATTACCCGGATTTTAAGTCCCTTCAGATCATCCGGGTGGTTGATGGGTGTATCTATGGTATAAAAGCTCCGGCTGCCTGCATCATAAAAGCATAGTCCCCTGATCCAGAAGGGTTCCGTGCTCAGAAGCAATTCATCTCCGATAGCTCCATCCAGAACCTTGAAGGAATGCTCTTTGGACCTGAAAACATAGGGAAGCCCAAGCACTTTAAAATCTTCAGTAAAACTCTCCATCACCGCAGCAGATACTTTGGTGATTGCCAGGCTGCCGATCTGGAGGAGTTCCACACACTGCTGTTCGGAACCGAGCTGACCGCTGGGGTAGATCTCTATGCTCAGCTCCCCTTGCGAGATTTCCCTGCATCGATCGGCCATATATACCATGGCTTTATGTACCGGGTGAGAGGGATCCAGTCCGTGAGCCAGTTTGAGCACCTTGCCTTGCTGTACGTTTACACAGGCAGTCAGAAAGAGAAGCAGGACGGGAAGAATTAGTAAGGATGTTTTGCGCATTTGCCTCTTCGCTTATTTTTTCAGTTCACTAATAATTTCCAGGGCATAGGCGGCTGTCTCTTCCAGCTTCTTATAATCCTTATTGCCAATTATTTCCGCGCTGATCAACTGGGAACCAATTCCCACACAGAAAGCTCCCGCCCGGAACCATTCGCTCAGGTTCTCCCGGTTTGGGGACACTCCTCCGGAAGGCATGATATTGGACCAGGGGCAGGGCCCCAGGTAAGCCTTAAGGAATCCGGCTCCTCCAACTGTAGGTCCAGGGAACAGTTTTACTATTTCGGCACCCAGCTCTTCGGCTCTGCCAATTTCTGAAGCGGTGGCACAACCGGGTATCCACAATACCTTCCTGCGATTGCATACCCTGGCCATTTCTTCGTTCAGAAGCGGAGAGACGATAAACCTGGCCCCCAGCTGGATATATAGTGAGCAGGTGCCGGCATCCACCACAGTACCGACCCCGAGAATCAGGTCGGGCATCTCTTTCCGGCTCCAGAGGATAAGTTCCGCAAAGAGTTCGTGAGCCATATCGCCCCGGTTGGTGAATTCAAATATATCCATTCCTCCCCGGTAGCAGGCAGATATTACCTCTTTCATTACTTCTATATCCGGATTGTAATAGAGCGGAATGGCTCCGGTCTCCCTCATTTTCAGGACTATGTCAATTCTTTTCATGCACTTGTATTTGTTACAATCGATTATGCAATATATATATTAGTTGGCATACACTATGGATTGGGTCCACCTCTGTGATTCTTTTTTCAAATAGCTTTCGATTTCTTCCCTGGAACTCCATCTTTGATCTTCGTTTTCCCACAGGGAATAGAAACGATAGCTTATTGCATCTCCGGGACTGGCGTCAAGGAGGGCGTAGCAGGTCTGGATCACTCCATCGCCCTGATCCCTGGTTTTATCAGTACGGATCAGATAACTGGTGGGAACCACCAGGGCCATGGTAAGCAGACTTCCGTCTTCAGCCTGATGATCCATGGTATACAATCCGGTATACTGTTCGTCCAGCTTCAGAACATGGAGTGTATCACTGAGCATATTTACTATGCCCACTACCAGATTCAGATCCTCTTTGGTTCCGCTGTAGCTAACCAGAGCCTGGTAAAAGCGCCGTCCGGCTGCAATCCCGATCTGGTGCCTTACTTCCAGTACCTGGTCTTCTACTTTCCAGTTGGTATAGGTCAGATTGAAACGACTCCTCTGGGGTCCCTGGAAAATAACATCATAGCTTCCCGATCCATTATCGCCCACCCGGTAAATGGAGTCTTCGTACATGTAGCCTATGGCTCCTGCACCCAGGCTGGTCCCAACCTTCAGCACATCCATTCCCCATTCTCCCGGCTCATGGTAGCTGGGTTCACCTTCTTTGCCTACATTGTCCAGAACCATGTCAGGGGTACTTTTTCCAAAGATGTCCATGCCGTTTCGCTGGTCCATGTAGTTCCTGAAGCCCACAAGGTCGTTCTCCCAGGCCGGACCTTCCATCTGGAAGGAGGCACTTGTATGGTCCGCATAATTGTGGTAGGAAACCCCCTCAAGCCTTTGAGCATGGTTCAGTTTCTTATAATTATCCCTGGCGTCTCCCAGGTGAAGATTGGTCCTGACAGGGAATACCGGATAGTTTTCCGGGGAAGTGAATTCCACAACTATTTTTTGCTGGGCACCTGCCTCCAGCATGGTCAGTGCAAAGAGTTCATCCCACTGGCCGTCGCCATCCACGTCATCTGCCTGACAGGGGATGAAATTGCCATGAATGTCTTTCAGAACGGGCAGGTACTCATCCGGAAAGCTGGTCCAGCCGCTGATCTCGCCCCTTGACAGGAGTATCACGGCATCATCACGTTTTTGCTTCAGGGGATTGGTCACCAGGAGTGTTATACCAGGATCTGCGCTACAGGAAATTAGCAGCAATCCCATGAGCATGTAAAGGATGGGTTTTTTTCGCATGATTTCAGACTTAGAAGTGCATTTCATGATGATCAGGCTTCGTTGGAGGGTTTTCCGATGGTAGCCAGGATCCCACCATCCACGTATATCACCTGTCCATTTACAAAGTCAGAGGCCCTGGAGGCCAGGAAGACAGCGGCACCACCAAGATCATCGGGGTCACCCCATCTGCCGGCAGGTGTCCGGCTTAGAATAAATTCATTCAGCGGATGTCCTTCTTCCCGGAGGGGAGCTGTCTGTTCGGTGGCGAAATAACCCGGGCCGATCCCATTGATCTGGACGTTATATCTGGCCCATTCGGTAGCCATGCTTCTGGTGAGCATTTTCAATCCACCTTTGGCTGCGGCGTAGGCCGATACGGTATCTCTGCCCAGTTCACTCATCATGGAGCACATATTGATTATTTTTCCCTGTCTCCTCTCAACCATTCCTTTGGCCACAGTTTTTGCCATGATAAACTGGCCGGTAAGGTTCACATCCAGAATCTCCCTGAAATCTGCGGCATTCATTTCCAGGATTGGGATCCTTTTAATGATGGCTGCATTGTTGACAAGAATGTCTATGGGGCCTGCTTCTTTTTCCATCACCCTGACAGTCTTCTCCACTTCGGATTCATCAGTCACATCCAGCAGATAGCTATGAGCACTGATCCCTTTTTCTGTGTAGGCCTTCCCTGCAGATTCGAGCTTGGCCGGAGTATGGCCATTTATAATAATTGTGGCCCCTGCATTTGCCAGGGAGGTGGCGATGGCCATCCCGAGACCATGAGTTCCGCCCGTAACCAGGGCTGTTTTTCCGTTTAAATCAAATAGTTGCTTCGACATGGCTGAGGTTTTAACGTATTTCATTTGGCTGGATAATATCCATATCTCCGTAATCCAGATTTTCTCCGGCCATTCCCCAGATAAAGATATAGTTACTGGTTCCGGCAGCTGAGTGGATCGACCAGGGTGGGGAAATAACCGCCTGCTCATTTTGTAGCCAGATATGCCTGGTTTCTTTGGGATCGCCCATGAAGTGACAGATGGCCTGAGCTTCGGGTACTTCAAAATAGAAGTAGGCTTCCATCCTGCGGTCATGCAGGTGAGGAGGCATGGTATTCCAGACACTTCCGGGCTGCAATTCGGTCATTCCCATTTGTAACTGGCAGGTCTCCACCACAGAATGGATCAGCAGTTTGTTGATCCTTCTTGCATTTGATTGCTCCAGGGAACCCATATCAGCCACTTCAGCGTCGGCCAGAGTTACTCTTTTGCAGGGGAAAGCCTTATGGGCTGGTGCCGAATTAAAATAAAGACGTGCCGGATTCTGTTTTTCCCTGCTGATCATGGTAATCTGCTTTGAACCAGCACCCACATAGAGGGCTTCTTTATAATGCAGGTCATAGGCATCACCATCCACATGAATGGAGGCACTACCACCCACATTGATAATACCCAGCTCCCGTCGCGCGCAAAAATATTCTGACTTCAGGGGATCTATGGAACTCAGTTCAAGTTCAGTGTCCGGAACAGCACCTCCCACAATATACCTGTCGTTCATGGAGTAGACCATATTAATCTCTCCTCTGACCATCAGCCTCTCCACCAGGAACTCCTTCCTTAGTCGTTCTGTGCCATACTTTTTGGCATCCTCAGGATGATTGGAAAATCTAACTTCGTAATTAATTGACATCTTGTATCTGTTTAAGTAGTTAAGCGTGAACTATTTCGTATGATTAATTCTGGTTTCAGGACTATCTTCTCACCTTTGGCCTGCCTGTCCTCTTCCTGTTCACATTGGAGAAACATTTCAGCCACCTTTCGGCCCATCACTTCACCGTGTTGATCCACAGTGGTCAGAGAAGGTTCCAGGAAGGCTGTGAAAGGTTCGTTGGCAAAACCGCTGACACCCAGATCAGCGGGTACGGATCTTCCCTCCCTTAAGGCAGCCTGCAGAATTCCCAGGGCTACAAAATCGCCCGAGCAGAAAAAGGCATCAGCTTTCTTTTCCATAAGCATTCCTTTGTGAAATGCTGCTTCACCGCCCTCCTGTACAAGCGGTTCCCGGAGAATCCATGAGGGGGGCACGTCTATCCCTGCCTCATGCATGGCCTGCAGGTATCCCTCTTTCCGGCTTCGGTAGATGTTGATATGATCCATCCCGGCAACATGAAGTATCTTTCGGTAACCCTGCTCCAGGAGATGCGTTACGCTGAGGTAGGCACCCAGTTGGTCATCTATCACCACCGATCCATTTTCCGTGCCAGGGGGAACCCGGTCAAAGTGAAAGAGGCCTATACCTCTGTCTGTAAGTAATTTCAGATGATCGTTTTGAATTGTCTCCATGGATATGGAGATAATAACTGCATCGACGCGGGCATTGATCAGGGTCTGGACAGAAGCCACTTCATTGTCCATTTTCTCCTGGGTTTGACAGATCATCAGGTGGTAGCCTGCACCTGCCAGAATGGCCTCCATACCTCCAATCACATTAGAAAAGAAGTTCCTGTTAATCCTGGGAACAATTACTCCCACCGTCTTAGTGCTGCCTTTCCGCAGGGCGGAAGCCACAACATTTGGCTGGTAGTTTAGATTTGCTGCAGCTTTCTTTACTGAATCCCTGGTTGCTTCGCTGATCCTGGGATGATCCTGAAGCGCGCGGGATACGGTGGAGGCCGAAACATTCAGCTCCCGGGCAATATCATGGATGGTAATATGCTGCTTTTTGTTCATATCTGAAGCTAAAGTTACAAAAAGAGTACAATCGATTGCGCAAAAATTAAGAAAAATATGTTCCAATCAGCTCATTTCCTATATTTACTGCACCTAAACCCTATGTAATGAAAAATAACACCTCACTTTTGATGCACCTGCTTTTTGCGGTAATTGTCATTGTAGAACTCCTTGGCAGGCTGCTGGATAATATTCAGATGGAGTATTTTGTGAAACCGCTGATTATGATCTGGATCGCTGTATACTTCATGTTATTCACCAGGAAAACGGCTTTTACCATACCAGTTTTGCTTGCTTTCTTCTTTTCCTGGATGGGAGACAATCTCCTTCTGTTGTCCGGGAAGAATGAACTTTTCTTTTTCGGATGAAACCCATTATCACCATTTATGCCGTTTCGCTTATACTTATGTCTATGATGGCTCTGAATCGCTTGTGAAGAGTAGGAGAAAGGAGTTTCAAGCTTGTATTTATTGGTTCCCTGCTGCTCCTGCTTTCCGACAGCATGATCGCCTTTAATAAGTTTCACAGTGAGATTCCCCTGGCCGGCTTTTTAATAATGCTCAGCTATATTGCTGCACAGTACCTGATTATGAGGGGATTGATCCTGGAGGAATAGGATCAGGGCTGCTTGTAATGGCGGATTACTTCAAGGGCCGGATCAATTCCCTTCATATACGCATTAAATTCCATTGGGGCCTGAATATCAGGAACAAGGGCTGGCTGATCCTCTTCCAGCAGCGAAAAATGGACCGTTGGGTAGCTCACAATCAATCGTGATTCGGGAAGTACAAAGCGCTTTACTTCACCAAAATAATTGGGTCTTCCACTGGTGGGCTCTCCCACAAGGATCACCTGTGCGCTGTTCATGAAATCAACGGTGTTAGTGATGGCTTCCTCGCATGTGGTCCTTCCGATCAGAACAAAAATATCAACATGATTTTTAGGAAGTACTTTGCAGATTTTATTTATAAATTCAGTTCCCTGTCCGGCGTAACCACCCTTATTAAAGCGCATATCAAAAACCAGCTTATCAATCTCCTTCTTCTTAAGAACAGGATATACTTCCTTTTCAAATTCTTTAAAGGAGGGCATAAAGAGGGCGGAGGCTCCTGATCCATAATCTTCTTCCGCCTCCCGGCTCCAGCACCTGTTATACTGGATGTAGTACATATGCTCATCCCCGAAATACTGATCCCGGAAATATGTTTTTAGATCCTGCCAGCCCAGTGGAAGGTCCTTGGTCCTGATTTCAAGCATTTCCCCAAGTTCCACTGGCATTCCAATTGCAATCTCCTCCTCTTCACCGGCATCATTTCTCACAGTAAGGGAAAGCGACTCATCTGATGTAAATCCAAAGAATTCAAGCAGCTGAAACCAGGTAAGCATACGAGGGATACTGTTAAGAAGTACAGCCTGGTTATCCGGTACCAGGAGGGTGGCCAGCGAGTCAATGACCACTTCAACGGGCACCCTGTTAATTGCAGTCAGTTTCTTCCCCAGAAGCGCTTCGTGTGACCTGTCTGTCTTTAAAATATATATTCCTTCCTCAAACCAGTAATATTCAAGGGGGAGTATACGGGATTTATCGATCAGAAAATGATAGTTGATCTGGGTCTGGGCATCGCCCATGGCAGCAATCACCTGCTGAAGCCTGACGGATACCTGGAATACAGAGTGACCCGGAGCTCCTGTTGCCACATCACTCATTTGATGATAGTACCAGTTGGAATCGGTCCTGAAGAAAAGGTCCGGGTGTTTTTCTACCAGCTCCCCGGCAAGCAGATCAATTTCATAGTCCCAGTCGATCTGCTCATCTGTTTGAGAGTATAAGTCGGGGAGTATAATCAGGAACAGCAGGCTTAGGGGCCGGAGAATTTTCATGGGATTAATTCAATGTCCAAAGATAATTAGTTTATCCTGAAACGAAGCCCACCATAAAATTTCCTTCCGAAAACAGGTCCCCAGATCAGTGAACTGTCGAACCACGGTCCAAAGGGATCTTCACTTGCAAGAATAGGATCTTCCTGAACAAAGCCAAAGAGGTTTTCGATTCCGGCATAAAGTTCAAGGCGTTCAAAGAGGGTTTTTCCAATCTGAAGGTTTACCAGGGAGTAAGCCGGTGAGTAATCTTCCAGGCGGTAGGGTTCCGGATTGCTTTCAGTGGATGGTATCCGTTTGGCCCCCTGCCAGCTCCAGGTAATATCGAAGCTCCACAGATCTTTGGTGGTGTAAGCCATATTTACAAAGGCCCTGTTTTTCGCCACCATGGGACGGGGCATCAGCTCATCGCCATAGCTTGTCTGAACATCATTAAGGCGGTACGCAAGCCGTATGTCGTAGCGTTCCAGAGGTTCCATATCCATCTGGACCTGGAAACTGCTGGACCAGGACTGTCCCTCCAGATTGTAAAAGTGCACTTCCTGGGGATTCATGTCCAGGTCAACCACCACCTGGTTTGAAAAACGTGTATAGTAGTAATCCAGCTTGAAAACCGATTCAGCCGCTCCAAGTTTAAATCCCTGGGCGAAATTTAAGCCATAGTTCCATGCTGTTTCCGGTTCAAGGCCATAGGGGTAATCAGGATTCTCCTGCTCCAGATAGATCATTCTTGAGGTGGCAAATATGCCTATATTCTCTGCAAATATTGATGCCGTCTTTTGTCCTCTCCCGGCGGAAGCCCGGATCACTGTTTTTGGGACCGGTTCATATCTCAGGTGAAGCCGGGGTGTGAAAAAAGCACCATAGATGTTGTGGTAATCGGCACGGAAACCTGCTACAGCTGTAAAGATATCCATATGGTTAAAGGTATACTCCAGGAAGGCCCCTGGAACAAGCTCCAGTCTTTCATATAGCACGGTGCCTACAGTTTCATCAAAGTTGTCCGACTGGAAGCTGATTCCTGTCCGGTACTGGTGATTGGTAGAGCCAATGATAGACTGGTAAATCAGGTTGGCATAGAAGGATTGCTGATCGGCAAGGTAATCGGTCAGGCCAAAATAGGAATCCTGCCTGTGAACCACACCGGAAAGCTGAAAACCCATGCTGGAATACGGTTTATTTTCAAAGACCTTTCCAATTTTGGCCCATCCTTCAAGTCGTCTGGTATTTAAGCCTGATCCCCAGTAGGACTGTTGATCCCTGGCTGTCTCCGGGTCAAAATCCATCTGGCCTCCAATCTGGTCAACCCAGACAAGCTTAATTCCCAGCTGGCTTTCCATCCCCTTTTGTCCCTTATATTTAAAGCGCTGAAGAGCTATCAGCTGGTTTCCTGTGGGATGATCCACAAAACCATCGCTGTTGTGATCCAGTTGGAAGGGTCTGCTGTTCCCATGGAGCATAAGGCCACTACTCCAACGTTCATTAATGGGGAAAGCTGTCATGATATTGGCTTCCATCCTGCCATCGCTGTTTCCATAGAGGTTAACAAACAGCCTGTCACTATTCTCGGGTTTTCTCAGCTCTACGTTGATCTGACCTGAAATGCTTTCAAAGCCGTTTGCCACAGAGCCTGAACCCATATTCACCTGAATCCCCTCTATCCATGTACCCGGTGTATAGGTAAGGCCGTAGAGGGCTGAGAGGCCCCTCACATCCGGCATATTCTCGCGCATAATCTGTACATAGGGGCCTGCCAGGCCAAGCAGTTCTATCTTTCTGGTCCCGCTTACAGCATCTGTCAGCCCGGCATCCACCGATGGATTGGTTTCAAAACTTTCAGAGAGATTACAGCAGGCAGCCTTGGTCAGCTCCTTCTCATGGATATTCTGGATATTGTAGGCACTGCTGAAGGAAAAGGTAGTGGGTTTTATCCGGTGCACCACCCGGACTTCATCCAGTGCAAAGGCTCTGGAAAATTCCACCTCCACTTCTGCGGCTCCCTGAATATGCATGGTATCGTTCTTATATCCCACATAGGAGACCACCAGCATATGTGCACCTTCCTCCGGTGCGATGGTAAAATGTCCGTCCTCTCCGGTAATGGTCCCACTGGAGGTCCCTGCCCAGTAGACGTTGGCAGCCAACAGGGGGACTTTTTCCCCCTGTTCAACTCTTTCAAAGACATATCCGCTGACCTGACTGCCACCGCTTTCCTGAAAATGCGGATTTGAAGGGTCTCTGTACTTACAACAGGCAGGTAATGCTTCATACACCGGATCTGGTGCAAGCAATTCTTCAGTATCATGGCCTACACTGGCTATTTTGTAGTATAGCTTATTTATTTTAAATTTCTCCGGATTAATGTTTAGTGTCAGCTGGCGGGTCTTAACGTCCCAGGTGGCGGACTCTACTCCCTTCACCTTCAGGGCAGCATCTTCGATGCGGGTTTTACACATACCGCAGGCACCATTCACCCAGATGGACAGGGTGTCAAGTTCCGCTGCCGGATTTGCCTGCACTTTTTCACTGTATGCACCAAATAAGATGCATAGCAGCAATGCTATCTTTATTTTCATTGGAAAAATGTTTTAGTAAACTGAATAGATATTAGTGAATTCAGTTATCCAAAACGGGGTGGATGAAGAAAGTCTTCGGAATATTCAAATGAGTAGCTGTTCACGTAGTGGCCGTAGTGATAAGACTGTACCACCACACCTGTAAATTCCATGAAACTGTAGGTAATGGCTGTAATTTGAAATTGAAAGGAACAAACGCAGCCTGGCAGACAGTCCTGTTCTTCCTCACAGGGCTCCTTGCTGTCATGATGGTCCTCATCCGGACTGCAGCAGCTGGAATCGCAATCTGAGCAACAGCTTATTTCAGCAGTATCGCCGGAGAACTGGAAAGTCTCCAGAAGACTCTCACCTCCCAGCAAAAGCATGAATGCTGACAATATGATTGCGATTACCTTCATTTCTGTACAAAGATAACAAATTTCCGCTCAGGATGTTTAAAATCTGAAATTGAGATGGGCCCCGAATCCCTTGTATTCTCCCTCCTGGAATCCCACGTAGACTCCCAGGTCGATCAGGAAAAAGAGTTCATTGAGGCTGTATCCCATCTGAACATAATGCGGAGCCTGTGGGGTATAGAGATAGGTGATTCCAATGGACTCCTTCCAGAGACGTTCACTGAACCAGGGCAGGAACTTGATCAGCAGGTAGGAGGAGGTGAGTTTCGCATCGGCATGGAACCAGTAGTCAGAAGTGCTGGCTTCGTAATAATCCATTAACATCAGAGCGTTGTCAAATCCCGCCATATCGATGTAGAGGGGACTGGATTTAAAATGGCGGAAATCAGAATAATGCAGAGTACTGCTGTTCAGGAAATATCCGGAACTCAGGGTCCAGTCCATAACAGACAGCAGTCCCGTCTCCAGGCTTTGAGAAATCCCTGCAGTCAGAAGGCTGAAGTCAGACCAGTTTCCATTTTCCAGCGGGAAGGCATGCCGGTACTCCAGTGAAAAGGTTGGCCATTTGGACTGGCGCAGGTCCTTCCTGTAGGTACGGACCACATAGGGTTGCCTGGGCGTGTAGTCGAGCCGGATAATACCCGTTAGTTTCTGATGATCTGCCAGTACAGGATCATCTTCAGCTAAATCCCCGGGCGTGTTGGGGGTAAAATCCCTTGTATCCCAAAAGAAGAAGGAAAAGTCGCTGTTATTACTCAGCTGCTTCTGGCGTCCATAAGTGGCCGAAGCGGTGAGTACCCAGCCATTGGCCACATCAATTCGGTTGTACAGGGTGGCATCGATCTGTTCATATTTTTTCAGATAGTTTTCCCTCATAATCAGGGTGTATGCCATGTTGGTAAAGCCCGGAATACCTGTTGAGCTGTTAAAGTCAGACGAGGTGTAATTAAGGTACAGGGCCAACTTGCCGCGGTCCAGGGGAGCATATAAATAATCTGTGTTCCAGGTCACCATGGGTGCCTTCCGGTGAAAGGCATAATCAAGCAAAAGCCTGGATCTGAGGGTATGAAGAGAATCTGTTTTCCAGTTGATTCGAAAGCCCTGTCCGTAGGATAGTCCGTCCACCGTATTGTAACCCAGCCTTTCCAGGTCGATAAGTCCGTCATGTTCAAAGCGGAATTTGCCCCTGCTCATGGTATAGGTCCGGCCGAAGAGAAGCCCCCGCATAATTCGCTGACGGTGCCTGGTGGTTCTGATGCTGTCTCCACCGGGAGAGGATGAAACGCTTTTTTGAATGCCCATGATGGAATCGCGTTCTTTCAGGGTGAAATGCTCTTCAGGGGTCAGAGGGATGGGTCGGACTTCATTCCAGTATAGCGAATCATTCTTAACGGCACTGTCAGCCACTGAAAAGGTGGTGCCGGTCTGGTTCATATCACCCCTTTCCTGGTCCGGACTTGTCTTCCCCGCCTCCTTTTCCATCAGCTTGGAAAGTTTTTGTACATCCCGGTTTGTTAATTCGTCTTTTTTAAGCAGTTCGTTGATCTTTTCCTGTTCTTTGGACACCGGCTCATCCCCGGGATCTTTTTCTCCTTCCCCGGGCTTATTCACGGAGACGAAATAGGTATCCGGAAGGTTCGGATTGAGGGTGACATCGGTATACTTAAGTGAAGAAACATAGGTTACATTGGCAAGAACTCCCGCAATATCCACATCCACGCCAATCTGGTGATTGACCGGCAGCCAGGCATCCATAATCACGTTGGCAAAGAGTTGCTTCAGGCTGACCGTTCCGGCAATGGTGTTCACCGAAAGATCTGCTGAATGGAGACACCAGATATCTTCCACCACATAGAGATAGCCCTCCACCATTTGCTGGCTCTTTCTTTTGGGTGTCACCTTGATCTTGTTTATGATGTAGGTGCCTTCCAGGAAAGTCCCGTCAAAGGCGAAACGGTAGTACATAAAGGCGTTCCGGGCCAGGGGAGAGATGACTCCTTCAATTTCCTGCTGGTACAGACTTGCATTAATATAATCCATGGGGTTCACGTTCTCGGTGTATCCCGGAAGGGTGTTCTGAGAGGCAATGACCCGCATCTCATACTTGTCAGGTGCACTGAATTTTACTTCATTCAGCGACTCCAGCATATAAGCTTCTCCCTCTTCAACCCTGATATTGTTCACCTGGATTCTTTTGGCAATGGCCCTGGGCATCTTTTCAAGGATGGCACTTCCCTTGATATATATTTCCGCATTGTACTTTAAAACTTCATTGAGGTGGTAGTTAGCCAGTCCGATTGTTTTTCGCATGATCCAGTAGGCCGGATCTTCCCCGGTGGCGCTGACCCTGACCTCCGGTATCATATAGGTCTGGGGTGGAAGCTCAATGACCAGCTCTGTGTATTCCGCGCCCACTTCCAGGCTGCGGCTGACTTCTGTATATCCCAGGCTGCGGAAGAAGATGGTGTAGCTTCCTTCGGGAAGTGGCAGTGAGAACATTCCCAGCGCGTTGCAGGTGGTTCCCCTGGTCAGTTCCTTGATGAAAATAGCGGCATAAGGAACCGGTTCTCCATTCATATCCCTTATTTCTCCCCTGATCCCCTGGGAATGAGTTTTGAGCATAAATAGCAGGAGAAACAGTGAAACTGTGACGTACTTGAGAATCTTATTACCCACGCTTTTTTTATTACTAGAACGCAAAATACTCTTTTGCGTTACAATAACATACATTCCGGATAAGATTATCTGTCAGTGAAGCATCATTGGGAAGCTCTCCGTTTTCCATGTCTTTTCCGATCAGATTGCAGAGAATCCTTCGGAAATACTCGTGCCTGGGGTAGGAGAGAAAACTCCGTGAGTCAGTTAACATTCCTACAAAACGGCTCAGGAGTCCCAGTGAGGAAAGTGTATTGATCTGATCGCTCATCCCAAACTTCTGATCCAGATACCACCATCCGGAGCCAAACTGCATCTTACCGGGCGTTAAGCCATCATTGAAATTATTAATCATTGTAACCATCAATGCATTGTCTACCGGATTCAGATTGTAGACGATGGTTTTTGCCAGCTGATTCTGCAGATCCAGGCGGTTAAGGAAGCGTGACATGGATCGTGCCATTTTGAAGTCTCCGATGGAATCAAATCCGGTGTCGGGACCCAGCTCAAGGAACTGCCGGGTATTATTATTTCTCAGGGCACCCACATGAAATTGCTGGACCCATCCGGCTTCATGGTCCATGACGGCCAGCTCGATAAGCATGGCCGATTTAAACTGGTTCACCTCCTTCTGATTCAGAGAGCGGCCCTTTCGAATCTTTATGAACATCCTTTCAATATCCTGATGATCATAATCTTCTGCAATAAAACTTTCCAGGCCATGGTCGGAGATCCGGCATCCCATCTGATGAAAGAAATCGTGTCTCTTCTGGAGTACTGTCAGGAGATCCATAAAGGTGGAGATGGAGATGCCTGCAAGCTCTTCCAGCTTATCAAGATAAAGGTTGTAGCTGCCGGAATCCTCAACTGCCATGGCTTTATCCGGACGCCAGGCAGGTAAGACTTTCGTTTCGAAGCCTTCCTCCTGTATACGCTGGTGATATTCCAGCGAGTCCGCCGGATCGTCGGTGGTACAGATCACTTCCACGTTCATTTTCCTGATCAGCTTTCGAACACTGAATGCTTCCGACTTTAGCATATGTCCGGCCTGTTCATAGATCCTGGCGGCACTCGCCGGATTCAGCAGATCCTCAATGCCGAAGTAGCGTTGAAGTTCCAGATGGGTCCAGTGATACAGTGGGTTTCTCAGGGTATCCGGAACAGTGGCAGCCCACATCATGAATTTTTCCTGGTCTGTTGCATCACCTGTGATATATCGTTCATCCACACCATTGGCCCGCATGGCTCTCCACTTATAGTGGTCTCCGGCCAGCCAGATCCGGCTCAGGTTATCAAAGCTGGCATCCTCTGCAATCAGCCGTGGATCCAGGTGACAATGATAATCAATGATTGGCAGTGGGGCCGCTACCTCATGATAGAGCCTCTGAGCTGTTTCATTATCCAGGAGAAAATCCTTATCCAGAAACTTTTTCATCATTAAATATTAAATAGTCTTTTGATGTGCCTGTCGAATATATTGGTGGTCACCTGTTCAGCTACAATATCACTGTTCAGCCTGACCATCGCAAGGAAGTCATCCCCCATTTCGGCGGCCACTTTGTATCCAACATGGATCAGTTGCCTGAATCCCTTATGGTAATCGGGATGACCAGGCTCATTCCTCAGGGTGGCTGCGAATTTCTCACCATCCCATTTATCTACTTCAGGGGGGAGAGGAAGATCGGACGGATCGATATCAATTACTGTTTCGTATGGTCCGCAGAGCTCCTCCTGCCGGCAGTATGCCTTACTGTAAATGTTTTTAGCCATTGCCAGGGCATCTCCTCCTGCCAGGGCCAGACCAATGACTTCTTCCAGCCACGTAGTCCCGGCTGTTTTCACATGAATCCCTTTGTCATATTTTCTGATAAGTTCACCCATGATGGGGTAGATGGTGAACTTATCACTGCCCGAATGAATACTCAGTTTAAGGTTGTCGGGGAGCTTAAAAGATTTAACTGCAAAATCTATGACCAGGAGATCCTGTTCAAACTCTGTCCGGAACTGACCCACATCACCAATATAGTCAACACCCTTATTGAACCTGCCTGTAAACTTGGGGGCGATGGTCTGGACGGGTATTTGATAGTGACTGATCATCAGAAGGATAAAAAAGAGCTCGACGGGAGTCTGGGCTGTCTCCACCTCATCCATACTGACTTCGGCTATGAAGTTTCCTGCACCTTTTTTTCCTTCAATATGCCTGTAAATGGCTGCGGCTTTTGAGACTGCTCCCAGGTACTTCCCGGCTATTTCCCTGAGCTTTTCCCTGGAAATAAGAAAGGGGGCTTCTATGCCGGGGATATGCACTTCTCCTGTATAGGAATCGGCCATGACAAGGAAGTCCTCCATCTCATCCGGTGAAACTTCACTCCCAATGTACTCAGCTACATCCAGGGTAAAAAAATCACTGTGTTCCATAAAGGGATTTACCGTGACAATGTTGATGTGATCCGCGTCCACATAGTAGGGCTGTTTCCATCCGAGGGAGCTGACAGCCTGGTCAGCCTCCCGCCTGGTGTTTTCTGGTGAGGAATGAATGATCTGGTGTTCCCGGTTCGATTTGTTCCAGACCGGAACGATCTCAATTCCCATCTCTTTTGCCTTGATCAGTGCCTTGAGCTGGGCTTCTCCCTGCTGACTGAATCTGTCTCCGGTTCCAAAGGAATATTTTTCTAATTTCATGGGAAGACGAATTTCCGTGTACGGACACGAAATTAGTCAATTTTATATCTCTTTCCTAAATAAATTAGCTATTTTTGAATTGGGAAATCACTTTGACAGAAGCTGTCTGAATGATCCAACAATTTGGTATATAGTAATATATGAGTAAAGTCAGGATCAAGGATATTGCTGAAATTGCCAATGTGTCCATTGGAACGGTGGACCGGGTAATCCATAACAGGGGAGAGGTAAGCCCGGCAACCCGTGAGAAGATCCAGAGACTGCTTAGGGAGTTCGATTATAAACCCGATATAGCCGCCCGTTCACTGGCATTGAAACGTGATATCCATCTGGCGGTACTTATGCCCAAGGTGGTAAATGATCATACCTTCTGGGAACTTCCCCAACAGGGCATTCAAAGGGCGCTCAAGTCGCTGGATCATGGGCAGGTAAGCCTGCACCACTTTTATTTCGACCAGATGAACCGTGAAGAATTTAAAACTATCGTGGAGCATTTTCCATTTGAAACAGTGGAGGGGGTACTCTTTGCCCCCGTCTTTAAGGAAGAATCAAATTCTTTCCTGGAGGAAAGTGGCAGGAAGAATTTGCCGGTGGTTTTGTTTAATTCAAAACTGGAGTCTCCCTCGGTCAGGAGCTTTGTAGGTCAGAATGCCTATCATAGTGGTTATGTGGCGGCCAGGTTGATTTACTACGGGTTGGAGCCGGGCAGGGATCTTGCTATTGTGAATATGTCGGCCCGGAAAGATAATTATGCTCATATTATTGACAGGGAAAAAGGTTTCAGGGCTTACTTTAACAATCGGACAAAGCGTCATGAGAATTTGCTTAGCATAGATCTGAATGGAGCCGATGATAAAAGTCTGAATGAAGAACTTGAAAAAATCTTTAGGTCCAATGATATTGCCGGACTTTTTGTCACCAACTCCAGGGTGCACAAGGTGGCACGCTTCCTGGCTGATACCGGGAGGGAAGGAGTCCGGCTGGTTGGCTATGACCTGCTTCCTGAGAATATCCGCTTCCTTAAACAGGATCGCATTGATTTCCTGCTTTCCCAAAATCCCGAGGAGCAGGCTTTCCTGGGTCTGAATTCCCTTTACAATCTGGTTGTTTTTAACCAGGAGCCCAAAGCGAAGCAATGGCTGCCCATCGATATAATAACAAGTGAAAATCTAGCATATTATCAACCCAAATCATTTACTTAATGAAACACAAGGCATTTAAATCGTTAAAGGATCAGGTATGTGTGATCACCGGTGGTGGTGGTGTACTTGGAAGCTCCATGGCCAGGGGATTGGCTTCAGCAGGTGTGATCACGGTAATCCTGGATATCAATGAAGAGGCTGCAAAGAAAGTTGCAAATGAACTGACTTCAGAATTTGGGGTGAATAGCTCTGGCTACATGGCCGATGTGCTTGATAAAGCATCCCTGGAAAAGGTCCGCCTGCAGATTCTGGATGAGCTGGGTGAAATTGATATGCTGATCAATGGAGCAGGAGGGAATGCCCCCACAGCCACAACCAGACTGGAGCAGATTAGCGAAGAAGACCTGGATCAACTGGATGATGGTTTCTTCGGACTGGAGCTGGCAGGATTTCAAAAAGTCTTTGACCTGAATTTCACGGGAACCCTGCTTCCATCCCTGGTGTTTACGCGCGACATGGTTAAGCGGCAAAGGGGAGTTGTACTGAATGTTTCATCCATGAATGCCTATAAGCCTCTTACCAAGATACCAGCCTATTCGGCGGCCAAAGCATCCGTCAATAACTTTACCGAGTGGCTTGCAGTCCACTTTGCCAGGGTTGGTGTAAGGGTAAATGCCATTGCTCCGGGTTTCTTTCTGACCAACCAGAATCGCTTCCTGTTGACCGATGAAAAGACCGGAGCACTTACATCCAGGGGCGAGAAAATAATTGCAAATACACCCATGGGGGTATTTGGGGAACCCGATGACCTGAACGGAACCGTGCTTTACCTTTTGTCGGATATGAGCAGGTTTATCACAGGAATCTGTATCCCGGTGGATGGAGGTTACAGTGCTTTTGGAGGGGTATGAAATGATTTATTTTGAAAAAGGAGCAGCGGACCTGGTGCTGTCGGACCAGGATTTAAAAAGAGGCCTTGGTGAGGCTCTCCGGAGAATCGGGCCGAAAAAGAGGGTGCTGGCCGTCCCTCCTGATTTTACCAGGTACCACAGCATGGCAGGCCGCCTGACTGAGATGGCCTGGGAATATTATGGGGAGAATCTCAATGATGTGCTCCCTGCCCTGGGGACCCATGCTGCCATGTCCGGAAGGGAGATCAGGAAAATGTTCGGAACGGTGCCTCTTTCCCTCTTCAGGGTACATGACTGGCGGCAGGATGTAGTCACCCTGGGAGAAGTGCCTGCATCCTATCTTGAGGCAGTTTCTGAAGGGAGGGTGAATTATACCTGGCCAGCCCAGGTAAACAGGCTTCTGATTGAAGGTGGGCATGATCTGATACTCTCCATTGGACAGGTGGTACCCCATGAGGTGATTGGTATGGCCAATTATAATAAAAACATTTTTGTGGGTACCGGTGGACCGGAAGGGATAAACAAGAGCCACTACCTGGGGGCAGCTTACGGTATGGAGCGTATCATGGGGCGTGCCTCCACCCCGGTAAGGGATGTACTCAACTATGCCTCGGAACACTTTGCCACCCGTCTGCCCCTGCTTTACGTGCTGACGGTGATTGGTCGAAATCAGGAAGCTGAGCTGGTGGTACGCGGACTGTACATAGGAGATGATGAAAAGTGTTTTCAAAAGGCTGCGGAACTTTCCCTGGAGGTAAATTTCCAGATGCTGGATCAAGCCCTTCAGAAAGTGGTCGTCTATCTGGAACCGGAAGAGTTTAAGAGTACCTGGCTGGGGAATAAGAGTATTTACAGGACCAGGATGGCCATTGCCGATGGCGGGGAGCTGGTAGTTCTGGCACCCGGACTAAAAGAGTTTGGGGAGGACAGGGAGATCGACCGCCTGATCAGGAAGTATGGCTACATGAGCACGCCAGAAATTCTGAAAGCTGTGGAAGAAAACAAAGAACTCCAGGAAAACCTGAGTGCAGCGGCCCACCTGATTCATGGCTCAACAGAGGGACGTTTTAAAGTCACCTACTGTCCCGGTCAGCTCACCAAAGAAGAAATTGAATCGGTTAATTATTCCTTTGCAAGTCTGGATGAGATGAGTACACGCTATGATCCCCACAGCCTGAAGGAGGGCTCCAATACCATGCCCGACGGGGAAGAGATCTACTTTATCTCCAATCCGGCCCTGGGTCTCTGGTCCTGGAAGGAAAAATTTCAGAAATAAAGCAATGATAAAAATTGTAGCTGATCATAAAATTCCCTTCCTGGAAGGGGCCCTCGATGGGGTGGCCAGGGTGCTATATCTCCCGGGTGCCGGGATCTCACGAAGTGACCTTGTGGATGCGGATGCATTGATCACCCGCACCCGTACCCGGTGCAACAGGGAGTTGCTTGAAGGAAGCAGGGTTCGCTTTATTGCATCAGCAACCATAGGTTACGATCACATCGATACAGATTATTGCAGGGAGAAGGATATTCAATGGACCAATGCGCCCGGATGCAATTCTTCATCGGTGGAACAGTATATGGTCTCCACCCTGCTGTGGCTGGCCAGTCATCGGAACCTGGATCTCCGGACCATGACCCTGGGAATCATTGGTGTTGGGAATGTGGGAAGCAAAGTGGCCGGAGCCGCCAGGGCCCTGGGACTGCATGTGCTACTTAATGATCCTCCGCGGCAGCGTATGGAGGGCAGTGAAGAATTTTGCTCCCTGGATGAGCTGAAAGAGCGCAGTGATATTATAAGCCTTCATGTTCCCCTGAACAGGGGAGGGGAAGATAACACCTACTATCTGGTTGACAGTACTTTTATAAAAAGTCTGAAACCCGGAGCCATATTGATCAATACCTCCCGGGGAGCCGTGGTGGAAGAAGAGGCAGCCCTGGATGGGATCCGGAAAGGGAGCCTGGGCGAGGTGATCCTGGATGTATTTGAAAATGAACCGGTCATTAAGCCGGATCTCCTGGAGGCCCTTACCCTGGCAAGCCCTCATATTGCAGGCTACTCCCTGGATGGAAAGGCCAATGGCACCACCATGTCGGTGAGGGCTTTAAGCCGTTTTTTCGGACTGGAAATGGATGATTGGGTGCCCGCTTCCATTCCCGCTCCCGACACAGCAGAAATACTGGCTGATACTTCCGCTTGTGATCAGGCAGAACTTTTATGGGAGATATACAAACAGACTTATGATGTCAGTTCAGACGATCGGCATCTGAGGAGTGCTCCGGATACCTTTGAAAATCTGAGAGGCGACTACCCCTTTCGAAGGGAGCCCGGAGCCTATGCCGTAAGGCTTTTCCAGGGCTATCCCGAGATAAGGGAGATCCTTGAGAAGCTGGGCTTTGATGTTTTGGCGGACCAGTGCATGTAAAAAAAGGAATCAATAATATTTATACAAAAAAAGCATAGCAGAAATGAAAACAAAAGCAGATATCGGACTTATCGGGCTGGCTGTAATGGGCGAGAACCTGGTGCTGAATATGGAGAGAAACGGCTATACCGTTGCTGTGTATAACCGCACTATTGAAAAGGTGGAAAAATTTATCTCAGGCCGGGGGAAGGGTAAGAATTTCATTGGAGCAGACTCCATAGAAGAGTTTATTGCTTCCCTGGAGCATCCCAGGAAAGTAATGATGCTGGTGAAAGCCGGAAAGCCGGTGGATGATTTTATTGAAATGCTGCTACCTCACCTGGAAGAAGGTGATATCATCATTGATGGAGGTAATTCCCACTTCCCGGATACCATCCGCAGAACTAAGTATGTGGAGAGCAAGGGCTTGTTGTTTATTGGTACAGGAGTCTCCGGAGGAGAAGAGGGAGCCCTGATGGGCCCTTCCATTATGCCTGGCGGGTCGCCCGGGGCATGGCCACATGTAAAGGAGATCTTTCAGGCCATTTCGGCCAAGGTGGATGATGGCACACCCTGCTGTGACTGGGTGGGAAATGATGGTGCCGGTCATTTCGTAAAGATGGTTCACAATGGCATTGAGTACGGCGATATGCAGCTGATCAGCGAGGCCTACAATCTGATGAAGAATCTCCTGGGGATGAGTGCCGGTGAAATGCATGATGTATTTAAGGAGTGGAATACAGGAGAGCTGGATAGTTACCTGATTGAGATTACAAGGGACATCCTTGGATATAAAGATGAAGATGGAGAAGCACTTGTGGAAAAAATTCTGGATACAGCCGGACAAAAGGGAACCGGTAAGTGGACCGGGATCGAGGCACTGGACCTGGGCATACCTTTGACACTGATCGGGGAGTCCGTATTTGCCAGGTGTCTTTCGGCCCTCAAGGAGGAGAGGGTAGAAGCATCAAAGGTACTCTCTGGACCTGTTCCATCTTATGCAGGCGACAGGACAATGTTTGTGAATGATATCAAGAATGCACTATATGCCTCCAAGATTGTCTCCTATGCCCAGGGATATACACTTATGCGTGAGGCTGCAAAGGTATATGGCTGGGACCTTAATTATGGCGGAATTGCGCTGCTCTGGCGGGGAGGTTGTATTATCCGTTCCGTATTCCTGAGTAAGATCAAAGAGGCATTTGATAATAATCCCGGCCTTCCCAACCTGCTTCTGGATCCCTTCTTCAGGGAGAAGGTCGAAACAGCCCAGGAGGGATGGCGAAAGGTGGTTGCCACAGCTCTGGTAAATGGAATTCCGGTTCCGGCCTTTACCACGGCCCTGAACTATTATGACGGCTACCGTTCAGCACGCCTTCCAGCCAATATGTTGCAGGCGCAGCGCGATTACTTCGGGGCACATACCTCCGAGCGGGTGGACCGGCCCCGTGGTGAATTCTTCCATACCAACTGGACCGGGCGCGGAGGAGATACCAGTTCTTCAACCTACGAGGTGTAGAAGCAAAAACCAGAATGCCTTATTAACGGGGAGTTGTTAAGGCTCCCCATTTTTTTGCTTATTCTTCTTTATCGTATGAGATGTCTTTGGCCCACCACATATTAATATTACGGATGCCTTTGATATGTTTAATGATCTCTCCGTTTATTTGCTTCCAGTCTTCACCCACCATCTCCGCAAACTTTTTTTCCTGCTCCAGGTAGTCCATCTGATCTTTACCAAGGTACCAGGCAAAGTAAACAGGTTGTTCGTATCCCAACTTACCTTTACCAGTGTAAGTGGCAAGCTCGGTCCCCTTCTCTTCCATGATTGAAATGGCTTTTTTAAATAGCTCCTCCACAGCTTTTTCGGAGCCCTTCTTTACTGTAATTTCTTGCCAGTAACAATAAGCTACCTCCTCTTCGCTGAGACGCTGAGG
>CAYWGP010000062.1:0-3643 GCA_964458155.1 uncultured Bacteroides sp.
GATTGTCTTTTTTACTGAGAAGGATGCCAGGTACGGCTTTGGGCTGGCCGGTTTCGAGCAGCATGTCTGTGATAGTGACGGATTGGAGTCTCTGCTGGAACAGTTTGTCCGGAAGCCTGAATATGGTTTGATTGTTATCGACGAACGGCTTGTTACCGAAAGTATTGACGACAGGCTGCGTGAGATGGAGAGAGGTATGGACCTGGTTTTTGTTATTATGCCTCCACCGCTGAAAATGGAAACCAGGAGAGAAGATTATGCTGTAAGGCTTTTACGTAAAGCCATCGGCTATCATGTTCAACTGAATATATGAAAACAGTCACAACAGGAAAAATCATATCAGTTTCAGGTGCCACGGTCCGTACTGACCTTACAGGCCTTACCCTTTTTGAAAGGGTTTCCGTAGGAGAGCAAAACATGACCGGGGAAGTGGTAAGGCTTGAAAAAGACTCTGCAGTCCTGCAGGTCTATGAGGACCCCAGTGGTCTGGGTCTCGATGAGCCGGTTAAAGGGCTTGGTGTTTCACTTGAAACAACACTTGGTCCGGGGTTGCTGTCAGTAATGTTTGATGGCCTGCAGCGTCACCTGGATGTGCTTGCAGAGAAAACGGGATCCTTCATTCACCCTATCCACCTTGATTCCTCCCTTGATCTGAAGAAAGAATGGACTTTTACGCCACTTGTCAAAAATGGTGATACCGTCTCCAGTGGTGACAAGATCGGTTACGTAGACGAAGGGCCATTTCAGCACCCCATAATTGTTCCTCCGGGGAAAAACGGCAGGGTTGAGAATATTTTACAGGGCAGCATAACCCTGGAAGAAGCTCTCTGCCGCTTGGATAACGGAGCTGATATTTTCGGCTATCAAAGTTGGCCCATGCGTTTACCCCGGCCCTACAGGAAAAAGATCAGCCCCAAAGAACCGGTCATAACAGGACAACGCATCATAGATTTTCTTTTTCCCCTGGCACGGGGAGGGACTTCTATCATACCTGGAGGATTTGGTACGGGCAAAACTATCCTTGAACAGACAATCGCAAAACATGCTGATGTCGATATCGTTATTTATGCAGGCTGCGGTGAACGCGGTAATGAAATGTCTGAACTGATTGAAGAGTTCCTCGAACTGGAAGATCCGCGCAATAACTGTCCGTTAATGGAAAGAACCGTTCTCGTTGTAAATACCTCCAACATGCCTGTTGCTGCGAGGGAAGCATCCATTTATACGGCTGTTACCATCGGTGAATATTATCGCGATCTCGGATTCCATGTCCTGCTTCTGGCTGACTCCATTTCCCGTTGGGCTGAAGCCCTCCGGGAGATATCCTCCTCTCTTGAAGAGATGCCCGGAGAGGAAGGATACCCCACCTATCTTGCATCCCGGCTTTCATCATTTGTTGAACGTGCCGGTATCGTAGAAACCCTGTCAGGAG
Source organism: uncultured Bacteroides sp. (assembly GCA_964458155.1). Lineage (GTDB taxonomy): Bacteria > Bacteroidota > Bacteroidia > Bacteroidales. The sequence goes on from CAYWGP010000062.1 coordinate 1,433, forward strand.
ATATTGGTTCTCTCAGCATGATCTTATCAGTTTCTCCTCCGGGTGGAGATTTTACCGAACCTGTAACCCAGTCCCTTCTAAGGACCTCGGGTGCTTTTTTAATGCTTGATACCACCCTTGCAAACAGCAGGCATTTTCCGGCAATAAACTGGATGCAGAGCTATTCTTTATACCAGAATATCCTTGAGGATTATTTCAGGGAAAATTTCTCTGAAGACTGGCAAATTCTGCGTAAACGCTGTCAGGAAATAATGCACAAGGAGGAATCTCTTAAAGAGATCATGGAAATTGTCGGTATAGAAGGTCTCCAGGAGCAGGACCGGCTCGTGATGACAGTAGCTGAGAAAATCCGCAGCAGTTTTCTGGCGCAGAATGCTTATACTGATGATGCCTTTTGTGACCCTTAAAAAACACTTGGTATTATCAAGAGTGTTACCGGGGTATACATGCAAGATCAAACCAAAAAAGCGTGAGAATCAGACATGAGACTTGCTGAGCATAAATACAGGACTACTTCCAGAATAGCCGGCCAGCTGCTCCACGTTGAGAATGTGCATGCTGCCATGATTGGTGAGGTGGTACGAGTCATTGGGCCTGATGATTACGAGCTGGAAGGTGAGATCCTCGAGGTTACAAAGGGGAATGTCCTTATCCAGCTATTTGGAGAAACCAGGGGTCTTAACCTGGAGAATGCGGAGATCATATTTACTGATACAATCCGCCAGGTTCCACTTTCCAAAGACGTTATCGGCAGAAGGTTTAACGGTTCATTTAAACCCATTGATGATCTGCCGATGTTTCTGGCATCAGAGTGGAGGCCGGCCCGCGGCTATCCGATTAATCCGGTCTCAAGGCTTCGCCCCGAGGAATTCATTGAAACCGGGATATCTGCTATTGACGGATTAAATACACTGGTTAAAGGCCAGAAACTCCCCATATTTTCCTGTGCTGGACTGCCGGCTAAAGAACTTGTCGCCCAGATCTTACAGAATGCCAAATTGCGGGAAAGTTCCAAGTCATTTGCTGTTATCTTTGTTGCCCTTGGGCTTACCTTTCAGGAGTACTCGTTTTACCTGGAAGCATTGCAGGACATTGAATCTGAATTCGTGGCCATCATCAACATGGCAGATGATCCTGTCATGGAGCGCTTAATGGCACCCAGGTTTGCCCTGACAGTGGCTGAATACCTGGCCTTTGATCATGATATGGACATCCTGGTTTTAGTTACCGATATGACTAATTACTGTGATGCTTTGAGAGAAATCTCAAATGCCAGAAAAGAGCTTCCCGGCCGCCGGGGATATCCGGGGTATATGTACTCGGATCTTGCTTCCCTTTATGAACGGGCCGGCCGCATAAAGGATTCAAAGGGTTCCATAACCATGATTCCGGTTGTCACTATGCCGGAGGATGACATCACGCACCCCATTCCTGATCTGACCGGATATATTACAGAGGGTCAGATTGTCTTAAGCCGTGAACTTCATCAACAGGGAGTTTTCCCGCCAATTGATGTGCTCCCGAGCCTGTCAAGGCTGATGCAGAAAGGTATTGGAGAGCAAAGAACCCGTGAGGACCATCGGGACCTGGCAAATCAACTCTACAGGAATTATGCAACAGGGCGGGAACTTAAAAAACTGGAGGCCATTGTCGGAAGAGACGGCATGGCAGAATCTGACCAGTTGCTCCTCGATTTTGCATCTGAATTTGAGAATCAGTTTGTCCACCAGGGAGCCCGGTCACGTTCGATTTATAAGACCCTGGATAAGGGGATTGAGATTCTCCAGGCATTCAATCTTGAAAAGCAGGCCAGGGAGTAGAGTATGATCCATCCAACCCGGACAAATCTTCTGCTTCTTAAGGAAAAGTCTACCTCTGTTTTAAACAGTATCTCCATTCTTAAATCCAGGCGCCAGGCTCTTATTATAGAATTTTTAAAGACTTCCAACCCCTTCCTGGAGTCACGAAAAGCCATACGCAAATTGTATGGTGACTCCATTACCCGCTTGTTTTTTAGTCTCGGCCACGAAGGTGAGGCCCTGATTAGTTCAATAATTGAAGTAGGAGCGAGGGAATTTAATATTGAAGTTGCCGGCAGGAAACTCTGGGGTTTGGAGTACAAAGAGATATCACCCCGCGAATCTGCTGTACGCACAATAAATCATAGAAATTACGACATCAGGTTCACCACGCCAAACCTTGAGGAAGCGA
>CAYWGP010000063.1:0-3902 GCA_964458155.1 uncultured Bacteroides sp.
ATCCTGGGGGAAGATTATACAATCGAAAATACCAATATTCTGAACCATACCCTCGACGGCAATATCATTAAGGAAGTGATTCAAACTTGCTACGGAGCAGATGCAAACAATAACCCGTGTTGTCCCTATCCGTGCTATGGCGGTGGCCAGTGTTACTTTGATGTGGTCCTGACTTCGAGCGGCGATAACCTGCATATTCGAGCGAGAAGAAATCTCTGGTAGCCAGTAAACCTTAAGTAAACCTATCTTTTTTCCAGCTGGTTTTCTACCACTTCAAGCGTGAGCAGGTGCTCCTCCAGGACTTTTCTGATTTCCGCAATCACTTCCGGATGCTCCTCTGCAATGTTGTATTTCTCGCCCGGATCGATGTTTACATTATACAGCAGGGGCTCTTCCAGTACCGTAGGAGTGTTCACAATATCCATGGGAGGATTCGTAATGGGGTGAGCTGTTGGACTACCGTATTCCAGCTGGGTAATGAAGTGGGCCTTGTAGTCGCCTTTCCGGATGGCGTAGACCTGTTCGCCCCGGTAATAAAATACAACTTCTCTTTCCCCTTTCCCCGTGCCCAGGAGCACCGGAGATATATCGTAGCCGTCATAAATACGGTCATCGGGAAGAGGTGTAGAGGACAGGCTGCAAAAGGTGGGTAGCAGATCCATGGTAGTTCCCATATCCATGACCACACCCGGTTTCAGATTCCCCGGCCACCAGAATATGGTCGGCTCGCGCATGCCTCCTTCAAAGGTGCCTCCTTTGGCTCCCCGCAGCAATCCGGAAGATCCGCCGTGGGTTTTAAAGGTATGCCAGGGACCATTGTCCGAGGTAAAGACAATCAGGGTATTCCCGGCCAGGCCCTGTGCCTTCAGGCTTTCAACAATCTGTCCCACAGACCAGTCGATCTCTTCAATCACATCGCCATAGATTCCCGCAAGCGATATGTCCTTGAAATCGCCGGAACGAAAGAGCGGGATATGGGGCAGGTTATGGGCCAGGTAAATGAAAAAAGGTTCCTCGCCGAATTCTTCAATTTTCTTAATGGCTTCCTCGGTATAGCGTTTCGTAATGGTTCTCTGGTCGGCCGGACGCTCCACCACTTCCTCATCCCTCATTAAGGGTACATTGTAAGCCTGAAAATATTCTTCTTCGGCGAAGGTAAATTGATCTGCCATATAGGACTTTCCCTTGATCTTGTCCATGTCGTTGGAATAAGGGATGCCGAAATAGCTGTCAAAGCCATGCCGGGTGGGGAGATACTCAGGGAGATGCCCCAGATGCCATTTCCCGATGGCAGCTGTATGGTAGCCATTTCCCTTAAGCGCTTTGGCAATGGTTATTTCGCTCTGGGGAAGCCCCCCCTTTGAATCGGGGAAGAGAACACGTCTTTTGTCGCTGCACATGCCCGAGCGAATGGGAAGCCGTCCGGTCAACAGTCCGGCGCGGCTCGGGGTACACACCGGCGCAGCCACATAAAAGCTGGTCCATTTCTGCCCCTCAAAAGCCAGTTGATCCAGGGCCGGAGTCTTGATAGAGGGATGTCCAAACACCCCCAGGTCCCCATATCCCAGGTCATCGGCGAATATAACTATGAAGTTGGGCTTTCCGCCAGCTAAGGTATCCTGTGCCATTCCTGCCGTAAAGGCCGAGACGATTAAAACGATCAATAAAGTATATCTTTTCATTACAGTTGTTTTTCCCTTCTAAACTTACAAATTATTGCGTGAACCACCTTCCCCGGGGAAGATCCAACTTCTTATTTGCATGCCTGCGTATTTTTTACTTATTTCCCGCTTCATTTAATCCAGATATTTTCATGCGAACCCTGATCACCCTGCTGGCGGCGGTCCTGATACTTTCAGCCTGCTCCGATTCAGAAACCAAAAATGCCGAAACAAAACTTGAAAAGAAAGCAGCCCGTATTCATGCGGCGGCCCATACCGTTGACAGTCACACCGACACCCCCCTGCGCCTTAACAGGATGGGATTTGATTTTGGCGTGCGCAACGATCCCCGTGAAACCCGCAGCAAGATAGATCTGCCCAGGATGAAGGAGGGTGGAATGGACGGCATCTGGTTCGCGGTCTTTATTGGCCAGGGAGAGCGTTCCCCCGAAGGAAACCTGAAGGCCATGGAAGAGGTACTGGAGATAACACAGGAGATCTACAATACCGTGGACATGTATCCGGAAGACCTGGAGGTGGCCACAAAGGCCGACGATCTGGCCCGGATCGCAAAAAAGGGGAAACATGCCATTTACCTGGGTATGGAGAATGGCTATCCCATCGGCGACAATCCGGAACTGCTTCATAACTATTACGAAAAGGGCATTCGTTATGTGACCCTGGTACATACACGCAACAACGATATATGCGATTCATCCACCGATACCCTGGAGCACGGCGGACTGAGCCCCCTGGGCGAGGAGGTGGTCGAAGGAATGAACGACCTGGGTATGCTTATTGATGTATCGCATGCTTCGGACGACAGTTTTTACGATGTGATTGAAAAGAGCCGTGCGCCCATTATCGCTTCACACTCCTGCTCGAGGGCCATGTGTGACAATCCCCGGAACCTGAGCGACGAGATGCTGCTGAAGCTGAAGGAGAATGGCGGTGTGATCCAGATGTGTATTTTAAGTGCTTATGTAAAAACGCCCGCTCCAAACCCCCGGCGCGACTCGGCACGGGTTGCGGTACGGGAAAAGCACGGGAATTATTACGAGCTGGATGAGGCAGCAAGAGAGGCATTTATTGCTGACTGGTATGCGGTTGACAGGGATTTCCCCAGGGAGATGGCCACGGTTAGCGATGCGGTGGACCATATCGATCATATGGTGGAACTCATAGGTATCGATCATGTGGGCATCGGAACCGATTTTGACGGGGGAGGAGCCCTGGAGGATTGTTTCGATGTAAGCCAGATGGGCAATATTACCCTGGAGCTGGTACGCAGGGGCTACAGCGCCAAAGACATCAAAAAGATCTGGGGCGCTAACCTGACCCGGGTGTTTAAGGAGGTTGAGGCAGCGGCCATTTAATCAGTCTTCCTACATAATAATGCACCCATAAACAGATCAACTCATAAATCGATTATCCAACATACCTAACATCCCATGAGGCGGCGCTTATATATAGCCATCATTCTCTTCCTGATCCTCCTGCTGGCCGTGGGCAGCTGCCGGAAGGCAGGCACCTACCTGGTAAAAAATGATCATACGGAGCATGCCGATGTGATGATCATGCTAACAGGTACACTGACCGACAGGGTGCTCCAAACAGCGGACCTCTATCATCAGAATACAGCCCCTAAGATTTTGATCGTTGAGGCCGGAATGGGTCCGGATAGTATCCTGGAGGAGAGAGGTATTCATATTACCAGCATTAGCAGACAAGTTCGCGATATCCTTATCCAGCTGGGCATACCGGCCGATAGCATTGTGCTCCTTCCGGGTGGTGCCACCTCCACCAGGATGGAGGCTGAGATCATACGGGATTACCTTCGGAATCAGGAAAGTATAAATTCCCTCTTGCTGGTCTCTTCAGCCCAGCACACGCGCCGGGCATATAAAATCTTTAATGCAGCCTTCCATCCCATCCGGGAAGCCAGGGAAGAAGCAATTATTGTTTCATGCAGTCCCAGTAAATACACAGACTTTCATGCCGAGAAATGGTGGAGGAGCAGTGATGATATTCAGAAGCTTGTTAAGGAGTACCTGAAGCTAATAAACTTCTATCTGTTTGAGAAAAGGGCGCTGAAAAAGGAGAATTAAAAAAGAATAAAAAAAAGGAGACGCCCTTGAGCGCCCCCCTGCTAAATCCAACTCACTGTCTTTATTTCTTATTTGAAGCGCCTGGCAACATCGTTCCAGTTGACTACGTTCCAGAAGGCCTCAATATACTCGG
>CAYWGP010000064.1:0-25935 GCA_964458155.1 uncultured Bacteroides sp.
GCCATTTCAGGCTCAATCATCCAGAATTCGGCCACGTGGCGGGGAGTGTTGGAGTTCTCAGCACGGAAAGTGGGGCCGAAGGTGTAGATGGAGGAAAGCGCCAGGGCTCCCAGTTCACCCTCCAGCTGTCCGGATACCGTAAGATTGGTGGGGCGTGCGAAAAAGTCCTGGTTGAAATCAATTTCCCCTTCCTCTGTCTCAGGTGTGTTTTTAAGGTCAAGAGTGGTAACCTTAAACATGGCACCGGCTCCCTCAGCATCTGAAGCGGTAATAATGGGGGTATGCAGATAGAAAAATCCATTGTCGTTATAATATTTGTGGATGGCAAAGGCCAGTGCATGCCTGATCCTGAAGACCGCCCCGAAAGTATTGGTGCGGAACCTCAGGTGAGCAATCTCCCTTAAAAACTCAAAGGAGTGTCCTTTTTTCTGCAGGGGATATACTTCAGGGTCTGAGTCTCCCAACACCTCAATTTCCCTGGCCTGTATCTCCACAGTTTGTCCCTTGCCCAGGGATTCTACCAGGAGACCCTTAACACTTAAGCTGGAGCCAGTAGTAATCCTTCTCATTTCTTCCTCTGGAAATAAGCTCAGGTCAGCAACTACCTGGATGCTGTGTATAATGGTTCCATCATTTACTGCAATAAAGGCTACCTGATTATTTCCCCTCCTGGTCCGAACCCAGCCCTTCAGCAATACTTCCTTATTTTTTTCTGTTGCACCAAGCAACTCCTTTACGGTCGATCTTTTCATTTCCTTTTCTTTAAACAAGCTACAAAAGTACAATTTTATCAAATTCGATTCGTTAACTTTATAATCTAAAAAGATTCAACTAAATTTAGGTTCACCCAAAAATAAACCGACCATGGAGCAAGAGAGGCAATCCATTATGGTTACCTGGGATTTTTCGGCTGTATCCTACAATGCGCTGAGGCATGCCATTAAGCTGGCTCACATTCTGAAAAACAATATCATATTGTTTCATATTGTGACCGATCCTTCTCTGGAAGAAAGCGCCAGGAAGAAACTGGAAGAGGACGTGGACAAGATAAAAAAGGATCTTGGCGAAGAGGTAGGTTATTCTATTCAACATGGGAATATTTTTAAAGAGATATCGGATTTTGCCTCCAAGGAGGAGAACAATATCAACTTTGTTGTCATGGGTACCCATGGAATGAAGGGAGGACAAAAACTCTTTGGAAGCTGGGCACTTAGAGTCGTTAGCGGTTCGACCGTTCCCTTTATCGTGGTACAGGACCTCCCCCTGAATAAGGACAGGTATACTGACATCGTTTTTCCTATAGATTTTAAATCTGAAAACAAAGAAAAGCTCCAATGGGCCATCTTCCTGGGCAAATACCTGAATTCAAAAATACACCTGTACAAGGCACCTGTGATGGATAAAAACCTTCAAAAAAAGGTCAACGTCAATCTCAATTTTGCCATCCGCTTCCTGATCCAGAACAATATCGAATATGAAATTCACACTTCGGCAAGATCCGGCGGAAAATACCAGAAAGAATTACTGGCTTTCTGTAAGAAGATAAATGCCGACCTGATTCTGATCACCACCACCAAACATATCACCAAGATCGACTATATGTTCGGGGCAAAGGAACAGTATCTTATTTCCAACAATGAGAAGATTCCTGTAATGTGTGTGAATCCCAAGTCTAATTTTGCAAAAGTGGGCCAGTTCATGTACGGTTAGCCTGCAGATCCACCACGCCACTAAGCCATTAACTTACTAACTCTTCCCCATGTCCATTGTAGTAAAAGAGGTTTCCAAACGATACGGTACTCAGCTGGCAGTGAACAAAGTCTCCTTTGAAGTGCATACCGGGGAAATAGTTGGCTTTATTGGCCCCAATGGTGCGGGGAAGTCAACTACCATGAAGATGATTACCGGAACCCTGTCGCCCGACACCGGAGCTGTGCTGATCAATCATCTGCCTGCCCTGGAGCATCAGAAAGAGATCCGTGGTATGATCGGATACCTGCCCGAAAATAATCCTCTCTACCATGAAATGTATATCCGGGAATATCTGCAATATGTCGCAGGCTTATATAAATTGACCGGAAAGGCGGCCAGGGAGCGAATATCAACCGTTATTGAGATGACCGCCCTATCCCGGGAGGTGAACAAAAAGATCGGAGCGCTTTCAAAAGGATACAGGCAACGGGTAGGCCTGGCACAGGCCCTTATCCATGATCCCGATATCCTGGTGCTGGATGAGCCTACTTCAGGACTTGATCCCAACCAGCTGGTGGAAATCAGGAATCTTGTTTCCTCCATAGGAAAGGAGAAGACGGTACTCCTATCCACCCATATCCTGCAGGAGGTGGAAGCCATATGCGACAGGGTCATTATCATCAATAAGGGTGAGATTGTAGCCGATGAGGATGCCCAGCGCCTGAAAGAGAAAAGTGAAGGGCAAACACAGACCATTCATATTGAACTGGATGGAACAGTTGATCCGGAAATCTGGAAAAATCTGCTGTTTATCTCTCATGTGAAATCCCTTGAAAACAATCAGTTTTTACTGGAAACCCCCGAAATTCGGGATATTCGGGGTGACATATTTAATTTTGCTGTCAGCCAGGGACTTACTATCCTGTCGCTTTCCCTGAAGAAAAAGAGCCTGGAGGAAGTCTTCCGGGAATTGACAAATCATTAATCTTCTGATTACCTTATTGTTGTGACGAAAACAAAATGGCATTGTATTTGTTTAATATTTTTATATTTTTACCGATTCATTTTGTTAACCAAACGATTACAAGTATGAAATTTAGAGTAACGGCAATTCTGGTGGGAGTTTTAATGGCAGGTACCCTGACCGCTCAGACCCTCACCGATGTAATTAATGAATTCAATGCTGGGGTTGAAAAGCTCAATGCCCAGGAGTATGATGCAGCACTTGCAAACTTTAACCAGGTTGTGACCATGGCTGAAGTAGTTGGCGCTGAAGCCAATGACATGAAGGCACAGGCAGAGAAACAAATTCCGGCCACATATTACAGGCAGGCTACTACATTCATGAAGAGGAAGCAGTACGACAATGCCATACCCTATCTTGAAAATACCGTGGCAACTGCCACTATGTACAATAACAATGCAGATATCAGCAAAAAAGCTTCTGGTTATTTGCCCCAGCTCTATGTGAGGCAGGGGAACCAGGAGTGGAAGAGCAAATCCTATGATGCTGCCATCGAATATTTTGATAAGGCACTTGCCTTGAATCCAGGCATTTACCAGGCCTGTCAGGGTAAAGCAATGGTTTACATGGAACAGGACAACACCGAAGAGATGATGGTATGCTTCAATAATGCAAAAGAAGGAGCCCAGGCGAAAGGTGATACCAAAACCATCGAATCCATCAACGGAACCATTGATAAATACTACAATAAGTATATCACCAGCGAGATGGAAAGCGTCGATCCTGAAGAGCTTGACTATAGCTATGTAGTGGAAGCCTGCGATAAAGCACTTGCTGCCAATCCAAACAATCCCCGCGCACTTTATCATCTTGCACTTGTGGCCAACAAGTCCTCACAATACGATCAGGCTATTGAATATTCACAAAAGGCCCTTCAATACGAAACACAGCCTGTTTGGATCTCTGCCATTAATTTTGAACTGGGATCTGCCTATCAGGGAAATAGGGCCTACGATGAGGCTTGCGAAGCTCTGCAGAAAGTGACTGAAGAACCCTTCCTTACCAGGGCCGAGAAGAAGATAGAGATCGTTGGGTGCGGCTAGTACTCATGAAAAATAATACTCTTAAAGCAGCGTTAATTACGCTGCTTTTTTTTGTCACATACTCGAAATTTGTTTCCTTTGTTGGATCCATGTGGAGAGATTTGACTGATTGCAACCACGTAAAAATAATGCTAAAAACAGGATCAAAGTCGATCGGTCATCTCCCTCACTTATAACGATTTATATATAATTTTATAACATAATGGCATATTTATTTACTTCTGAGTCCGTTTCTGAAGGTCACCCCGATAAGGTTTCCGATCAGATTTCGGATGCTCTGCTTGACGAATTTCTTGCATTTGACCCGCAATCCAAAGTTGCATGTGAAACGATGGTAACGACCGGGCAGGTAGTTCTGGCCGGGGAGGTCCGGACTTCAACCTATATTGATGTTCAAAAAGTAGCCCGTGAAACCATCAAGAAAATCGGGTATACAAAAAGTGATTACCAGTTTGAGTATAACTCCTGCGGGGTGATTACCCTGATCCATGAACAGAGTCACGATATCAACCGGGGCGTGGACAGGGAGGACCCTATGGAGCAGGGTGCTGGCGACCAGGGCATGATGTTCGGTTATGCCACGAAAGAAACAGATAACTATATGCCACTTCCCCTTGATCTCAGTCACAAGCTTCTGATTGAAATGGCCGATATTCGCAGAGAGGAAAAACTAATGACCTACCTCAGGCCCGATTCAAAATCGCAGGTCACCATCGAGTACGATGACAATGATACACCTCTTCGTATACATACCATTGTTATCTCCACCCAGCATGACGAGTTCGACAATGAAGACGAGCGGATGCTGGCTAAAATCAAAAAGGACGTAAAGGAGATCCTGATCCCACGCGTAGTCAGACAACTTCCTGTACGTCTCCAGTCACTTTTCGATGATCAGTTCATCCTTCACGTGAATCCCACGGGAAAATTTGTGATAGGAGGCCCTCATGGAGACACCGGGCTCACAGGGCGTAAAATCATTGTGGACACCTATGGTGGTAAAGGAGCCCATGGCGGTGGTGCCTTCTCAGGCAAAGATCCATCGAAGGTGGACCGATCCGCAGCCTATGCCGCACGCCATGTTGCCAAAAACATTGTGGCTGCAGGCATTGCAGACGAGATCCTGGTTCAGCTCGCCTATGCCATCGGGGTAGTTGAGCCCATCGGGGTTTTTGTAAATACCTACGGAAAATCAAATGTGGATCTTAGCGACGGTGAAATCGCCAGGAAGATTGAGGAGGTTTATGACCTGAGACCGGCTGCCATAGAACAGGGACTGAAACTGCGTAATCCCATTTACCTTGAAACCGCTTCCTACGGGCATATGGGCCGTACACCTCAGACTATTATAAAGAACTTCGAATCACAATACTGGGAGTCAAAGACCATCGAAGTGGAACTTTTCACCTGGGAAAAGCTGAACTATGTAGACACATTCAAGAAGGCCTTCAACGTTTCTTAAACATATAAGCGCTGCCTTCTGCATTGGAATATTGTATATAGCTTTATTCCACTATTTCATACACGCTAACAATTAATTATGTTTTCAGGGATTGTTGAAGAGGCCGCCAAGGTGGTCCGTCTTGAAAAAGAACAGGAGAACCTGCATATCACCATGCAGTGCTCTTTTACCGACGAGTTGAAAATCGACCAGAGTATTTCACACAACGGAGTCTGTCTTACCGTGGTTCAAATTGACGGGGATACATACACGGTTACTGCCATCAAGGAGACCCTTCAGAAATCGAACCTGGGATTGCTACAGGTGGGCGATAAGGTAAACCTGGAGCGCAGCACAAGACTGGACTCAAGGCTTGACGGGCATATGGTTCAGGGGCACGTGGATCTGACTGCCACCTGCACGGAGGTGGAAGAGGCCGAAGGGAGCTGGTACTACACCTTTTCCTACAAGCCCAAAGGAGAGGAACATATCACTGTGGAAAAAGGTTCTGTCTCGGTAAACGGGGTTAGCCTGACCGTGGTTAATTCGCAGGAGACAACTTTCCAGGTAGCCATTATCCCTTTCACCTACGAGCTAACTAATTTCCACCAGTTCAGGGTGGGGACCGTTGTCAATATCGAATTCGACATTATTGGGAAATACATCGCAAAGATCCTGAAGGCACAGTTAAAAAACTAGACCAATGCAAACAGTACTTATCCTGGGCGCAGGACTCTCCTCTACCACACTGATTAAATATTTCCTGGATAATTCGAACAAGCAATGGAAGGTTCGTGTGGGAGATATCAGTCTCGAAAAAGCCGTCGCAGGGATCAATGGCCATCCCGATGGAGAAGCTATTCGCTTTGATGTTCAAGATCCTGTCCAGCGCCGGAAGGAAGTGGAACAGGCAAGCATAGTGATCAGTATGCTTCCGGCCAGAATGCATCACCTGGTTGCCGAGTGCTGCGTGGATCTGGGCAAGGACCTGGTTACCGCCTCCTACCTCTCTCCCGCCATCAAGGCCCTTGACAGCGAAGCCAGAAAGAAGGACATGGTCCTGATGAACGAGTGTGGTGTTGATCCGGGCATCGACCATATGTCGGCCATCCAGATGATCAATAGACTCCAGGCCGAAGGCTGCAAGCTGCACGCCTTTGAATCCAGTACCGGGGGACTGGTAGCCCCGGGCTATGAAAACAATCCGTGGAAGTACAAGTTTACCTGGAATCCCAGGAACCTTGTGCTGGCCGGACACGAAGGAGCGCGCTTTCTCCATAACGGGAAATTCAAATACATTCCCTACCATAAAGTATTCAGTCGCATCGAAACCATTCATGTCCCCGAACTGGGTGAATTCGAGGTATATGGAAACAGGGATTCACTTACCTACAGGGAGACCTACGGGCTTCATAACCTGGAAACCATGTTCCGGGGGACCATTCGGCGGCCGGGCTTTTGTGAGGCATGGGATATATTTGTACAGCTGGGAGCCACAGATGACACCTACATCATGGAGAATACCGAGGAGATGACACACCGGGATTTCATCAACAGTTTTATGGCTTTCAGAACGGATATACCTGTGGAGCAGAAACTGATAAACTACCTGGGGCTTGACAGGGATTCGGACATGATGGAAAGGTTGAGATGGCTGGGAATATTCGAGAAGACCAAAATCGGTGTATCCGGCCTGAGTCCCGCCAAGGTTCTTCAAAAGATCCTTGAAGAGAAATGGCGGTTGGAACCGGACGATAAAGACATGATCGTGATGCAGCACCAGTTCGATTTTGAAAAGGAGGGTATCCGGAAAAAAAGATACTCCACCATGGTCTGTATCGGCGAGGATACCATACACACTGCTATGTCCATGACGGTGGGATTGCCCCTGGCCATGGTGGCAAGAAGGATTCTGCAGGGAGAATATACAGGGAAGGGTGTTCAGCTTCCCGTCCTGGCGGAAATCTACAATCCTGTACTTGAAGAGCTAAAAGACTATGGAATCCGTTTTGTGGAAGAGGAGGTCATCCAGACTAAATGATCCTGCCATCTTTCATGGTAAGGATCCGGTCGGCCATTTCGGCCAGTCCGTGATCGTGTGTAACAATCACAAGGGTTTTCTGAAGCTGGTCCCGTAAGGTCATAAATAGTTTATGTAACTCCTGTTTGTTTTCTGTATCCAGGTTACCTGATGGTTCATCGGCAAGAATTACCTCCGGGTCATTGATCAATGCCCTGGCCACCGCTACCCTTTGCTGCTCCCCTCCGGATAACTCTGAAGGCTTATGGTCGAGACGATCCTCGAGGCCAAGAAAAATGAGCAGTTCCTTTGCACGTGCCTCAACTTCCTTTCTGGGTTTGTTGGCGATAAATCCCGGAATACACACATTTTCATGGGCATTAAATTCCGGTAAAAGCTGATGGAACTGGAACACAAAACCTATATGCATATTCCTGAAACGGGCCAGCTTGTTTCCAGCAAGTTGATCTGTCCGGATCCCGCTCATGGTGATTTCCCCTGCATCCTGCCTGCTTAAAGTTCCCAGGATCTGTAGCAGTGTGGTTTTGCCGGCCCCCGATGCGCCCACCACAGAGACTACCTCTCCGGCAGCTATCTCAAGACTAATCCCCTTTAAAACCTTCAGATTCCCAAATGATTTGGTGATATTATTGGCGCTGATCATCCCTTTAAAATAAGAAGTAAATATACAATAGATAGATAAGAATCATGAAGGAGCCCTCCCAGCGAGTAATTCGCGAGCGGGCTGCCGGAAGCATAATCAACAGCAATAGCAGCGAGACACCCAACATCACGGGAATATCAAAACGGGCTATCTCTGTGCTAACACTTATTGGGCTAACAAGGCTGGTAAAGCCCAGTACCGTCAGTACATTCATGATATTGGAGCCAATGATGTTCCCCACTGAAATATCGGTTTCCTTCTTCAGGGCAGCAATTACGCTGGTGGCGAGCTCCGGAATGCTGGTTCCTACTGCCACCATGGTAATGGAAACCACCCTCTTGGAAAGCCCTATCTCCTCCGCAATCAGTGCCACATTCTCCACCAGCAGATCGGCTCCAAATGCAAGGCCCAGGCATGAAACTAAAAAGATGATCCCTGCCACCCACCAGCGCATCTGACCCTCTTCACTCTCCTTCTCTCCCACTCTTGCCACACCTCTCGCGCCTATTACCGAAAAGAGGATATAGCCTGCCAGCAGGCTAACAAATACTACTCCTTCCAGCCTGGAGATCCATCCATCCAGGGAAAAAACAAAAAGGAGCAGGGAGACCCCCATCATGATTGGCCAGTCGCGCTTCACAGAAGAAGCTGGTGCCGGGATGGGAAATATAAGTGCCGTAATGGCCAGGACCAGGAGAATATTGGAGATATTGCTTCCTACCACGTTACCCATGGCAATTTCGGGGTAGCCTGAAAATGCAGCCTGAAGGCTCACCAGCAGTTCAGGAGCAGAGGTCCCGAAGGCCACCACAGTAAGCCCGACTATCATTCTGGGAATCCTCAAGCGCCTTGAAATGGCAACGCTGCTATCCACAAGATATTTCCCACTGACAAACAGCAGCAAAAGTCCGGCAAAAAGTAAAAGGTAAACCTGTGCCATGAGTATTGGAATGGTGCTAACCGATATCCAGATTCTTCTTTACATCCTTAGCAACTTTATTTGCATCTTTGGTGAGGTTCTTACTAATCTCGTTGGCATCTTTGCTGAGGTTCTTGCCGATCACCTTGGCATCTTTGGTCAGGTTCTCCTTAATATCATTGACATCCTTTGTGAGGTTCTTTTTGATCGCCTTAAAATCGTCCATCACCTCAGGGGTGCTGCTTTCAAATTCCCGTTTGATATCATCTGTAGCTTTTCTGAACTCTTTCATCCCCTTGCCAAATGTCCTGGCCAGCCTGGGAATCTCCTTGGATCCAAACAACAACAATACGATTAATACAACAAAAATGATCTCCTGCCCGCTAATAAATAATATAGTCCCAAACATCCTTGTTTCGATTTACGCAAATATAGTAATTCCGGAGTATATTATTCGTCGCTTAACCTGATACTTCGTACCAGCTAAGGCTTCCTCATAGTATACTCCTCCATAAGTGGGAAAGGCTTCCATAAGAAAGGCCATCCTGAAATCTATCAGAATGGCCCCGGACGTAATTGGAAAATTGGAATTGCTTTCCCTTAGTGGGTCATAAAAGACAGGCTATAACTTCCTTCTGCCTTATCAGCTATAACTTTATAAGTCCATGCTCCAATATATTTACTCTTCTCCTCATCTTTGATGGTTAATGATTGTGTGAAAGAGATCTGGGCTGAAGAAGTTATAGAAAGATCTTTAAATACCTTGCCCCCTGGATACAATACTTTGATAGTTATTCGACCCGAATTTGCTTTTCCGTTGATTGTACACTTGATGTGCCTGGTGCTTTCATCCACGTCAAATTCACCTTCCGATGAATCGCTGTCTCCATCAAAGTTATTCCTGATGGTTAACTGGGACTGATTCTCCTGGCCGAAGGATGAAATAAAGTAGGTCCCTTCATCTGCAAAACCGGTGCTGGGTGTGCTATACACATAGGCCCTTTCCCTAACCCTGGAAGATTCCCTGGCCTGCTCGGAGTAGGCTCTTTCCATTTCTGCCATTTTTTTCTCCTGCTCCAGATGCTGCTTTTTTAACTGCATCTCCATTTCCTTCATCTGCTTCTCCTGTTCCAGATGTTGTTTCTTCTGAGCTTCCTGGCTGGTTTGAGCCTCTGCTGTAAATCCTATCATCAGCATCACTGCTATAATTGACAGGATAGTGAGTCCTTTCTTATTTTTCATGATTTCTGAGTTTTCTGTTTCTGCCTGTTACAAAAATAAGCATGACAGGCGTGCATCTTGGTTAATGCAGTGTTAATGATTGGTTAACGTAGGAATAAAGAGATTATCTTAGCTAAGGAATTAATCTAAATGAAGAGCCGTCAACTTATTATACTGTCGTCCATTGCACTTATAATACTGCTTTTTGTGCAATACATTTTTATTACTGATACATACATTACCAAGCAAAAACAGTTCGATAGCCATTTCGGAAACCTGGTCAAGGATGGGATGATTAAATTTAACAGCCTGGACTTCAAATATGATTTTGATTCTGTACTTTTTCTGCTTGACAACAAGGCTCTGGAGTTTTTGTTTTCCCAGCCTGATTCCCTTAACCGCACCCCGGGGGAAGTGTTCCATGAAGTACTGAATCAATATAAAGAACCGGAAAACTTTATTAGGGAGTATATCAACAAAGCCGGGGAAAATCTCAAGTTCACTTACCATGTTCAGATTGAGGATCTTTACCTGGTGGACATCGGATATGAAAAAAAAGTCTACCCCGACTCGGTATTACTTCCAGTCGCACCCCGCCATTCCCTGCTGGCAGGAAGCTTTGCCCATGAACGTAACTTTTTCAAAATATCCTATGGGATCTACATCGATTTTGTAAATCGTTCCAAGCTGATCCTGAAAGGGATGTGGCTTATTTTCGCCATGGAATTCTTTACCCTTTCACTGGTATTTACAGTTTTCATTCTGACCTTCAGAAACATGCTTAAACAGAATCGCCTGTCGGAAATGAAAACCGATTTCATTAATAACATGACCCATGAATTGAAAACGCCTCTTTCCACCATTTCGGTGGCTTCCAGCGCCCTGGGCAACCCGCAAATATTCAATGAAACAGAGAAAGTAACAGAGCTTTCAGCCATGATCAAAAGGCAGAACAGACATCTGTCCGAATTGATCGACCGGATCCTGGATATCAATATCTGGGAAAGGGACCAGGTTAGGCTGAGACCAGAACATATCCCGGTGGAGGAATGGATCAGGGAACTGGTAAAGGTTTTTAAGATTAACCAGGGTGATGCCTGCTCGTCTATCGAACTGCTTACGGACCTGCACCATTCTACCCACCTGCTGGACGAGGTGCACATGTCCACCGTAGTGAATAACATCCTCTCAAATGCGGTGAAATATGGCCGTAAACCCTGCAAGATCTGGATTAAAGTATCAGATATCCAGGAGGAACTACAGTTTGAAATAAGAGATAATGGCCCGGGGATCCGGAAGGAGGAACAGCGGCATCTCTTTGAGAAATTCTATCGTGGAGAAGAATCCAAGCAGAGAGTGATCCGGGGACTGGGGCTTGGGCTATATTATGTTAAACAGATTGTGGAAGCCCATCAAGGCACTGTTTCAGTAAGCAGCTCCCTTGGAAAGGGGACCACATTTACAATCAAATTACCTATTGAAAATGGACTTACTGCTGGTTGAAGATGATATTGATCTCCAGAAGGTGCTGGCTCAGTACCTGGAGCTCTCAGGTTTTAATGTATATACCGCCAACCATGGAAAGCATGCCCTGAAGGTTTTCCAGGAAAACCACGTGGACCTCTGCATCCTGGATGTGATGATGCCCGTAATGGACGGATTTATACTGGCTGGAGAGATCCGGAAACTTGATCCGGCCATGCCGGTGGTTTTTCTGACTGCAAAGAACCAGAAGGAGGACCGTTTAAAGGGTCTGTCAATTGGAGCGGATGACTATATCACCAAACCTTTCGAGGCGGAAGAGCTTGTGCTCAGATTAAACAACATTTTAAAAAGAGCCGGCAAGGAGGATCTAAGTTCTGCGAAAATCGGCTGCCTTCATATTAAATATGGAGAGCTACTGGTTGAGGATGGAACCAATAGTTTTAACCTGACTCCCAGGGAATCGGAGCTTTTGAAGTACCTGATCGAAAACCAGAACAGCGTGGTAAAAAGAGAGGATATCCTGGAAGAACTCTGGGGACAAAATGATTATTTCCTGGGCCGTTCCATGGATGTATTTATATCAAGGCTGCGAAAATACATACAGGCAGAACCCTCTGTATCACTGGAAACAAAAAGGGGCGTGGGCTTCATCTTAAAGATCAGTTCCCACACCCCTTAACAGAGTTTATCCGGTATTCTATTTCCTTACAGAACCCTTCAGTACACGGATTGTTTCATCTCCCTTGATGGTATCATATACCACCGGGGTAGCTATGAACAGGGATGAATAGGTACCCACAACCACACCAATCAACAGGGCGAAGGTAAAGCCCCTGATCACATCACCACCAAAGATAAAGATGGCCAGCAATACAAAGAAGGTACTCAGGGATGTACTGAAAGTACGGCTCAGTGTACTGTTCAGTGCAGTATTAAAGATCGCCTTGCGTTCTCTCTTCTTCTGCAGCCCCACATACTCCCTGATCCGGTCGAACACAACCACGGTATCGTTGATGGAGTATCCCACCACCGTAAGAATGGCCGCAATAAAGGACTGGTCGAGTTCAAGTGAGAATGGCATGATGCCATCCAGCAGGGAGAACAGTCCAAGCACAACCATCACGTCATGTACCAGGGCTGCCAGGGCACCCAGACCAAACTGCCAGTTGCGGAACCTGGCCAGTATATACAGGAATATAATCAGTAGCGAGGCAAAGATCACAATGACAGCAGTCCGCTTAATGTCATCGGCAATGGTAGGACCTACCTTATGGGAACTAATGACATAGTCCTGTCCGTTCAGGAATTCATCCAGGGTGGCATCGCTATCCAGGTAGGGCTGTAATCCTTCAAACATCTGGGCCTTGATAATGGAATCCACTTCAGGGCGATCATCGTCAATCAGGTATTTGGTTGTTACACGCACGGTATTTCTGGACCCGTATGTAATCACTGTGGGAGCCACGCCAAAGGCTTCCTCCAGGTTCTCCTGTACATCGGTGGTTTCCACATCCTGGTTGAAGGTAATAACATAGTTACGTCCACCGGAGAAATCCACTCCAAGGTCCAATCCCTTGGTTGCCAGTGAAGCGGCACCTGCCAGAATAATTAGTCCAGAGATAATATAAAAGACCTTTCTTTTTCCAATGAAATCAACGTTGACATTTTTAAATGCATTTCTCGAGACCTTTGTGTCAAAGGTTATGTTATTGCCTTTCGCAAGCATGCGCTCGTACATCAGCCTGGTAAGAATAATGGCACTGAACAGCGAAGTCAGGATACCAATAACCAGGGTGGTGGCAAAACCTTTGATGGGGCCAGTTCCGAAGAAGAAAAGAATCAAACCGGTCAGGAAGGTGGTAATCTGCGCATCAAAAATAGCAGAGTAGGCATTCCGGTAACCATCCTTGATGGCGGTCTTCAGGTTTTTCCCCGCCGACAGCTCTTCACGGATTCGTTCATAGATCAGCACATTCGCATCCACCGACATACCAATGGTAAGCACAATACCGGCAATACCCGGCAGAGTAAGTACCGCCTGAAGTGAGGCAAGTACCCCCATCAGGAAGAACATGTTGGCAATCAGGGCAATATCTGCCACCATTCCTGCCCTGCGGCTATAATAGAATAACATGTAAGCGAGAACCACCACAAAGGCAATCATAAATGA
Source organism: uncultured Bacteroides sp. (assembly GCA_964458155.1). Taxonomy (GTDB): domain Bacteria; phylum Bacteroidota; class Bacteroidia; order Bacteroidales. Next base: position 13,680 of record CAYWGP010000064.1, read on the forward strand.
GTTCAAACCGTCTTTTACAGACTTTGCTCCCAGTGAGGGTCCAATCACTTCGCTGGACTCGATACGCGCACGGGCCGGCATCTTACCCGACTTCAGGATATTGGCCAGGTCATCTGCATCGGACTGCGAAAAATCTCCGGATATGGAAGAGCTTCCTCCCTTAATCTCCTCAGATACGTTCGGAGCAGAATAAACAAGTCCATCCAGCACAATGGCGATGGCCTGGTTTACATTCTCCCTGGTCACATTGGCCCATTTCTTAGCTCCCTCCGAGTTCATGTTCATACTTACATTAAACTCTCCGGTATAAGGATCTGTTCCTACCCTGGCGTCGGTGACATATTTGCCTTCCATTACCGGCTGATTGTTCCTTGTGGCCTTCAGGGCATGCAGCCTGATAAACTCTTGCTCTGCACCCTGGGACTGGAAGTGCCATGCAAATATTAAATCGGATGGGAACAACTGCCTGATCTGGGGTATGGCCAGGTACTCATTCACCTTGGCTGTGTCTTTTAAGAGAACAACTCCGACGGTGGATCCGGGAATAAAGTTCCGTTGGTTATCCAGGTAGGGAGTCAGAACAGCAATCAGGGGATTTTCACGATAAAACTGGCCCTCCTGATCCTCAAAAACCTGAGTGGTATCCAGATCGGTCAGCAGATCCAGACCAGCAGTATCCAGCAGTAGATCTTGTTCAACATCCAGAAGGTCTTCTTCCGTTTGAGCTACCTCTTCAACAGTGGCATCTCCTTCTTCAACATCTGCAACTTCATCTGCAATCCCCTCAGCCCTTAAAATATCCGCCAGGGTCCGGTTGGCCTGATCCAGATAGTTCCAGACCTCGGAAGCCTGGTAGGTGGTCCAGAATTCCAGGTTGGCAGTTCCGGTAAGCAATTTGGAAACCCTCTCCGGCTCCTTAACACCTGGAAGCTCTACCAGAATCCTGCCCTGGCGCTCGAGTTTTTGAATATTCAGTTGAACAACCCCAAAACGGTCAATCCTGTTCCGCAATACATTATAGGAATTGTCAATGGCATCGTCAGCTTCAAGCTTGAGAAAGTTAACCACTTCAGCATTGGTGGTGTTGAAATCAATCTCGCCGCGGGTTTCCGGCGTCATAAAGAACTGTGCCAGCTGAGCACCGGGATTCAATTCTTCAAAAGCTTCAGCAAAAAGATCTACAAAATCGCTCTGGCTATCTTTTTTCTTCTCATGAGCAAGTGCCATGGTCTCTAAGAATACCGGATCGGTCAGAAACTGATTTGCAACCAGCGAGCGGATAATATCTTCGACCGCAATTTCCAGAATGACGTTCATTCCACCTTTCAGGTCAAGGCCAAGATTGACCTCTCTTTCTTTACATTCCTGGTAGGTATATTTCTTGAATAGTACATTATATACCACTTCACCTTTCATCGAATCCAGGTAAGATCGTTCTATACGGACATCGCCGTTGGCAAACTCCCTGGCATTGCGTTCCACCTTCTGTGTAAAAACGGTAAACAGAAGCTGGTAAACACTAACCAGAGCCAGAACAATCGTAAAAAACCTGATGGCACCTTTATTTTGCATTTTTAACTTGTTTATTAATAGTTACTTGATTGTCTTTTTCGAATAGGCCGCAAATATAGCACTATTTTTTTGCACTTGGGAGTGTAGCCATAAAAAAATGCGTAATCGGCCTTTCGGCTAATTACGCACTTAGTAAAAGGTATTTCTTTGAAAATGTGATGCTTAGATCTAATCCTCGAATAGTTTCATATCGTCGAGGACTTTCATCACGCTTTTCACGCTATCGACCGAGCTGGTAAGCAACTTCTTCTCTTCGGTATTCAGGCTGATCTCAATGATCTCTTCCACTCCTCCCTTGCCAAGGATAACCGGAACACCCAGGTAGATCTTTTTATGTCCGTATTCACCATTCAGGTATGCACATACCGGGAATACCCGTCTTTGATTATCCACGATTGCTTCCACCATTTGTGTTACAGCGGCACCGGGAGCATACCAGGCTGAGGTGCCCATCAGGCTCACCAGTTCGCCTCCACCCTTTCTGGTCCGCTCCACAATCTTTTCAATCACATCCTTGCCCAGCAATTCGGTGACCGGAATACCGCTCACAGAAGTATAGCGTGGAAGGGGAACCATGGTATCTCCATGACCACCCAGAAGCATGGCATGAATGTCATAGGGCGAAACATTCAGGGCATTCGCCAGGAAGGCCTTGTAACGACCCGTATCCAGGATGCCGGCCATTCCGAATACCTTGTGGGGATCCTTGTTGGCTGCCAGGAATGCTGCGTAAGTCATCACGTCCAAAGGATTGGACACCACGATAATGATGGCATCCGGGGAATATTTAATCGCTTTTTCGGTGACCTCCTTCACAATGTTTGCATTGGTCTTAATCAGGTCGTCACGGGACATTCCCGGCTTCCTTGGAATTCCCGAGGTGATCACAATGATACCGGACCCCTTGGTCTTAAGGTAATCATTGGTGGACCCGGTAACCCGGGTATTGAAATGATTGATGGAAGAAGTTTGCCAGATATCCAGCGCTTTTCCTTCGGCCAGTCCTTCTTTCACATCAAGAAGAACTACTTCGTTGGCCAGATCCTTGTGGGCAATCACATTGGCACATGTGGCACCTACATTACCGGCTCCAATTACTGTAATTTTGTTCATAGGGTAAGGTTTTATTTAGGTCAGTACCTCAAATATAAGCATCCATAGGATTATTTCCTCCTTTCAGCCTGTTGTTATTTAGCATCAGGGACGCTCAATCCTTGACTTTGGGTATTAAAAATGGTAAATTTAGCATAAACCCTCTCTTACCCAAGATCATGAAAATCGACCTGTCAAAATACCTGGAAGACTGGTATAAGGAAGATCCTGCCAGGCACATCTTTCCAGGGCCGGTTGTAACTCTGTCACGAGAGTTGGGATGTCCGGCCAAAAAAGTAGCATCCGACCTTGCTGAGGCTCTGAACAATATGAAGAAAGTGCATTCCAAGGAGGGACCATGGAGATGGATCAGCAAGGAGATTTTGATGGAATCGGCCAAAGAATTGCAGGTGGACTCCAGCCAGATCCAGCATGTTTTCGATTACAAGAGCCGTGGAGTACTTGAAGATTTGCTGCTGGCCCAATCCAAGGATTATTATAAATCGGATATGAAGATACGAACCACCATTGCCAAGGTGATCAGAAATTTCGCAAATGCCGGAAACGCGATAATTGTGGGCAGGGGCGGTGTTGCCATTACCAGGGATATTCCAAAGTCTCTTCATGTATTTCTGGAAGCTCCCCTGGAATGGCGGGCCCTGCGGGTGGCCGATAAGAATAATATGAGCATTGACCAGGCGCGCACTTATGCTCAAAGCATTGATAAAAAGAGGTCCGGTTTCAGGGATTTCTTCCAGGGTAAAGGAAACGATTATACACGTTTTGATATCAAATTAAACTGTATGACTCTGGAGCCAAATGAGTTAATCGATATCATTATCGGAGCCATGAAATCCCGGTCCATGATATGAAAGAATTGTTAATTTTACCTTATTAACTCAATCCCATTTTATGTTTCGATTTGCGTTTCGAGCCTTTTTCCTGATTATCTTTCTGAATGGCTGCAATACTTCCGGCTCCAAACCGGGAGATAGCGATTTTATTTCCAATTCCGATAATCCTTCTGCTTTTGCCCCGGATGGAGAAATCGTATACGCCCTTAGAATCCCAACAGATATTGTCAGCTTTTTTGAAGAAACGGGAACCGGCTTTGATCCCGGTATTCCCTGTCCACTCGAAAAGATCCCCCTGTATGACAACCCGGAACATATAGCTATTTTGCTTGGTGTTTTAGGAGTTGACCTGAGCTACTGCACACTGTTTGAAAGAGCAAATGAAGCTGCTGAGTACTACAACCATATTGAATTACTGTCGGACAAACTGGAGCTCCCGCGGGATATTTTTGAAAAATCCCCGGGCGAACAGAGGTCCAACCTGGAGAATCCCGACTCTCTGAAGAAACAGATCTACGAGATCTATACGGAGATGGACAATCATTTTGATGAGAATAACCAGGGGGCACTTGCATCCCTCTCCCTCCTGGGAGGCTGGCTGGAGACCATGTACATTGGCGTAAAAATATACCTGGATATGTCCGTAATAGAGATGGGCGACCGGATCCTTCAACAGAAATATTCTCTGAACAGTCTCTCGGGCATCCTTGCCAATCAGCAGGAATCCTTAATGGTAAGACGTTACATGCACACTGTGAACAAGTTAAAAGAGGTGTACGATAAAGTTGAGATCCATTATGAACCTGTGGGTTTTGCGATGGACGACAATGAACAGGCTTTCCATGCCACTGTGGCCGAGATCACCTATGAACCTGAATCCCTGGATGAGATCTGCAGGCTCGTACTACAACTCAGAGAGGATATCCTTCCAATGATAAACCGTTAGGATACCAGTACCCTGCCGGTCATTTCCCCGGGCTGCTCCACACCCATCATGTACAGAAGGGTTGGTGCCACATCGGCCAGAATTCCTTCGTCAACAGTTGAGTAATTGTCCGTTACCACAATACATGGTACCGGATTCAGGGAATGAGCCGTATTGGGCGAACCATCTGCGTTCACTGCATTATCGGCATTTCCATGATCGGCAATAATCATCACCTCATAGCCGTTTTCCCTGGCTGCTTCCACCACTTCACCCACACACTGGTCCACCGTAGTTATGGCTTTCTCAATGGAAGCATATACTCCGGTGTGTCCCACCATATCTCCATTGGCAAAATTGAGGCATATAAAATCCGGTCCATTCTCCCTGATATCTTTGATTACAGCATCTTTTACCTTGAAGGCACTCATTTCGGGCTGAAGGTCGTAGGTGGCCACTTTGGGTGATGGCACCAGGATTCTGTTCTCATTCTTAAATTCCGCTTCCCTTCCACCGGAGAAGAAAAAGGTCACATGAGCATATTTCTCTGTCTCGGCAATACGCAGCTGACTCAATCCAGCCTCTGATATTACCTCACCAATGGTCTTAGTGACATTATCTTTATCATAGATGACATGCAATCCTTCGAAGGTGACATCGTAGGGGGTCAGGGTGCAATAATGCAGCGGAATAGTATGCATTCCATGCTCGGGCATATCCTTCTGGGTCAGGACAATGGTGAGCTCTTTGGCCCTGTCGTTCCTGAAATTAAAGAATACCACCACATCCCCTTCCCGGATGGTCCCCAGGGGCTTGTTCTCTCCATCAACAATCACGATGGGCTTTACAAACTCATCCGTCACTCCTTTATCATAAGATTCCTGAAGCGCGCTTACCACATCTTTAGCTGTTCTTCCCTTACCATGTACCAACAGGTCGTAAGCCACCTTGACACGTTCCCATCTTTTATCCCTGTCCATGGCATAATAGCGGCCAATGAATGAGGCTACCTTCCCGTTCGATCCGGCAAGATGCTTCTCCAGGTTCTCCATATATCCCTTTCCACTCTGAGGATCTGTATCGCGACCATCACCAAAAGCGTGTATAAAAACATCCTTGATCCCGTACTCGCCGGTCATATCACATAACTTGTAAAGGTGCTTGTCCAGTGAATGTACACCTCCGTCGGAAAGCAGACCCATGAAATGTACCTGTTTCTGATTGTCACGGGCGTAGCTGAAGGCCTCAACCAGGATAGGATTCTCACTGATGGATCCATCCTTCACTGCCATGTTGATCTTTACCAGGTCCTGGTAAACCACCCGGCCCGCACCAATATTCAGGTGCCCCACCTCAGAATTACCCATCTGGCCCTCGGGCAGACCCACATTCTCGCCCGAAGCATGGAGCTGTGACGAAGGGTATTCTTTCTGAAGACGGTCCATATTCGGGGTGCTTACCTGACTAATGACATCGGTGCTATCTCCTTTACCAATGCCCCAGCCATCGAGGATCATCAGGAGTGTTTTATTTTTACTCATGTCTATTATAAATAGTTAAGGGCACAAAGATAGTTGAATTATAGAATTGCAACAAAGAGCTTCATTTCTGGTTGAAAAGTAACATTCCCACGTCTACAAAAAAAAGATTGTATCCCCAAACAGACTTGCTTAACTTGTGCAAATGAAACAAACACTACTACCTCTTCTCATCATCTTATTCTTCACAAGTTGCAACAAGCATAAATCTGAATGGGAAGATTTGATTAAGGACAACTCCCTCCAGGGATGGCACATTTTTCAGGATACAGGCTCAAAGAAAGGTTGGATCGTTGAAGATGGTATTTTGATTTTCAATGGGATTTCAGATATGGAAACGGGAGAAGGAGATGCAAGTTTATTATCGGATAAAGTGTACGGGAACTTCGAAATAAAATTCGACTGGCTTATAATACCCGGAGGAAACAGCGGTTTCATGTGGGGTGTAAGTGAAGACTCAAAATATAACTATCCCTATCAAACGGGTCCGGAAATTCAGATCCTGGATGCTGCCATATATTCTGACCCCCGGATTGCTCTGGGAGGTGAAATTGAAATCTATAATGCCATAGAAGATCTGGAAGCCCGGAAGCACTTCGTTGGAGCACTATATGATTTATCTGCACCTGCCGAAACGGAAGTCTCAAAGCCAGCCGGCCAGTGGAATTCCTATCACATTAAAATCGACTATAAAGCCAATCGCGGGGAGGTCATTCTGAACGGGGTCCTGATTAATTCCTTTCCACTCCAGGGTCCTGAATGGGATGCCATGGTTCAGCAGAGTAAGTTCAGCAGATCTGAAGAAAGTCCCTATCTTGGGGATGCAAGATGGTATGACTTTGGTAAATTCACCTCAGGGCATATATGTTTTCAGGATCATCCTGGAGAAGTTTCTTTCAGGAACATAAGGATTAAAGAACTTGACTGAGATGAGAAACGCGAAATTTATACTTATGGGTGTGGCCCTGGTCATTATCATCGGGCATATCTCCGTGACTGATTTTGGTGATTTAAGCTGGTCTAACAATTCGGGCAGTTATCTGGGCATTATGGCAATGCTTCTGCTTGTAGTAGTTATTCTGATTTCCCTGTTAGAAAAGAAAAAAGACTAATGCCTGCCGAATTGAATCTCCCGCACAAGGGTTAATGAGGAATGGTATGTGTGAGAATTACATTTAGATTTACAAAATGCCCAAAGAAATTGTAAATTGTTTTTCAATAAATGAACCGAAGAATGAAGCTGAAAGTATTTGTCGGGCTTCTGTATTTGATCTCAATTGCGCTGATTTGCAGTTGTACTCAATCATACCCTTCTGACAATAATTCTGGTGTGGACCAGGCGGACTTGCAGAATCAGGAAGAAGAAGTAAAAGCCACCCTTGTGGCTATGTGGGAAGCCATTGAAAATGAAGATATTGAGCTGTATGCCAGCCATGTGCATCCCGATTTCACGCAATTTGGGGAATCCGATCCCGTACTAAGAATTGGCAAAGAGGCAGAAGTAAACGGGATTGAGGAATGGTTGAAGACTTCTTCAAATATCCATACGGAAATGGAAGAACCCATCGTAGTGATAAAAGATTCGGTGGCCTGGATTACTTACTATTGGAAGGATAGAGGAAACTTCAAGGGCGAAGCCTTTTCCTCCCGTGGAAAATCAACCCGGATCTTTGTCAGGGAAAACGGAAAATGGCTCTGTATTCATGGCCATTACACACTACTGCCATAAACTTCATACTAAACCCATGCTCATGATACAAAAGGGATCAATATATCTTCTGATAGTTTTGACGATTTCTGTTTGTGTCATCTCCTGTAACCCGGGCAAGCCTTCAGAGAAGAAGGATACCCGCCCCAATATCATCTTAATTATGGCTGATGATCTGGGCTACGAAACCATCGGGGCAAATGGTGGCAGCTCCTATGAGACACCTGAAATAGATCAACTGGCTTTAGAAGGTATGCGCTTTGAACACTGTTATGCACAGCCCTTATGCACACCAAGCCGTGTTCAGCTGATGACAGGTATCTATAATGTGCGGAACTACGTCCGTTTTGGTTTGCTGGAAGAAAGCCAGACTACTTTTGGACATCTTTTTCAGGAAGCTGGATATGCTACCTGTGTCATAGGGAAATGGCAATTGGGCAAGGATCCTGCCAGTCCTCAACATGCAGGATTTGAGCAACACTGTTTATGGCAGGTGAGCCAGGGAAGAGTGGATTCAACGGGACGCGACACGCGCTATTCCAAACCTGTACTTGAAGTAAACGGGAAGCTTATCACCTATGGTGCTTATGACTATGGCCCGGATGTAGTCAATCAATATGGACTCGATTTCATAGAAGAGTGCCGAGAAAACGGGAGGCCCTTCCTCTTATACTATCCCATGATCCTGACCCATTGTCCATTTAGTCCGGCGCCCACTTCTGTGGAATGGAACACAGGCGATAGTTCCACCATGACTTATAAGGGGGAAGCGCATTACTTTGCAGATATGGTCGCTCATATGGACCAGATTGTGGGGGAGATAGTAGGAAAATTAGAGGAGCTGGGAATTCAAAACAACACCATGGTAATCTTTACCGGAGATAATGGAACGGATGTGCCGGTAGTTTCCACGATGAATGGACGGGAGATTGCAGGAGCAAAAAGCAAATCCACCGATGCGGGAACCCGGGTTCCTCTTATTATTTATTGGCCCGATATTATCAAGACAAATTCCACCAACCGGGACCTTATTGACTTTACAGATTTCTTACCAACCCTGGGCGATATTGCAGGTATGAACCTTGATTCGCTGGATCTGGATGGCAGAAGCTTTCTTCCCCAGCTACGTGGAGAAAAAGGCAATCCGCGGGAATGGATCTATAGCTGGTATTCCAGAAATGGTGAGGCAGATAAAGCACGTGTATTTGCACGTAACCACCGTTTTAAATTATATACTTCAGGGGAGTTTTATGAAATCCCTGAAGACTATGACGAAAATGACCCCCTTGAGATTTCTAAGCTGGATGCAGAAACAAAGGAAATCTATCAGCAACTAAATGAGGTTCTGGAGTACTTTTCCAATAAAAGACTGGATAAAGTAGATAACAAGCCAGCAGGATGAGCAAAGTTATATTATACTTTCGGATGTGGCTTTTACTGTTCGTATTGATATGGGCCTCAAATATCCTTTTCACCACCAGGTGTATTGCACAAACCAAACAGAAAATATTAATCATTACAGGCGGGCATGACTTTGAAAGAGAGCCCTTTTTCCATATGTTCAGGGAGATGCCCGGTGTTGAATACCGGGAAGTGATCCATCCGGAAGCCAATATCTTATATGATTCTCTTCTTATGGATCAATTTGATGTCTTACTCTTCTACGACATGAACCAGGAGATTGACAATACCCAGAAATCGGCGTTTATTAAGCTTTTAGAGAAGGGAAAGGGTGTTGTATTCCTGCACCATTCCCTGGTATCCTACCAGGCCTGGGATGAATTTGAATGGATCTTAGGAGGGCGCTATATTGAATCTGGCGCAGAAGAGGAAAGATCCAGCTACATGCATGATGTGGAAGTCCCTGTTCAGGTGGTGAATGAAGAACATCCCATTACAAAAGGAGTAGACGATTTCGTCATACACGATGAGGTCTATGGAAATTTTAAGGTGTTGCCACAGGCTCGTCCGATACTAAAAACCTCTCATCCTGAAAGTGGTGAAATCATCGGCTGGACAAACTTATATCGTAATTCACGGATTGTCTATATTCAATTAGGCCATGACCATTATGCCTATGAAAATCCAAATTATCGGCGCCTGTTGAAACAGGCCGTTGATTGGGTCCAAAACCCCGATAATATTCAAATGATTCCCTATTCCCGCTCCTATATCTTCAAAGACGGATTATATCTGCATATCCATGACCTGAGGGCAAACGATCCCCTTCCCCTGGCCAGGATTGTAAGCGATCTGAATACTTACAACAAAGACTTCTTCAATGAAATGATCATCAAAGAAGAAATTATCCTGTATGATGACTCCGGAGTAAGAGCCTCTGTGAAAACGAAGGATGTATGGGGATATGCCCTGAACGGTCAACTTTATATAATGCTGGGCGGCAAGTTTCAGAAGATCATCATAGAAGGACGTATTTCTCCCTTTATTGCTTCAGCAACAACCCATGAAAAAACCAGGTTCGCTCCAAATGACACCGGCAGGTATTATACCACAACTGAAGATCTCTACCGCAGTTATAACAGAAAATACTACTATCCGATGGTAACGGCAGAAGGAAAAATGTCGGTGTTTGACCTGGAAACAAATTCACTCACCGGATATGACATCGTATCGCTTGGAGTCCTTCTGCAAAGAGATCCGGAGCTTAGCGCCCAGTATGAGTCCCTTCGAAATCGGGAAAAGAAGGAGAAAATGATGGAATTCATCCGACGTTATAACAAAAAACATCCTGTTTATTTTCCACTCCAGACACCCTGAAAAATGAAGTCTGGCAAATTAATATACTCTTGTTTGAACTTTTCCCGTGAGATCAGGGTTTTGTAAAAGGGATCATGCATAAAGAATCTGTCATAAGAAACAAGCTCAAGGCCCTGAAGGAGGCGGCCTGGAATCTGCCTGTGAAGAATCACAGGAGCTATCTCTTTGCAAGGAAGTACGCTTCGAAAACCAAGAAACTGATTGACGAAGGAGTTGATATCATCGGAGAAGAGGCCGGGGAGACAGAACAGATGGCCCGTTCCTTTTTTAAACTGCTGGAGGCAAAGCTGGATCTGAGCGGACGAAAAGAGCCCCCTTCAGAAGAGGAAGTTAAGGCAGCCATCGAACAGTTAAAAGATGTTGGTCGCTTTTCCATCTTCACTACCCTGGTCATCCTTCCCGGGGGAGTGGTTTCTCTGCTGGGCCTTGAATTACTTGCCCGGAGGTTTGGTATCAGGGGATTCAACCTGATCCCCTCATCTTTCCGGAGAAGGATGAAATCAAACCTGCCGGCCAGGCCTGATCAATAAAACAATTCTGACTCCTATCCCTTCCGGGTTTCAATCATGTGAAGGACTTCCTCATCACTGACATCAGGATTGGCTCCGTTTTTAGATGCAACGATGGAACCCATTGCACAGGCAAAGTCAATGGCATCCTGGGGAATCACGCCATTCATTAACTGACTGATAATGGAGGCCAGGAAGGAATCTCCCGCACCAACTGTATCAGCCACTGTAACTATATAGCCCGGATTGTAATAAAAGGCCTTGTTGTAAAAGAGAACTGCTCCGTCCTTCCCAAGGGTCACACAAATCTGATCCGTGCCGGTTTGTTCAGACATAAAACTGATGCAGGCCTCAAGCGATTTATCATTAAACTCCAGGTGAGCACAAATCTCGTAGAGTTCCTCATCATTGAATTTTACAAAATCAGCTGCTTTCATTAAGCTGACAATCCGCTCAGGAGAGTAGTGAGGTGGCCGCAGGTTCACATCAAATACTTTGTATGCGGCCTGTTCCAGTAAGGCAAAGAGGGTAAGCCGCGAAACCTCATTTCTGGCAACCAGGCTTCCATATATCAAAGCATCTGCATTTTTTACAACTTCCATATCCTGTTCCAGAAGCACAATATTATCCCACGCGCAGGGCTTCCTGATTTCATATGAGGCCGTACCATGTTCATCAAGCTCCACCAGGACCTCGCTGGTGGCAAATTCATCGTTCACCTGGATATGTGCCAGGGTACCGCCATGACTCAGAATCTCTTCGGCAAGTTCCACACCTATACCATCGTTCCCAATGCTGCTGATCATCGAAGCATTATGACCCAGTGATTGTGCCCTGAGCGCAACATTCAGCGGAGCTCCTCCCAGCTTTTTACCTGCAGGAAGCATATCCCATAAAACTTCGCCAAAACATATGATTGATTTCATCATTCCAACTTTTCTTTAAAAATAATTCTTTTGTATTACTTTGTATTATTTATCTTTCTCCTAGAACTCTATCCAACTAAATGAATAATGAGAAAAATCAATAAGCTTCTTTTATGGCAGGTGTTCCTGTTTGTTTTATTAAGCTGGACAATGTCTTCAAATATTTCAGCGCAGGATACCACACATATTATTTTCGGAGGCTATATGCGTTCAGGATTTGGGATAGACGGGAATGGCAAGTCAATGGATGCTTTCCAGGCGCCCAATGCGGAGACGAAGTACAGGCTGGGAAATGAAGCTGAAACCTATTTGGAAGCCATGCTTGGTTATGCTTTTGTTGATGAGAACAAGGTT
>CAYWGP010000065.1:0-7900 GCA_964458155.1 uncultured Bacteroides sp.
GACACAACATGTTGGGTCAGGTAATTGCAGTCATTTTGTTAACCATACTTGCAAAAATGCGGGATATAGCAAATCTCCAACATACATTTAGTATGGTGTGTAATTCAAAGGATTTATTTTTGAGGAGCCGGAAGACATCTAATATCAGTCTGATTGGTCATTTTAAACCTGGAAAAATCATACCCGTTGGCTGTAAGTCTTTCAGCTATGCCTTGAAGGACTTCCTCAGACAGGGTCGGTGTGCGGCTCAGAATCCACCCCAGATCCCGGCCAGAATGACCTACAACAGCATACCTGTAGTCCGGGTCTAAATCAATGATCCAGTAGTCACCCTTAAAAAGCCACAAGCCAAGCAGTGAAACAAAACTTACTTTCAACTTCGCCGGGTGATTTTTATCCACAACCCAGGCACGCCCTTTGGCCTGTTTGACTTTTCCATCCTCGGTGCAGCATCTGTTGACAACGTTGACAACTCCCTCTTTTAAAAGACTGTACTCGGCAGTTGTACTACCCACACAGCCTTTCTGAAACCAGACTGGAATGAGCCCAATTTCATACCAGCGACCTAGATAACGACTTAAATCCACATTATCCACCACTGTGAGCTCAGTTGTATTTTTTGGCTCAGCTGAAACAAAGGAAGTCAAAAAGATACTCAATCCAAATAGAACCATGAAACATGGTAATAATTTTATTAATAAATAATTTATGGTAGTATTCATAATGTTAACTCCTCAGATTTCTATTTTTTCTCTGTGGCAGGGCCGCAAAACATAAAAAGAACCTGTGTGAACCTATAGAAATATAGGCCTCAGTTCACCTTATATACTGCGATCTGTTTTCACAACACCGTCATTCCTTGTTGGGTGCAAGTATACCTTCCACGATAGATACCAGGTAGTTGATGATGTCCCGGGAGGAAAGAATCTTTTTCGGACGGCCATCGAAATCTACCAGGGGGAGATGACGAAGATCTCCCACCATCATGCGCTGAAGAGCTGAGGCCAGTAGCTGATCGCCCCGAATCACCTCCGGATCGTGGGTCATGTAATTGTTTACCGGTTGAGCGGCCAGATCATCAACCTTCCCGGCCACCTTGTAAATCAGGTCCCGTTCGGTAAAGATCCCGCAGAGCCTCCCCTCCTGATCCGTGAGGAGCAGGCAGCCGATATTCCGTTCACGCATGGTGCGGATCGCTGCTTCGAGGGATGTCCCTTCCGGCACTGAGATGGCTTTCGCAAGATCCAGGGACAAGATTCTATCCTCGCTGAGGCTGTGTTCGATAGCGCTCCTGATCTTTGCAAGAGGAACATCTTCGTGTGTAAAACTGGCGTGACATACTTCACAATGATCTACGCCGGGCGGGTTGTCGTGACTGCAACTCATACATCGCATCTTGGTTCTCCTTTATTTCACGTCCTGTGGTACCTCCCAGATTTGACCCTGGCGGTACAAGGCATTCATATCAGGACTCTTTTGAGTCTCTGCCTCACGAACCTGATCCAGCAGGAGCTGGTCGTGGACGGGCTTGTCGATTGAGCGGAAAACACCTACAGGGGTTGGAAAGTCCGGCGGCCCCATCCTTGAAAGGAAGTAGGCCAGAGTGGGTTCCTCTGCCTTCTCGTCGTGCACCAGAAGGTTCTCCTCCCCTACTTCAGCCAAATCCACCACCTCAGGCCGGAAACCATTCAGACGAATTCCTTTCTGCCGCTTCTGACCGAAACGCATCGGCTTGCCATGTTCAAGGTAAAGCACGTTGTCTAACTTTTTATCCGGATCAGTCAAGTGTTTCCAGGCTCCATCATTAAAAATGACACAGTTCTGAGCAATTTCCACCAGGGTAGCCCCCCTGTGCCGGGCAGCTCGAAGCAGAACATCCGACATGTGCTGCTGGAACATATCTACCGTCCGGGCGATAAAGCTGGCTTCCGCACCGATAGCAACACCGATCGGATTGACAGGGTTCTCGATCGAACCCTGAGGGCTGGACTTGGTCCGTTTGCCAAATTCCGATGTGGGTGAATACTGGCCCTTAGTAAGACCATAGATTCGATTGTTGAACAGGAGGATATTGATGTCCACGTTCCGGCGCAGTGCGTGGAGGAAATGGTTTCCTCCGATGGCAAGGCTGTCCCCATCGCCAGTCACGACCCATACCTGCAGGTCGGAACGAGCGCACTTTAGACCGGTTGCCAGGGTAGGAGCGCGGCCGTGGATGGAGTGGATGCCATAGGTGTTCATGTAGTAGGGAAAACGGCTGGAACATCCTACTCCGGAAATAAAGACAATTTTTTCCCTGGGAATACCAAGCTTGGGTAGCGTCTGCTGGACCTGGGCAAGGATAGCATAATTGCCGCAACCCGGACACCAGCGGACCGATTGGTCGGAGGAAAAGTCTTTTCGGGTGAGGACTCGGGATTCTAATGTACCGGTCATGAGAGCATCTCCTTGATTTTCTGTTCCACTTCGGAAATGGTGAAGGGACGTCCCTGGATCTTGGTGAAGGAAACCGCGTCAATGAGGTATTCCCCTCGGATCAGCAGTGCTAACTGCCCAAGATTGAGTTCCGGAATGAGGACTTTCTTGTAGCTTGAAAGCACTTCTGCAAGCCCCCTGGGGAAGGGGTTCAAGTGGCGGAGGTGAAGGTGAGCTACCGCATTACCCTTATTTCTGCTTTCCTGGCACGCGCTGTATACTGCCCCGAAGGTCCCCCCCCAGCTTACGACCAGCAAGTCCCCTTCGGGTGGACCGTCAGGCCTGGCCTCGGGAATAAAATCCTTAACACGCTGGACTTTTTCGGCCCGCAGCCTGCACATGCGTTCGTGGTTCTCAGGGTCATAGCTCACATTTCCGGTCCCGTACTGCTTTTCCAGTCCGCCAAGTCGATGCTCCATCCCCGCTGTTCCGGGAATAACCCATGGTCGAGCCAGTGTTGCCTCTTCCCGTGCATATGGCAAAAAACCCTCCGGATTGGCAGGATGTGTCACCTTAATACTTTCCAGGGTTTCGAAACTGGGAATCTTCCATGGCTCGGCGCCGTTAGCAATGTAGCCGTCCGTAAGCATGAATACTGGAGTCATGTGACGCACAGCAATCCGGAAGGCCTCGACGGCAACCTCGAAGCAGTCGGCCGGGGTGGCTGCAGCCAGGATCGGAACCGGGCTTTCACCGTTCCGGCCTGCAAATGCCTGCAACAGGTCTGCCTGTTCGGTCTTGGTAGGCATGCCCGTGGACGGACCGCCCCGTTGCACATTCAAGATGACGACAGGAAGTTCCAACATGATCGCCAGGTTTATCGCCTCACTCTTCAGGCATACCCCGGGCCCGCTTGTTCCGGTGAGCGAGAAGGATCCACCAAAGGACGCGCCGATGGCAGAACCCATGGCGGCAATTTCATCCTCGTACTGGATAGTCCGCACATCCAGGTGTTTCATCTTCGCCAACTCGTGCAACACATTGGTTGCAGGTGTGATTGGATAAGAACTATAGACGAGGGGTTTTCCAGCCAACCGTGCCGCAGTGGCAAAGCCCAGGGCGCTCGCCTCGTTGCCGTTGACGATGCGGTAGGTGCCCGGCTCGGTGACGGCCCTGGCAACGTGGTAATTCACCCCAAAGGATTCTTCTATTTTCCCCATCGTATATCCGGCTTCGAGTGCCTCATGATTTGCCTCGGCCACATGGGGTGCCTTTGAGAACTTATCATCTATCCAGCGAAGTGTGGGCTCAAGGGAGCGGCCATAAAGCCAGTAGACCAGACCGAGGGTAAAAAAGTTCTGGCACCGCTTCTTACCCCTGTTGTCGAGCTCTACCCTGTCCAGTGCCTGGACAGTCAGTGTGGTTATCGGAATTGATTTGAGTTGGTAGCGTTTTGCCAACTCTGGATCTTCCAGTGGGTTCTCCTCGTACCCGGCCTTCTTCACGTTCACCCCGGTGAAGGCATCCCGATTTACGATCAGCATTCCCTTGGGCTTCAGCTTGGGAAGATAGACCTTCAAAGCAGCCGGGTTCATCGCTACGAGCAAATCGGGTCTGTCCCCGGGAGTGCAAATCGGAATGCTGGAGAAACTAATCTGAAAAGCTGAGATACCTGCAAGCGAACCGGCCGGTGCACGAATCTCTGAAGGATAGTCCGGAAAAGTGCTGACATCATTTCCGAACAGAGCCGAGGTGGTTGTGAACTGAGATCCGGTTAGTTGCATTCCGTCCCCGGAGTCCCCGCTGAACAGGATAGTCACACGATCAAGTTCCTGTATCTTTATGGATGATTGGGTCATGAGATCATCAACCTCCCTCGGGCGTTTCGGGCATGTTGTCCGGATCAGGTGGCAGATTAAGCACGTGTTGTGCGAAGTGCTCGACCAGATAGTGGACGATATCCTTATGTCGAACGCAGGTAATGATCTTGCCCCTCTCGTCCAGTATAGGAAGGTTCCGAAATCCGCCCTTGTGCATGTGCATGACCGCTTTTCGAATCGGATCCTTCTCGTTAACGCAGACAGGGTCACGGGTCATCAGATCAGAGACAGGCTTGCTCAGCACCCCCTCGACACCTACGACCTTTGTGAGCACGTCCCGCTCAGTGAAGATCCCGGAAAGCCTGTCTTTACGACAGAGCAAGGCGTAACCGGATCGCTTTTTCTGCATGTGGCGGAGTACATCACCCACGGATGTCGTCTCTTCAAGTACAACTGGCGGGTCCATTTTCAGGGCCACTACCTCGACTTCCCTCACGCTCTTTTCGATGTTCATGATCAACTTCCTCCTGTTTATCATGCTGTAGTCGGAACATATCTTACTGTACCCGGAGTGATTTACCGGTACGGGCTGCTTCTGCAAGAGCATCGAGGACCTGCATAGTTCGAATGCTGTCTTCAGACTCATACAAAGGGCTTTCCTTGCCAAGGACTACCTCTGCAAAATGTTCAATCATCAGTTGATATCCATCAGCTCCGGGAGTACTATGCTCCCGGCCGATCTCTTCGTCTGTACTGCGCACGGTAAATACTGCATCTTTCTCCCAGGGAATATATGCATCGTGAGGTAATTCAATGACCCCTTTTGTACCAACCACAGTATAGGTCTGTTGTAATGCGGTTATAAAACTTGCCTCAAGCGTGGCCAGTAGATCATTGGGAAATCGCAGCGAACCGATGAAGTGTTGGTCAACCCCACTTTTGTGATAAAGTGCCTGGGCCTGAACAATTTCAGGTTCTGCATCCAATATCCAGCGTGCCAAACTGACGCTGTAACATCCCACGTCCATGAGGGCCCCTCCCCCCATATCCGGCTTAAGCCGTGCGTTGTTACCGCTTTGCAACAATTCCTCTCCCATGTTGAAACAAAATGCCGACCGTATCAAGTGGGGTTTGCCTATTGACCCGTCATTGACCATTACCTTGATACGCTGACTTCTGGGATGAAACCGATATGACAATGCTTCCATGAGCAGTAACCCTGCTGTTTTTGCTGTGTGAACCATCTCAGTAGCTTCAGCGGCATTACAGGCAATGGGCTTTTCACATAAAACATGTTTACCATGTTTCAACGCCCGTATGGTCCATTCATGATGAAGGTGGTTAGGAAGGGGATTATAAACTGCATCTATTTCAGGATCTTCAATAACATCAAGGTAGCTGGGATAGATATGCTGGATGGTATGTTTTTTAGCAATATGCTCGGCCTGGCTGGGTGTTCTGGTCCCCAGGGCCCTTACTAATCCATTGTGTGAGCTTTGGATGGCAGGAATAATACATGCACGGGCAATATTGGCATTACCCAATATTCCCCAGTTGATTAGATCAGTCAATGATTGCCTCGGGTGAACATCCATTGTTGGATGAAATCTTGGCTGCCTCCAGGATAGCCACAACCTTCATTGAATCCTCAAGGGGTGCGGCAAGGGGTTCTCCCAGGAGCAGGTGATCAGCCAGATTTCTGTGGAAAGAGTAGTGTTCCCGTTTGGGAATTGCTACTTTCTGCGCAACGATTTCACCCGATGGGTGACGGCGGTGCAGGGTTAAATCAGGGGTCATCTCAGTGGCAGGAATGTCATGGGGATGATAGTAGAGCACCGGGTCAATCTCATACTCCGTCACATCACGCCATTCACTAATAAGTGCACCTTCTGTACCGAGAAGATACCATTTTGGCTTACGCACTGCTGCGATGTCTGAATGAATAAAGCTGGCTTCTTTTCCACTCTCAAAGAGTATGTGAATACGCTCCTGATCAGCATTTGTTATATCCTGCCACACCCACTTATGTTTTGTACCGGAAACAGCCTTTACAGACTCAGGTATGAGACTGACTATCCAGTCAAGATAGTGCCCTCCCCAGTCAAAGGCCGTACCCCCTGAGATAGAATCGTGAGAATGCCAGTAGCCACAGGGGTGTGAAAACCCCCCGACGAAGGTTTCCATATAGAAAAGGTCTCCCAGTAATCTTTCCTGGAGTGCTTTTTTAATTGCTAAATAGTCAACATCAAACCTGCGGTTTTGATGACAACTTAAATGCACTCCCTGCTCATCTGCCATTTCAGACATTGCGGCCGTTTCTTTAGTGCTGAGAGCCAGGGGTTTCTCACACACCACATGCTTGCCTTTCTCCATCATCTGTAGAGCAAGTTTTGCATGGGTATTGGGTGCAGTAGCAATAATAACAAGATCGATGGAAGGATCATCGGTAAAGGTCTCTGAAGATGTGTAGGTTTTAACCCCGGGAAAATCCATTTGCGCCTGTTCTACTCTCTCAGGATTAAGGTCGCAAATACCGGTCATTTCCAGACCATCTATTGCACTAATCCCTAAACCATGCATAAGTCCTACGGATTGTGCATAGCCTACAATACCCACCTTTAAGGGCTTAGTGTCCCGGTAGTACCTGGATGACTGTTTTGAGAGATTAAGTAGTAACCGGTATAGAATTTTCTGCAGACAGGGGTTATCATAAGCCTGCAGGGTTGTACAGGCAACAAAACCTTCTCCGGCCGGGCGTTTCACCAGCACCGGCTTATGGGTATAGTGCCAGTCGGCATACAGGATTATTTCCGTATCATCTTCAACAATTTCGAGTCCCTGGAACATGCCACCCGAATAAAAGGCATCGGGCAATCGATCGGCAAGGGGATTGTTTTTATCCTGAAATAATACCCGCACTTCACTTGAGGGACAAACAGTAGTGGTAAGGGTGCCTAGAATTTTAGGCAGGGGATTTTCAGAAAGATTAACAAGGCAGAGCCAGCCACCTCCATCAAGAACAAACTGCTCCAATCTTTTTTCATGTTTTACCAGGGAAGCCGCATCAGTTGTAACAACAATATCATACGTGCTAAGATCATCCGGCAGCAACTCTTTAATGTTGACTGTCACATGTTTCATGGATTGCAAGTATGAACAAAAGGGATGAATAGGTGAATGACTTTGCTGAAGAATAACCAGAATAGCAACGGTGGGATGTTGAATCATATCAGCATACCTCAAAAAGTGAATAAAACATCAAATGTATGTAAGATTTTGTAACATTTTACTTAATTTTTTTCAATTTTATTCTAGAATAATAATAGTTAAAAAACAGAGAATCTGGGGAAACCCTTGAAGAATCTAACCTATCCCACAGTACAAATAAATATATGGATATGTTATACTAATTTTAATATTTACAATCAGGAGCACCCATATTATGCAAGAACTGATTAAAGTTGATAAGGTTTGGAAAAAGTATTTTGATACGGAGTCGCCCAATGGTGCAGCTCTTCGTGGGGCAACACTGTCAGTAAATTCAGGGGAGCTTGTAGCCCTTTATGGCAAAAGCGGTTCGGGTAAGACCTCTCTTCTCAATATTCTGGCAGGACTGGATAATCCCAGCAAGGGCATAGTAGAGATAGACGGTCACAATATTGAAT
>CAYWGP010000066.1:0-16327 GCA_964458155.1 uncultured Bacteroides sp.
GATTAAGAAGAACCCAACAATCATACCACCCAGGTGAGCAAAGTGAGCGATATTCCCACCACTTTGAGTTATGCCCAGGAATAATTCAAGAACTCCAAATCCGATGACCAGCCATTTTGCCTTGATGGGAATGGGAATGAACATGATGAAAAGCGGGGTATTAGGAAATAACATGCCAAAGGCCAGAAGGACTCCATAAACAGCCCCGGAGGCTCCAACTGTAGGCCTAAGAAGCTCTTTGCCTATTTGAAAGAATCGATTTCCCGGCTGCAGGATCTCATTCAAAAGTGCATGATTTATCCTGTCTACCGAATAAGCTGCCTTCAGACTGGCAATTTCGGGGGCAAACTGGATGTAATTCACCAGTTGATGGAAAAAAGCTGCACCCAATCCGGTTGCAAGGTAATAGATCAGAAAGCGCTTGCTTCCCCAGACACTTTCCAGGGTTTTCCCAAAAATCCATAGGGCATACATATTGAAAAAGATATGGCCAAACCCTCCGTGCATAAACATGTGAGTGACAATCTGCCAGGGTTTGAAGAAGGGCGATTGAAAATAAAACATCCCAAGAACCCCGTTCAGGTTCACATTGAACATCCGTTGAAAAAGCATGGTGATTATCAGCATCACCACATTGATGATGATCAGGTTTTTAGTAACCGGGGGAGTATTGCTTAAGCCTCCACTATAAAATCGATTCATGTTATTATTCTTTAAAAAAGGAATCTAGTTCTTCCAGGTCTATAATCCTGACGATTAATGAGCCGGAAGGTGTGTAGTTGGGTGTTTCGCATGCAAACAGCTGGTCTATCAGTTCCTGCATTTCCTCATCGCTCAACTGTAAGCCATAATTTATGGCCGAGGCCTTTGCTGCAGCCCGGGTAACCCTTTCTGCCTGCTCCGTAGCATTTAAACCCTGCAGGGATTTATATTGTTCAATCATCAGCTCAACAATCTCACCTGCAGGGGCCGGTTTCATTTCTGCCGGAACTGCATGTACCACTACGCAGTTGTTCCCGAAGTCCCGGATGTCAAATCCCAGGTAAGCCACAGACTGGATCATTTCCAGGCATACCTGGTAATCTGCCGCATTCAGGGTGATGGTTTCAGGGAAAAGAGATTGCTGCGCCAGGGCCTGCATTTTTTTCTGGGCCGACAGCATACGTTCAAAAAGGATGCGTTCATGGGCACGTCGCTGATCAATCAACATCACCCCCGATTTAACCGGCGATAAAATATATTTATTCCGAATCTGGAGATTTTTCTGGGTATTAAAGGCCATCTCCGGGGCAGGTTCAAATAACTGCTCCCAGCCTTCAAATCGCTCATCCAGGTAAGGAGTTGACTGTTTCCCACTTTCATAAGAGCTTTCTCCTGCGAAGGGATTGTAAGCAGGATTGGTATCGATGACAGGCTGCCTGATCTCAGTATCTTTGGAAAGTACAGGTATATCAATGACTCCCTCGGTATCAAAATCGAGAGAGGGGCTCAGGTTGTTCCTGCCGATGGCCCGCTTCACAGCAGCCAGGAGAATTTGCCAGATGGCACGTTCATCTTCAAATTTGACTTCTGTTTTAGAAGGGTGGATATTCACATCGATGTGGGATGGATCAATGTTGAAGTAGATGAAATAGGAAGGGATATGATCGGCTGCCAGAATCTGGTCGTATCCATTCATGACTGCCTTATGAAAATAGGGGCTTTTGATAAATCTGTTATTCACAAAAAAGAATTGCTCCCCGTAGGTTCTCCTGGCTTGCTCTGGCTTTCCTATGAATCCGCTGATGCTTATCATGGTAGTTTCCGTTTCAAGAGGGATCAGATTGGAGTTGACAGATTTCCCAAATACACCGGTGATCCGCTGCCTCAGGTTTGAAACGGGTAGCTGATATATTTCAGCCTGGTTGTGTGTAAGCGAAAAGGCAATCTCTGGATGGGTAAGAACTACGTGATTAAATTCATTAATAATATGCCGGAATTCGGTCTGATCGCTTTTCAGAAATTTCCTGCGTGCCGGAATATTGTAAAATAGGTTCCTGATTTGAAAATTGGAGCCCGGGGGAGCCTGGACGAACTCCTTAGATTCAAGCTTCGAACCTGCCATCCGGATCTGGATTCCCAGTTCATCCTTTTGCTGGCGGGTTTTTAATGTAACTTCCGCTACCGCTGCCATGGAGGCGAGGGCCTCCCCACGGAATCCCCGGGTCTGGATTGAAAACAGGTCTTCAGCACTGGAAATTTTTGAGGTGGCATGGCGTTCAAAGCAGCGTTCTGCATCTATTTCAGACATCCCGGTTCCATCGTCGATCACCTGGATCAATGTTTTACCCGCATCCTTAATGATTACCTTAATATGGCTGGCACCGGCATCAACTGCATTCTCCATTAACTCCTTCACCACTGACGCGGGTCGCTGAATAACTTCACCAGCTGCGATCTGGTTGGCAACCGCATCACTCAACACATGGATGATCTCTGACATCTATCTGTAAAATATTAGATATGCTAGGAAAAGAAGTATGGCCAGGATCACAAGAAGCCTGATGTTTGAAGTGCGGCTGGCCTTCACCTTGGCCTTCTGACCAGCAGCCCGGAAGGATCCACGCCTGATGGTAGTGCGGTTCGGGTCACTGGGCACATCTACTCCCATCTCCTGCTTGATTTGCCGGATTCGCTCTTCCCTGGCCTCCTTTTCAGGGTCCCAGTACAGGGGGGAGTAATTAAATTGCTTGTGTCCGGGCAGTTTAATAAACCTGGGTAGTCCCATATCTCTTTGTTTAGCCTGTAAAGTTAACGATAAAGTCTATAAGGACGAAAGCCTGTAAAGTCGAAACTGTTTTTTACTTTTGAGAGTATGAAAAAGATGATCCTGGAAAACCTGAATGAAGCACGGGAGGTACTGGAAGACTTTATGAATCAGCCCGAAAATATTAACGCCATAGAAAAGGCTGCTAAGATTATGGCAGAAGCAGTTCAGGATGGTGGAAAAATTATCTCCTGTGGAAACGGGGGCTCCATGACCGATGCCATGCACTTTGCCGAGGAGCTTTCGGGAGTTTACCGTGAGAAGCGCCCTGCGCTTCCTGCCATCAGCATTTCGGATCCTTCCCATATTACCTGTACTGCCAACGATTACAGTTTTGATGAAATCTTTTCCAGGTATGTTGAAGGAGTGGGTCAGCAGGGGGATGTACTTCTGGCCATCAGCACCAGCGGCAATTCCATGAATATTATCAAAGCCACTGAAGCGGCCAGGGGGAAAGGAATGAAGGTAGTGGGTCTTACCGGGAAGACAGGAGGGCTGCTTGCAGGCATGGCCGACCAGGAAATAAGGGTAAAGGGGCGAAAGCACTCCGACCGCATCCAGGAGGTCCATATCAAGATCCTTCACATTCTTGTTCTGCTGATCGAGCAGGAAGTATTCTAAGGGCTTTTAAGAATAAGAGACCGCCCTTCTTCAGGACGGCCTCTCTTACTTGGATCGGCTTATTTATCCAGGATTATTTCGTACTACCGTCGAATTTGATGGATAAGACGTACCATACTTTCACGGCTTTCCCCCTTTGCTTACCGGGTGTCCAGTCGGGCATCTCCGTGATCACCTTCAGGGCCGGTTTATCAAATCCCTGATAGCTGCTTCGCAGGACTTCACCATTCACCACCTTACCTTTCTCATTTACCAGGAACCGGACCTGCACTTCACCTTCAATTCCCTCTTTTTTTGCTTTTTCAGGGTAATCCAGGTTGGTATAGATATAGGATTTCAGAGCCGATTTCCCACCCGGAAAGCTGGGCATGTCTTCCACGATGTAAAACACCTCCTTGTCGATTTCATTTCCAGGGGTCTCCTTGCCCTCCAGGGTGGTGATCAGAATCACACCATCCTTGGCATTGTATTTTTTTGCGACCTCACTATCGGGATCCTTGATGACGGACATATGATGTATGGTTTTGGAATCAAGATTGTCAATCTCCTTGACAACCTTTCCGTCAACCACAAATACAGGCTGAGCATCGGAGCCGTCTTTATGTTTGATGGTAATGGTTCCGTCGGATTCTTCCTTCGCATGCAGGGGTACAGATTCCAGGTCAAGCTCAACTTCTTCCACCTCCAGTTTGAGGGGCTTGTTTCCAATATCCGAGGCTTTGACAAGGATGGTTTTGTAGCCCACATAAGATACTACCAGCTCTGGATCGCCATCCACATTGAGCCTGAAGGTTCCGTCAATGTCAACAACGGATCCGGTGGTTCCACCTCTAACGACAATCGCTGCACCGGTGGCGGGCTTATCTGTATCGGCAAGTATCACCTTACCCTTAACAGTCTTTTGTTGCGGTGTCATACCTGTAGTGAGTCCCAGGGTAAGCAGTACCGCAGGAATCAGCAGGGCAATCTTAATGATCCCCAGGGGGGATTTTTTTGGCTTTTTCATCATTTTAAATCTTTTAAGTGTTAAGGAATGATTAAACTGATTGCCCAGCCGGAACACATTCACCCCCAGGGTGTGGTTCATTAGCTGTGCTTTGTAAAGAGCGGGATTAATCCCGGCCGAAAGGACCTGCCTGTCGGCCAGATGCTCGTGATTCTCTTTAATCATCCTGGAAATAAGCCATGAGAAGGGATTGAACCATGTAAGCAGCAGTGTGAGCTCCATAAGCATCAGGTCGATGAAGTGGAGCTGCTGAATATGCGCTTTTTCATGGAGAAGTACATTGTCGAGATCCTCTTTTTCCCTGAGTGAACCGGGAACAAAGATCCTGTTAAAAAGGGTAAATACCTGGTCATTTTTGGTATAGGCTACACCCTGGTCGTCGTGGTAGCGACGCCACGTGATATTCCATTTGAATGTAACGAACAGATTTTTCAGGAACATTATGCTCAGCCCGGCCAGGTAAATAAGAATTAATACCTGCAGCCAGTTGATACTTAGCCCGGCAGATGTGCCCGCATTGTCGAATTGCATTGCCCGGGCAACAGGTGCATCCAGATCAATAAAAACCGTTGGGGTCAGGTCAACTGCCAGGGGCAGCTTGCGGAAAGTGATAAATGGAAAAATCCATGCGGCTGCTACTCCTGCAAGCAGGTAGAAACGCTTGATATGCAGGTTGGGGTCATTATGGAAAAGGAAGTAGTAGGGCAGGAATATTATGGCAATTCCGGCCGATACTTTGAGCAGGTAGATAAACAGATCATTCATGATCGCCGGTTTCTTTAAGTTCAGTTTCAATTTCTGAGATTAGTTCATGCAGTTCTCCCATATCCAGGTCATTCTCCCTGGCAAAAAAGGCTGCCATCCTGGAAAAGGAACCATCAAAATAGGAGGATACAATCCCCGACAGGTATCCCCTGAGGTAGTCTTTTTTTGGCACCAGGGGATAATACAGGTAGGTAGTTCCTACTGCTTTATGACCAACAAATTCTTTCTTCTCCAGAACACGTACCACTGTGGAGACAGTAGTATAAGGCGTTTCAGGCTGGTTTAGCTCGGTCATCACATCCCGGATGGTCGATTCGCCGAGTTTCCAGAGGATCAACATGATCTCTTCTTCCGCTTTAGTTAATCTTTTAGTCATCTTTCACACACTTTGTTTGTACAAACATATAACTTATTTTTAAGTAAAACAACTATAAATACAGTAGATCAACTGGAAAAACAGTAAAAATTATTCAAATAAGTATCCAATGAACTGAAAAACAACATTATAGAAAACGAAAATAAATTTTCCATGCTAAAGGAATGATCTCGGGTCCTCTGTAGCCATAATCCAGTAGCGCAAAAATCCTGCCATGTTAGTAAAGACTTTCAGCAGTGTGGTACAGGGAATCAGGTTCTTTAGTGTGGAAGCGGACCATGCTCGTTGCTGAAGCCGGATTAGAGAGAAGTTGCCAGCCCCATCGGTGACAGTTAAGATCTGTGCTGCCTTCCATACTTTAGATACCATACAAATTACAATTAATTAGAGAACAGATCAATTCCCTTTTAGCCGGAGTTTGCATTAAGTGCATTAACGTATCTTCCGTTAGAACCGGTGAACTATCTGAATCCGTCAATGTGCACATTGAAGGCCTGAATAATTATCTCAGGTTCCGCTTCGATAAGAGGACCACTTATCATATATACAGAGAAAGCACAGATGAACTGTTTATGTTGGTAAAGGCATTTAGTTGTGCTGTGATCGGGATTGGTGCCATTAAGATTTCCATCGAGGTTCACATCACCCAGGGGATTCGGTTTTTTATCGTGGGTCTGGCCGATCATGCCATCAGGGAGAGTCAGCAACGCATCGAGTCTGCACTGAGCAATAATGGTTTTGAGTGGCCTCGTTTCAGGGTAGTTATTAATCTGGCTCCTGCCCATATTCGAAAGGAAGGGACCCACTACGACCTTCCTTTGGCCGTAGGAATCCTGGCAGCCACCCGGCAGGTACCTTCAGTTCGCCTGGGTGATTACCTGATCCTGGGTGAACTTTCGCTGGATGGAAGTGTGGTTCGGGTAAAAGGAGTACTTCCCATGGTCTTGCTGGCCAGGGAGGAGCAATTTAAAGGGGTAATCGTACCCCGCGATAATGCTGCTGAGGCTGCAGTGGTTGAAGGTATCGAGATAGTGGCTGTTTCCGATCTTGCTGGAGTCGTATCCTTTTTGAACGGGATTCCGGTAGAACCCGGGAGAGAGGCCCGCAAGTTCGTTTCTCTGAAAGCTCAGGATGAGTGCAAGCTTGATTTTTCGGAGGTAAGGGGGCAATCGGCCGGTAAGCGGGCCATGCTTATTGCTGCAGCGGGATCGCATAATCTGATCCTGGTTGGGCCACCCGGATCGGGGAAAAGTATGATGGCCCGTCGGCTATCCACAATTATGCCTCCAATGAGTCTTGAAGAGTCGCTTCAAACCACGCGTATCTATTCGGTAGCAGGCAGGGTGAGCAATGAATTTGGCCTGATCAGGACCAGGCCCTTCAGAATGCCTCACCATTCCAGCTCAAATATAGCCATGATCGGGGGAGGGAGCTCGCCCCAGCCCGGGGAGATCTCACTGGCCCATAACGGAGTTCTGTTCCTGGATGAACTTCCGGAATTTAAGCGCGCTGTGCTGGAAGTGATGCGACAGCCTCTGGAGGAGAAGGAAATCCATGTCAGCCGGGCAGCATACAGGGTGGTCTATCCTTCAGATTTCATGCTGGTAGCGGCTATGAATCCGTGTCCCTGTGGTTATTACAATCACCCTGAAAAAGAATGTAACTGTGGCCCCGGATTAATCAAACAGTATCTCTCCAGGATCTCGGGACCCTTGCTCGACAGGATAGATATGCACCTGGAATTGGTTCCGGTCCCTTTCAGACAGTTATCAGAGGCTGAGCAAGCGGAGGGAAGCACAGGTATGCGTGAACAGGTTATCCGCGCCAGGGAGATACAGCACAGGAGGTTTGCAGAACTCAATATGCCTTTATGTAATTCCAGAATGGGATCAGCTCTCAGAAACCGCTACTGTATCCTGGACAAGGCAGGGACTGC
This sequence comes from uncultured Bacteroides sp., assembly GCA_964458155.1. Classification (GTDB taxonomy): domain Bacteria; phylum Bacteroidota; class Bacteroidia; order Bacteroidales. Next base: position 7,511 of record CAYWGP010000066.1, read on the forward strand.
ACTGCTCAGGACGGCTATGGAAAGACTGGGTTTTTCTGCAAGGGCCTATGACAGAATCCTGAAGCTGGCCCGTACCATTGCCGATCTGGATGCATCGGAAAAAATTCTTCCTTCCCATGTGGCTGAAGCAATTTCTTACCGGAACCTGGACAGGGAGGGCTGGTCGGGTTAATCAAAATCATAAAGAGATAGTTTAAATTCTGCTATATTTAAATTCCTGTTTATGGATAACAGGTATAAGATCTATTTCTGACAAATCAAATGGATAGGCAAAAAAGTGTAATTATCATAGGATCAGGCATTGGCGGAATTGTTGCCGCCGGAAATCTTGCCCGCAGGGGATTTGATGTTACAATATTTGAAAAAAATGCCTTTCCCGGCGGGAGATGCGGGAAGTATGTTAAAGATGATCACAGATTTGATGTTGGTGCCACCTTTCTGATGATGCCTGGAGTATATAAAGAAGCATTTGCATCAGTTGGGAAGAACATGAGTGAGGAGCTGAATCTGCAGCGGATAGATCCCATTTACAGAATTAAATTTCCGGGAGAAAAGGAGATCCTTTTTTCTTCCGACCTGGTAAAAATGCAAGCTCAGTTTGAAAGCCTCGAACCCGGCAGTTATGGACAGTTTTTGAAGCTATTGAATATTGGATTCAATATTTACGATAAATCCATGCGGCTGATCAACCGCAATTATTTTAAGTTCTTTGATCTGTCACTTATCATGTATCCCTTTCTCCTTTTTAAGTACAAAGCCTTCCATAACCATTACAGATACATCAGCAGGTTTTTTAAGACCGAGGAGTTACGCGCTCTATTCACTTTTCAGAACCTGTACCTGGGACAAAATCCCTATGCTGCTTCCGGGATGTATACTTTCCTGCCATTTATGGAAATCTCTGATGGGGTTTATTTTCCGGAAGGGGGCATGCACCAGGTGGCAGAGAGTCTCCTGGCTGCCGCCAGAGAGAATGGTGTAAAGCTGAAGTTAAAATCGATGGTGACCAAAATTGAAGTTCTGAACAGGCTTGCAAAAGGAGTTACTCTGGAGGATGGTTCTTTTCATCCTGCCGATATCATAGTTTCAAATGCTGATCTGCCATTTGCATACAACAATTTGTTACCCGGGACCAGAAAGGCCAAACGACTTAACAAGCTGAAGTATTCATGTTCGGCTCTGGTCTTTCACTGGGGTGTGGATAAGGTATATCCACAGCTTAAACAGCATAATGTTTTTGTATCCGGAAAGCATAAAGAAAGCTGTAAAGTCATTTTCAGGGAGCATGCTTTTGCTGAAGATCCATCCATTTATGTGCACTCGCCTGTGAGGTCTGATAAAACAGCAGCTCCCAAAAACCAGGATTCTCTAACAGCCATTGTCCACACCGGAAATATTGATGAGACAGATAAGCGTAATTGGACTGAGATTAAAGATAAGGCGAGAAAGGCCATCATAAGCAGGTTTGAAGAAGAGGGATTAAGTGACTTTGAGAAACATATTAAATTTGAAATTTGCTTTACTCCGGCCACCTGGAAATCGGTTTTTAACCTTACCAAAGGGGGCACTTTTGGCAGCATAGCTCATAATTTGATGCAAATGGGATTCTTAAGACCGGATAACCATCATAAAAAGTATAAGAATTTGTACTTTGTGGGTGGGAGTACCCAGCCCGGAAGCGGCATGCCCCTGTCATTATTATCAGCTAAACTGGTTTCGGAGCGCATCGTGAAAACAGAGAAAAAATCATAAACTCTGGCATGGATAAAGAGCTTAGAAATATAATCAACAGTATTGCCTTCGAGAAAATAGAGAAGCATCCCAACATATTGATAGCTGCCAGGTTTTGGGATGACCCAAGATTTTTTGCAGCAAAAAGCTGTTACAGGTTCATGCGTATGATTGATGATCATATAGACGACCGGAAGGCAAAGGATGAGGCCATTAGCTGTTTAGAGAAAGAGGTGCTGACAAATAAAGTAAACAGCTGGATTGAGTGTTTGGTAAGCAATCCTGAAAATGATGCCCTGGTGGAGGAGTTGACAGCAACCTTAAGTACCTTTCATATTCCTCTCCAGCTTTTTCACAATTTTGCTAAATCGATGCTCTACGATATTGATCACAGTGGATTCAATACCCTTGAAGATTTTATTGAATATGCTGAAGGAGCTTCTGTTGCCCCGGCATCAATATTCGTACACCTGGCTTGTCTTTCTGAGGTAGATGGTGAATACTTCCCTGCTGATTTAGATGTAATCAAAGTTGCCAGGCCCTGTGCCATTTTCAGCTATATTGTACATATTATCCGCGATTTTCAGGTGGATCAGCTTAACAACCTGAACTATTTCGCTCTGGATATACTGGAGAAAAACGGACTCCTTCCAGCTGATTTGAGGGAAATTGCCAGGGGTGGTCCGGTAAGCAATGCTTTCCGGGAGACTATCAGGGAATACTACGATCTTGCCCGGAAGTATGGAGAAAAGACTCTTCGGGAAATAGAGAGCCTGTCCGGACTTATCAGCGGCCGCTATCTCTTTAGCCTCCACCTGATCTTTAATCTGTATAAAATGGTATTTGACCGGATAGATATTCAAAATGGAAATTTCACCGGCAGGGAGCTGAACCCGACACCTCAGGAAATCAGAACCAAAGTTCTGGAAGTTGCTTCTGACTGGAAGTAAATTTGTCTAACAACCTCCCTCTACCCGCTTCTTCCTGTTGCGGGTTGACTGCTGCTCTCAATCATGACCCCTGCAACCGCCGCCTTCAAGCAGAGTGAGTTTAATCCGATATGTATTTTACTTCCCAAAATCAGGAGGAATGCGTTTGAGATCCTCTTTATTATTAATATTCAGGAATAATTCCGGCAGCCAGAAATCCATTTCCTCTGTAATCCGGACAATCTTGCTTCTGCCCCGCCTCAGCAAATGATTCAATGCAAAATCCTTCTCTGAGATCATCTCTTCCATTAAGCCTGTTAACCCTTTGCTATATATGCCGCAGGTTGGCTCCGGTCTGTTTTCATACAGGGACGGAAGAACCACGTCGAATCCCTTACTCTCACTGATAAGCAGTTTGAACAAAGATTGATTAACCATAGGCATGTCATAGGAGAGTACCAGGTTCAGCTCAGTGGATGACTGCTTCAGGCAGCTGTAAATTCCGCCTAAGGGGCCTATTCCCTTTACCTCATCGCAAACGGTCGGGTGTTTTTCCGTGAAGAGGGAAGCTTTGCAGGTACTGATCAGAATTTTATCACAGAGCCCTTCCAATACACGCAGGGGGTATTGATAGAGGAATGAATTGCCAATGCCAATGCTGCCCTTTTCGCTCCCCATTCTCTGGCTCATACCTCCTGCCAGGAGAATCCCCGTAATATTTATTTTATTGTCAGGCATCAATTTTATCGGAAAACCACCCTAAGGTAAAAATGTTTCTCCTAATTAGAGAGAAGTAACTATATTTAGGATTCTGACAAAACTTAAAACCGATAACACATCACTTAATAATTCACTAACTTAATAAGTTTCCCCCTATGCCTACTAACAGAAGAGAATTTATCAAGAAGTCTGCAGCTGCAACAGCTGTGATTGGAATGACATCCCCTTTTTCAAACTTGAAGGGAGGAATCCTGGGGGCCAATGAGAAACTGGTCTGCGGCGTGATCGGAGTCAAGGGGATGGGTTTTTCCGATCTTAAAGCATTCCTTAATCTTCCCAATACCGAGTGTGCGGCTCTTTGTGATGTGGATCAGAATGTTCTTGACAAACGGATCAAGGATGTGAAGAAGATACAGGGGAAGGCTCCCAAAGGATATAAAGATTTCCGGCATCTGTTGGAGCATCAGGGACTGGATGTGATTATTATAGGAACGCCAGACCACTGGCATACTATTCCCTTTATCTACGCCGCACAGGAAGGCTATGCTATCTATTGTGAAAAACCACTGGCCAACTCCATTGAAGAGTGCAATATTCTGGAACGTGCCCAAAAGAGGTATGGAAACGTGGTGCAGATCGGACAGTGGCAGCGAAGTGACACCCACTGGCAGGATGCCATCAAGTATGTACATTCCGGTCAGTTAGGCAAAATCAGGACCGTACGGGCCTGGTCCTACCAGGGCTGGATGAAATCGGTTCCTGTACTTCCCGATACTCCTGTTCCGGAGGGAGTTGATTACGATTTCTGGCTGGGGCCGGCACCCAAGCGTCCATTCAATAAGAACAGGTTCCACTTTACCTTCCGCTGGTTCTGGGATTATGCAGGAGGCATGATGACCGACTGGGGGGTTCATATTGTGGATTATGCCCTGTTCGGGATGCAGGAGTATGCACCCAAATCGGTGATGGCCATGGGTGGCAAGTTCGCCTATCCGGACGATGCATGCGAGACACCTGATACTCTGCAGGCCCTTTATGAATTTGACGATTTCACCATGTTATGGGATCATGGCATTGGTATTGACGGGGGCTATTATGGTCGTTCACATGGAGTAGGATTTGTCGGCAACGAAGGCACCCTGGTGGTGGATCGAGGAGGCTGGGAAGTAATTCCCGAGCCCAAGGGAGGAAAACCGACTCTGGAAAGGGTGGATTTGATTGGAGGAGATGGACAGGGATTGCACAACCATATGGTCAACTTTGTTGATGGCATCAAGAACGGGGCACAACTGAACTGTCCTATTGAGATTGCAGCGGGAGTGGCCCGTACCTGTCACCTGGGCAATGTGGCCTTTAAAACGGGCAGAAGGTTATACTGGGATGCCGACAACAGCAAGTTTATCAATGATGCTGAAGCTAACGCTTACCTGGTTCCCACCTACAGGGAGCCCTGGACTCTTCCTGAAATTTAACAGGGTCCGCTTAGCGCAGCCTGATACGCATCAGGTACATATCTGCAGTCATATAGAGATAACGGTTCTGTGCATCCAGGGTGCAGTTGGAAGTGGCCTGTCCGGTTCGGATGATTCCCAGGTGTTCTCCTGCGGGCGTCAGGATCCATACTCCACCAGGACCGGTGGCAAAAATAATCCCGTCTTCACGTACCACCAGTCCATCGGGAGCACCCCTGAGACTGTCCGAGGCCGGACGGGCATCATAGAAGAGTCTCTCATTCTGAAGTGATCCGTCTTCCGACAGATCATACGTCATCCAGATAAATCCTGAGCTGCCACCCGAATTGGCTACATATATGCTGCTTTCATCCGGTGAGAGTCCTATTCCATTTGGTGCGGTGAGCTGATCGCTTTGGAGGCTCACTTCACCTCCGGGGCTGATCAGGAATACACCGGTAAAATCCATATCCCTGCGGGGATCTTCATACCTGAGTTCCATGCCATATGCAGGATCAGTTATATAAAGGTTCCCGTTGCTGCTGAATAATGCATCGTTTGGTGAGTTAAATCGTTTTCCCTCCCATGAGCCGGCAATGGTTTCAAAATCCGGGGCTGGCGAATCCAGAGGAGCATTCATCCTGGCCATCCTCCGGTCGCCGTGCTGACATAGAACCAGCTGTCCCTTAGCGTCCAGCAGAAGGCCGTTCGATCCGGTCTCTCCTCCCCGGGCGATGGTGTCGGTGTACCCCGAAGGCTTCAAATAGAGTTTCAAACCCTCCTGTTCCGACCATTCAAAAATGGAGTTGTTGGGAATATCGGAGAAGATCACCTTTTTCTGCTGCGGGAGCCATAGAGGGCCCTCCGACCATTCGAATCCTTCGGCCAGTATTTCGGGCTTTGTACCCGGAGAAATGATCAGGTCGATGTCCGGGGAAAGCCGATCAACCCACCCGGTGATTTTGTATTCCTCTTGTCCCGGGCAGGGAGTTATTCCGTAGCCGGTAACCATAATCGCGGTCAGGATCTTAATTCTGAACCTCATGAATTCCTGTTTTGATGGATTCTAATTTACAATTCTTTTTTTTAATTTTAGGGCTATGTATCAGATCAAGGATAAAGTAGTTCTGGTCACTGGTTCAACAGCAGGCCTGGGCAGAGAATTGGTATTTCAGCTGGGTTTGGAGGGCGCAAAAGTCATCCTGAACGGTCGGGACTCCGATAAACTGGAGAGGGTTGCCCGGGAAATTCAGGCACTTGGATTTGAAGCTGCATTCATAAAAGGGGATGTCAGTTCTCCAGAAGAGTGCCGTAAGATCATCGATAAGAGCATTGAGGCCTTTGGCAGGCTGGATATCCTGATCAGCAATGCAGGGGTTGCAAGCGGGGGATCTTTTGAAGATACAACTCCGGAGACATTCCGGAAGGTTTTTGAGGTCAATACCCTGGGGACAATTAATATTACAAGTTATGCATTACCCCAAATCCGGAAATTCGGTGGGAGCATTGTTTTTATTTCAAGCCTAGCAGGCTTGCATGGACTCCCTTATTCATCCTTATACTGCGGGACCAAAATGGCGCTGACTGCCATTGCTCAGGCCCTTCGTGTGGAACTTTCCGCATCGGATGTACATGTGGGGATCGCTTATGTGGGATTTTTAAAAAATGGACCGGAAAAAAGGGTAATGGGTCCAGGAGGAGAATTGCAAGCTACCGGTCCAAGAGAAACATTTCGCCAGCAACCCATGGATGAGGCCGCAAAGTCCATTATCAGGCTCATTCGTAAACGGAAAGCAAAAATAGTAATGTCAACTATGGGAAAGGTCCTCTATTTTGGAGTGAGATTCGCTCCCTGGCTAATCAAGTTGATCCTGTTAAATACAAATGAAAAGGCCCGTGAAATTTACGAGCCCATTGCTATTTCGTGATCAATTTGCATCCGGGTTGCTTACCATATCGTTTACCAGTTCAGTTACAGAGCGAAAATCAATTTTTCCCGTACCCATCATTGGAAGCTCTCCCAGAACAAAGAACTGACGGGGGAGTGCTATATTGGGAAGTTCCTGACCCATTTTACGCAAGATGGCAATTTTATTGATTTCCTCGGTTACTGCAGCCACAATAGTGGCGCCTTTTATTTCATCCGGAATTTCAACCACACAGCATTTAACTCCTTCGGGAAGATGCTGTTCCATCACATTTTCCACCCTTACCAGAGAAACCATTTCACCACCTATCTTAACAAAGCGCTTGAAACGGCCCGAGTGCCATAAGTATCCATCCTCATCCAGGTAACCCATGTCGCCGGTGTTGTACCATCCGTCCACGATGCTTTCAGCAGTAAGTTCCGGCTGACCCAGATATCCTTTCATCACCAGGTCCCCTTTCACAAGGATCTTGCCTATTTCACCGCTGAGGCAATCTTCACCAGTCTGCAGATTTTCAATCCTGACCTGCACATTTGGAATTACCTTTCCGATACTACCCGGACGGTTGAACTCCAGAGAGTTCACTGATACTACCGGGGATGTTTCGGTGGCACCATAACCTTCCAGCAGGGTGACGCCGTGTTTCTTTTGATACCCATCTCGCAGGGCATCCGGACATTTATCGGCTCCGGCCACCATCAGACGGACGCTTTTAAAATCACCCTCTTCCGACTTCTGAAGGTATCCCCAGAAGAAACTGGGAGTGCCGACCATAATGGTTGGTCTTTCGTCACGGGCAATATTGCTGATGGTCTGGAATTCGGTGGGATTGGAATAGGCAACCATGGTCAGCCCTTTCACAAATGTTACCCACAGGTTTACAGTCAGACCGAAAATATGGAAGAAAACAAGGTTAGCCAGCAGAATATCGTCTTCTCTTATATCCACATAATCGCAAAAATCGCGGATGTTGGAAGCGATGTTTTTGTGTGTGAGCTGTACCACCTTAGGATCCTTTTCACTGCCACTTGTAAACAGGATGGCCGCATTGTCATTTTCGTCTCCCTTGTGAATGCCGTTGAGGATCATGCCGGTGGGAAGCTTGGTTTTCAACGCTGCTTTCAGCTTGTCCCCCGTGCTGACTCCCTTCATGATATCTTCAATCATAACCATGCCATCCATAACCGGACATCCAATTTTATCAAGCAGGGCCCTGGAGGCAATGACTGTTTTTAAATCACATTTTTCCTGTGCATATTTGACATTATGCTCCGCTCCGGTGGAGTAGTTAATCATCACCGGGACCCGGCCGCTCATCAGGGCTCCTACTGTGGCAAGTGCGCAACCGGCCGATGTGGGGATCATGATGCCGATATATCCCTTATCGTATTTTTCAAATTTCTTTGCAAGTATCAGGGCGCCGATAAGAGCCCTGCCGTATGGGACATCACTTTTAGTGGTTTTGTCTTTAATGGCTAATTTTTTACTGTTCTTTTTCGCCATCCTGACGAATTGTTGATGCAGCAGCATAATAGTCGAAGTTTGGGTTTAAATGGGTATTTTAGTCGGATAAATATAAGAATTTGACCGAATCTTGCATCTACCTTACATACGAATTTGCTGTTTGCTGATACTTTGGGTGTTACAAGCCGGGCATTTTTCGAATGTTATAGCACAGGGGACTATTTCCGGCAGGGTTTACGATGCTGGTTCAAAGGAGCCTTTGCTGGCTGTTCATGTCAGTGCGGACAGGAGCTCGGGCACAGCCACCGACCTTCATGGAGCATTCTTACTTACACTGGAGGCGGGCGATCACATCCTGGAGTTTTCCTATGTTGGATATTCAGATCAAAAAATGGAGATCACCCTTAGTGACGGCCAGACCCTTCAGTTGGAGATCGGGATGAGTCCAGGCAGCGAAATGCTTGATGAAGTGGTAGTCAGTGCCGGGAAGTATGAACAGAAGCTGTCAGATCTGACTGTTTCCATGGAGGTAATCAAGCCTTATCAGCTGTCAAACCAGAATATCGTGTCACTGGATAAGATCCTGGAGAAGAC
>CAYWGP010000067.1:0-4600 GCA_964458155.1 uncultured Bacteroides sp.
GAGGCAATGAACACTCCTTTCAAATTGGCCGGCTTTGGCTGGAAAGTGGGTAGTGCAGGCTACAGGACCCCCCTGGAATACATCGATGATGTATCTCCCGGAGTTCCTTTTGGAACGCTTTGGGATCAGGCAGAGGGCATAAATCAGGTTATAGCTGCAGGAAATCCGGGATGGTCTACAGTCTGGTACGAAGAAGACTGGGGTTTGGTGCAGCCACAATTAAGAGCAGCAGATGCATGGCTGGAAGTACGCGCCGGGTTGAATGCAGGAGGAACACAAGCATTGCTTGCCAAACACTGGCGGATTAATTCAGTTGCACCCATGTCCCTGGCACACGCCCAATTGTCCTGGGATAACAGGGCTCCTGTGGCGGATCCATTACTCACCATTTCAGAGGGAGTGGATAAATACATCTTCTATGATAAGTGGGACATTAATATTAATAACCAGAATCCCAGTTTCGTAAATTGGATTACCAAATTCTATCAGGATTGGGCCAAAGCCAATTTTGGACCTGAAAGATCAAATGAGTTAGGTTCTCTTTTAGCTGTGGCTGACAGGTATGGAGAGTCTCACCAAATACGCAATGGCGTAAAAGGAGGAATTCCAAAGATTGCGCAATGGCTTCCAAGTTCCATTACTGAATTCTGGTTGGATGAGGGAGACATTGTGGATTATACCGATCCCACATTTGCTGATGCCCTGCATGTATATACGGAATTTTGTTCCTACAAAGATGATATTGTTGGAACGGGAAACAGGGATCGATACATGTACTGGTATCATTTCTTCCAGACACAGATAGAGCTAAGCAAATTAGTTTGTCATGAGTATTATTATCGAGATGAAGATACCCGCACAGCTGCCAGAAAAGACAGCATTTTGGATACGTGGGCAAGGGTGATGTCTCACGAAATACAACGTGTTAGAAATGAATCGGAATTGGGTATTATTGCTCAATTGCAGCAGTCTACATGGAGTAGATTATTCAAGGATGAATATGGTATTACGGATCTTGATACCGATTATGAGGGTGAAGAAGCGGTAAGAGCCATGCCCGAAATTACCCAGATCTATGAGAATGAAACTTTCAGCCAGAAAGTAATCTTCATCGGTAATGGAACCATTACAGACCCAACCATGCATTATCGGGAAATTGGAAATACCGGCGGGTTTTCAACTGTGGCACTGTCACCCATTGGCAGCAGCACAACAGTTATGAAGGCCGAATTGGATGATCCGGGTTATGACTTTGAATACTACATTCAAGGTAGTATAGGTGGTGAAACAGTCACTTATCCCGTAAGCGGTGGGAATGGCGTTGAAAATATCAATAAGACAGTTATCACTACAGAAAAACTAAGCTACACTCCGAAGGAGTTAACCCCGTATGTGGCTCCACCGGCTTATACTCTTACTGCCAATGTTGATCCAGTGCAGGGTACCATAGAGCTTAACCCTCCAGGAGGAGTGTACTCCGAAGGATCAACAGTGTCAATAAAAGCGATTGCTAATCAAGGATATATATTTGATGGTTGGAGTGGTGATATAGCTGGTAAGGATAAGACAGCTACCATTACCATGGATGACAACAAATCGGTGACTGCAATCTTCATTGCGGATCCTACATCTGTGACAAATGCCAATTCAGAAAACTCCATTCTGGTTTATCCCAATCCGGTAAAGGATCAACTCCGTGTTGAGAGTGCTGACAAGCTTGAAGAGATCCGGATCTACAGCACCATGGGCGAATTGTTATTTCTTGATAAGAATCCCTCAGGTAGTATAGGGATGAATAATTATACAGGAGGAATATATATTATGGAAGTGAAAACAGCTTCGGCGGTAGCCTTTAGGAAAATCATTAAACACTAGCGTTGCCTTAACCTGATAGAAAATGAAGAGATTGAAACGCTCGGGAATAACTGTTATCATTTTGCTTGGAATGATAATGATTTGGCTAAGTTCTTGCAATAAAACAACTAGAGAACTTCCCAATATCCTTTTTTGTATCTCTGACGACCAAAGCTGGGTACATACATCCATAACCGGAACACCAGATATTAATACTCCGGGCTTCGAGAGAGTCGCAAGGGAAGGGATCTTGTTCAAAAATGCATATTGTTCCGCTCCTTCATGTGCACCTTCAAGAGCCAGCATACTCACTGGTCGTCACATCTATGATTTAAAAGAAGGAGGTCTGTTATTCGGGGGAATACGAAAAGAGTTTGTCCTGTTCTCAAATCTGCTGCAGCAAAATGGTTACAATGTTGGCTACACAGCAAAAGTATACGGTCCGGGAAAAATGGACGGCGATACATACTGGGGCGAAGAAGAGATAATGGGCCGGGAACATATGAAATACCAGATGAAATCTTCAGAAGAGGTCGGTCCTTATGATTATGCAAGGAATTTCAAGGATTTTCTGAAGCAAAATCGTAAGACCGGGAAACCCTTTATGTTTTGGTACGGGGCCTATGAACCTCACCGGCCTTTTGATCGTAATATTGGTGCCCTAAATGATGTAAATCCAGATAGTGTTAAAGTTCCCGCCTTTTTAGCGGATGTAGATGAAATAAGAACCGATATTGCAGATTACTTATACGAAATAGAATGGTTTGATAGTCATCTCTTGAAAATGATCAATCTTCTTGAGAAAAGAGGCGAACTGGATAATACCATCATTATCGTTACCTCCGACAACGGGATGCCTTTTCCGAGGGCTAAAGCAACACTATTCGAATATGGTACCCACATGCCTCTTGCCATTATGTGGGGTAACAGGATTAAAGGTGGAAGGATAGTCGACGACTTTATAAACTCGATAGATTTTGCACCAACACTTCTTGAAGCTGCCGGTGTTGACATACCAGCGAAAGTCACAGGCAAAAGCTTTATGGATATACTCGAGTCTTCAGAAGAGGGCACGATCGATCCCGAACGTGATATGGTTATAACAGCTATCGAGCGTCATACGTATTGTCGCCCGGGCGGATTACCCTACCCTTCCAGGGCAATAAGGAAAGGCAACTGGACCTATATCGTGAATTTTGAGCCTGATAGATATCCTGCTGGACATCCTACTTTTGTCGGACATACAGGTCAAGCCTATGGGGATATTGACGGTGGAATTACCAAGGAGTATATGATCACCAATAAAGATCAACCGGGTATTTCAGAGATGTTCGCGCTGGGTTTCGGGAAACGACCCTTTGAGGAATTATATGATATTTCGACAGATCATTATCAGATTAATAACATGGCAATGGATCCTTCATACGCAGCGATAAAGGGCGAATTGAAAGCAGAGCTATTTGAATATCTCACAAAAACAGGTGATCCCAGAATGAGCAATGAATCACCTTGGGATTATTACCCCTATTATGTGGGCGAATACGAAGAAAAAACGAAACTTCCCATTGATCAAAGAGATACAATCCCTGAATGGAATTAATAAGATCAATAGGAAGGTAACTAGCTAATTATCGAGGACTATGATAACAGGTAAATTTCAAAGAGGATATTACAGCTTATTTACATCAATAATTACATGTGTACTGATTTATTCAGCCTCGGGATTAAATGGCCAGACGGTAGTTTATCCTGAAAATGCTTCAAAGTCTGAAGTGCAGGCTGCAAAAGAGCTAAGAAGATACATTTTCTTACGCACAGGCACTGCTCCGGGGATCGCCACAGCAGATGAATATGTCAATCTACCGGGAGGTGATGTAATTATAGTTTCAGAAGATAGTCGGAACATAATAACAGAGCTAAAGCAGGAATATGGTGAAGTGGATGCTCCGGACAGTGACAACAGGAATGGCTATCTTATTAAATCAATAGATAAAGAGGATGGAAGAGATATTCTGGTCATATCAGGAGCCGATACAATAAGCACCCTGTACGCATCCTATAGATTTGCAGAAATGCTGGGTTGTCATTTTAACCTTGCTGGTGATGTTATTCCTGATGAAAAGTTAAGCTATCCAATTCCCCTGAGCGGGTATGATGAAAAATCACAACCCTGGTTTGAATTACGGGGTAATCTGCCCTTTCATGATTTTCCCACCGGACCAGATCTGTGGAATACGGAAGATTACAAATCCTTTATTACTCAACAGGCTAAGATGGGTTTTAATTTCTTTGGACTCCATTACTACAACCAGAAAGGTTTTCCTGGCTCTCAGGAAGGTCCGGAACCTTCCATCTGGATAGGTCATAAGGATGATTTAAATAAGGATGGCACAGTTAAGGAAGAGGCTGCTTACAAAACATACTGGGCAAGTTCATTTCGCAAGGGTGACTTCTATTCAGGTAATCCTGACGAAGGGATTTGGGGGTATACTCCCGTTAAAACAAAGGAGTTTACCAATGGGGCTGACAAATTATTCCTTAACGACTTTGTTGCTTCCAAAGCAATAGGATCAAAAGAGCCCGAAACTCCTTCAGAAAAGGCCACAAACTTTAACAATGTGGGTCTTATGTTTCGTGATGCCTTCACTCATGCCCGCCAACTGGGGGTTAAAACAGCCCTTGGGACCGAAGCTCCCATGGGTTTTGAGCCAGGAAGTCCCAGGCACTTGATTGAAACAGACTGGAT
>CAYWGP010000068.1:0-5743 GCA_964458155.1 uncultured Bacteroides sp.
CTTTGCGGTGGGATTTGAAACCACAGCACCAGCTGTAGCCCTGGCACTAAGCCAGGCAGAGTCCAAAGAAATTGAAAATTTTTCTGTGCTGACAGCCCATGTACTGGTCCCCCCGGCCATGAGAGCGCTTTTATCAAATCCGAACATTCGCATTGACGGATTTCTGGCTGCAGGTCATGTGTGTACAGTCATGGGCTATGAAGAATATATCCCCATTGCAGAAGAAAATCAGATACCCATTGCGGTGGCCGGTTTTGAACCGGTGGATATTCTGCTGGGAATCCAGAAAACGGTTCAGATGCTTGAGAAAGGTATTGCTGGCGTGGAGAATGCCTATCCCAGGGCGGTGAAAAAGGAAGGCAACATTAAGGCCCGGGAATTGCTGAACCAGGTTTTTGAATCCGGCGACCGAACCTGGAGGGGCATTGGGAATATACCCCGGAGCGGCTTCCATTTACGGGAAAAGTATCGAAGGTTTGATGCCGGGATCATACCGGGTATTGAAGGCATTCATGCCTCTGAGTCCGAATACTGCATCGCCGGGGAGATACTGACCGGGATCAGGAAACCCCATGAATGCAGTGCATTTGCCACCCTCTGCACCCCTGAGAAACCTCTGGGAGCCCCCATGGTCAGCTCCGAAGGCGCATGTGCCGCCTATTATAAATATAGTAGAATAAACTAACTCAGATACAAGTTGCCTGCCAATGGATTCTGGTCCTGATTTCGAGTCTGGCTGTCCGATCCCAAAATCGGATTATAAACATATTTTGCTTGGTCATGGCGGAGGTGGAATACTCACCCATCAGCTGATCGAAAAGATGTTCTATGCCGAGCTGGGGAACGAGTACCTTAACAGGGGACACGACGGGGCCTTACTGCCATCCCCCGGCCATACACTGGCATTTACCACCGATTCCTTTGTGGTGGATCCCATCTTCTTTCCGGGCGGGAACATAGGCGATCTGGCCATCAATGGAACTGTGAACGATCTTGCCTGCTGCGGTGCCGTCCCCCGGTTCATCTCCCTGGCCTTTATTCTGGAAGAAGGACTACTCATAGAAGATCTATGGGAAATTGTAAAATCCATTAGAAAAGCCGCGGATATTGCGGGTGTAAGCATTGTTACAGGAGATACCAAGGTGGTGGGAAAGGGCAAAGGAGACAGGATTTTTATTAATACTTCGGGCATTGGTGAGGTAATTGAGGGTACAAACATAGGTCCTGAGCAATGCCGGCCAGGAGATGTTGTTATCATCAATGGAAGCATTGGCGATCATGGCATCGCCATTATCTCCAAAAGAGAGGGGCTAAGCTTCGAGACCGATGTCAGAAGTGATACATGCTCCCTGAGCACTATGGTAAGCGATGTACTCGTGAAATACAAATCTGTCCATGTATTACGGGATCCCACCAGGGGAGGACTGGCCAGTGCATTAAACGAGATTTGTGAGGTGTCGCACACGGGAATACACCTTTATGAAGACAGGATCCGGGTCAGCGAAGCTGTTCGGGGAGCCTGCGAGATCATGGGCTTCGATCCACTCTATATTGCCAATGAAGGCAAGATACTTTTCATTGCTCCACAGGAGGATGCAGAAGGGATTCTGGACATTATGAGATCTCATCCCGAGGGCAAGGATTCTGCTGTCATCGGCCAGGTGAGTTCCGAGCGTCCAGGTATTGTAAGCTTGCAGACCACCATAGGCAGCACCCGGATTGTAGACATGATCAGTGGCGAACAACTGCCGAGAATCTGTTAGGAAAAAAAAGAGTGTGAGAGGAACTGAATGAATCACAATTATTACAAAGAACCCGAGGATGAGGGACACAATTCCCGGGCCAGCCTAATATGGTTCAGAGCCTGATCCTCTTACTGACAAGCATAGCTCTTATTCAACCTCCTTCTCCTTAAGGACTGTAAGGTGCCCTCATTTTGCGGATGTACAGTTTGTTTGCAGCTTCATCATCGACTACCTCACCCTTTACCGGGTCCCATGTAACTTCCCGTTTTGACCGGATGGCAATATCTCCCATATGACTGATAGTATCGGAAATAATAGCTTCGTCCAGCGGACAGGTTTCATCTATTTCGCCGCGGGCCACATCCAGAAACATCTGGCCCATGGTATTCTCTTCGCTGAGAATGTTGCCATTCGCATTTTTCGGAAAAGCATTCAGCTTTTTATTCAATTCAGGAATATTTGATTCGGCAGAACTCCGGCTTAAGGATATCCAGCCTTTGGATCCATAAAAGGTAGTGCCATTACCTTCTTTCACGCTTCGGTGATTTAACATCTCTTTTTCCGCCCTGTCTGTACTTAAGAAATGGACATCCACTCCACTCAGATAGCTGTAGCTTACATCCCAGGAGTAGATATTATCATACATCCCTCCTTCCGACCAGAACCTTCCTTCCCCATTTGCTGAATATGTACCGTCAACTTTCTCCTTTATTGCCCAAACAAGGATATCCAGTGGATGAGCACCCCATCCAGCCAGAAAGCCAATGCTATAATCATACTGAAACCAGGAGCTGTTATTTGTTACCCGATCCGGACAGTAAGTGTTCAATGGTGCAGGTCCGGTCCACCGGTCAAAATCGAAATCTTCCGGGACCGGAACCTCCTTGCAGACGGGAGAATTCACAGGATTCTTTCCGGGAGCCCACACATCCACGCGCTCAATCTCTCCTATTTTACCATCCCTGATCAGGTCCACACCCAATTGCATATGTCTCATACTACGCTGCTGGGTGGCATAGTGAAAACGCACATCATTCTTTTCCAACTCCTTCTGCAGGATCAGGTAGTTGGGGTAGCTTAATCCAAGAGGTTTTGCCAGCATGATGTGTTTCCCGGCTCTTGCCGCCTTGATGGCTCCCAAAACATGCCAGTGGTCAGGTGTTGTGATGTGCACTGCATCAATATCGTCCCGCACCAACAGTTCTTCAAAATCCAGGTAGGGTGTGCAATCGGGAGCCTTCATTCCATTTTCCCGGTAATAGGATTGGACAATCTTTGCACCCTCCTCCCTTCGTTGACGGTGAACATCACAGGCCGCAACAGACCTGGATCCCTCCAGCTGCAGAAAATAACTTTTTAACTCATTTGTACCTCTTTGACCAAGTCCGATATGACCAATATGCAACCTGTCATTGGCCCCTCTCCATTTCACTGAGGAGGGAAGTATGGTGGGTGCAAGTAATATCCCCCCGATTCCAAGGGATGATTTTTTGATAAAGTCTCTTCGGCTCGGATTTTTAGAATTTGTGACTTTCATTGTTTTGTTGTTTTATTGCTTGCTCTGTTGCTTTAAATATTGCTCATTTTCAGATTTGAGCATCTCCCTGCTTGCTTCTCCAGCGAGGTGCAATATCCTGTAATTGAGTTGAAGTTCGTTTCCCTTATGAAGGGTCAGTGGTTTCAAATAGAGATAGGCAGGACTGAAGTAGTAAAAGGGTTGCTGGGCTTGATCGATAAGGTACCAGGCTTCTCCTTCCCTTCTGGTGATCTCAGATATAAAAACGGCTGACCCAACACGGGTTCCATGCAGTCCACTAAATCCCATATAGAGCCAGTCAGCATTTGTGCCGTTTACTCTTATATTGTCACCTTGCATCGATATCCAGCTTGATTCCATAAAATCCTGATTAAACCTGAGGGAGAGGCCCGCATATCCTCCCCATGACTGTCCTTCCGGTTCACCTGAAATGGGAGTGCGATCCAGAACTACACTTTCACCGGCAGATTCCAATATCAGGGAATAATCCATGATGATCCTGTCATCTGCAGGAGGTGAAACATGAATGGTTCTTTTTTCGGTAAGAACTATTCCTTCATTATGGGGATGATAATCAATTTCAAGGGAGATATCCGCAGAGAAATCCGGATGCTTTTTGAAATCTATTTTCGTAATATCTGTAATACCTTCTGATCTGAAGCTTTCCCCAATATATTCCCAATAATTCACGCCATTTATGTATTTCCACGAAAACCATTGTCCCAGATGCCACAGGTGGTCGTCTGGACTCAGGCATGTTATCCTGTTCCGGTATAAATAAATGGGATGAAAAAATGGCTTACCGTGTCTTGTATTGAAGTTAAACTGCCAGACGATCTCTTTATTCCTGCTTAATCCAAAGGTGGTATCACTTGTAATCCAGGCATAGGTGATTCCATTATCTGAATCAGAAAGTAAAAGTTCCTGGGGAATGCTTGCATTGACAGCTCCTGTGGCTGCCCATTCCGTAGCTCTGGTAATGAGGGTTCTGAATCCAGAATTGCGTAAAGCCCTTGCATCATGTCCAAGTATGGTATGGAATATTCTGCCTTTGCCATGGCTGGATACGAAAATTGCCGCTTGTTTTTCACCTTCCTCTCCTGCAGCTTCCTTTTTTGTTGCACTGCCCAGCACCTGAAATGATTCATTTTGCTTTGCATCGATCCATAACTCATCGAATATATAGAAATCTGATAGCCCTTTTGTAATTGGGTGAGTCTGATTGTCAATGGAAATACGTACCGGACCTTTGTCACCATGGTTTGTCTGTTCTACCCAGGATGCTGTTGAGATCTCCTGAAATTCTGGCCATTGATAAAATGCAGATGTGGATGCATGAAAAAATACCAGACCTCCGCCTTCATCCACATACTTGATCAATCCTTCTTCCATAGGCCCAGGCCATCTCACATCAGTCTCAGGCCAGGAATTCCAGTTACTGAGGATGACATCATAGGCTTGCAGGTAGTCGAAATTAAATGTATCGGGACTGTTTGTGAGATCTACCGAAAACCGTTTATCCTCGCTAAAGATCTTCATCAAAACCGGTGTTGTTTGATCCCATTCATGATTATGCCGGCCACTTAAGATGAGCACCCTTATCCTTTGATCAGTACTGCCAGGATGCTGACAGGCAACAAGGATGAATGCTAAAAGAGCTAAAAAAAAATAGAGGAGATTCGATTTATACCTCACTTTGATTTTTTTATACAAATTATCATTTTTTTAATGACTATCGATTACCCGGACATTAGTCAGGAGGAATAAAAGGAGCTAAAGCACATATTGTCAGCACCTTATTAATTCGTAATATTAATAAGAAATAAACACCTCACTGCCATGAGCTTACACAGAACATTGTTTTGCTGCCTGACCAAATCCAACATATTGAAATCCCCGAAACTGATGAACATTATCGTACAAATTCCTCTAGGCGATTGATTATGAGATACTCAACTGGAGGCAGACCTGATATAATCAGCGATGAGGCCTATTTCCCTGAATACAGCAGCTCATATGCCTGGGTGACAGTAGGCCACAAAGTACTTAGAGATCTATTTAACTTGATAGGTTGATAATTTTTTTTGAATGAAGTCTCTGATTTCTTTTCAAGGACATTTTGAAAACATACACGCAAGCGGAAAAGTTGCAGCAAACTTCCATGTGCTTGAAATTATGATTATAAATACTTTCAAAGTACCTTTAAAACGTCTCAACAAAACAACAGAATTTCTAATCCTTAACAAATTACAGTTAGAAATATAGAATGCCTTTTCCTAGATAAGCTCGATAAATTATATGCTTAGCTAATAAGCCATAAACCAACAATGAATAAAAAAGAATCTTTCTGGATTCCTCTTGATAATGCAGCGAAAATTTTTCCAGCTATTCGCAACAAAGAGAATACAACCGTTATGCGACTTTCTGTTGTATTAAAAGAGCGGGTAGCAATAAATAGTCT
>CAYWGP010000069.1:0-4679 GCA_964458155.1 uncultured Bacteroides sp.
CGGGAATCCCCTGGACGAAAAAGTGCTGGTGGGACCGCTTGTGGATACCCTGGCCGTGGATCTCTTTACGGATGCCATCTCTAAAGTAAAGCAGGAGGGAGGCACCATTCTTTTTGGCGGTGAGGCCCTGAAAGGTGATGACTATCAGTCTGGGACCTATGTGGTGCCTGCTCTTGCCGAAGTGGAGAACAGCTATCAGATTGTTCAGGATGAAACCTTTGCCCCCCTCTTGTATCTCATCAAATACAGCACCATTGACGAGGCCATTGCATTGAACAACGATGTGCCACAGGGACTCTCCTCGGCCATCTTTACACTGAACCTGAGGGAAGCTGAAAAGTTTCTATCAGGCATGGGATCCGACTGCGGGATTGCCAATGTGAATATCGGCACCTCGGGAGCAGAGATCGGTGGTGCATTTGGTGGAGAAAAAGAGACCGGCGGCGGACGCGAATCCGGATCCGATGCGTGGAAAGCTTATATGCGCAGGCAAACCAACACCATCAATTACGGAACCGATCTGCCCCTTGCACAGGGAATCAAGTTTGACATATAGGTTCACTGGAATGTTGGTTGAAGAAGCTTAGCGGATGTGAAGCATACGGTTCATCGACGAAGCCAACATCCCTGGTAAATATGATATAACAATTCTTCAATTTCATGGGTCTTTTTCCCATATCCCTTTTTTGGAGTTTCTCCAGGTCACAAGCTTGTTACTAATATACAAATCAGTTACTAAATAAATTCTGAGGATAAGCATATACGAACACTGTATAATATTGATATACAGATCAATACAAAATATTTCTTACGAACGAGTGATAATGCAAAAAGTAACAAGAATATAATAAGTAACAGCTTTGTTACCTCCTTATTTTGCTGAAAGGGACATCCCTGTTTTCTTCACCAACTCTCGGGAATCCGGGTAAATTATCAAACAGCAAGCATGTAATTCCTGGTAGTCCCAATATGAGTATGGTACAATAATTGAAACGCAAGGTCCGTTGAGACGTATACTACAATGTGAAAACCCAAAAATTCAAGAGAGATGAGAAAGCAAGTGAGAATGACAGCAATGGTTACCCTGGCCGCAACAATTTTATTTATAACTGCATCCTGTGACAAGGAGCCCGTTGAGAATCGACCCGACCTGCCTCCTGTGGAATCCATGATGATGGATTTTTCCGACTTTGCCACCCAGCCGGCTGGCATGAAGAGTAGTGAAGCCAGCTACGTGAATTTCGTTTTATCCTATACCACAGTTAGCTTCTGGAATGCTTCGGCAGTCCTGGTATCTGCAATACCTGTTGCAGCTTACACCCATGCCCTGTCGCAGACACCCGATTACCTGGGCGACAACACCTGGGAGTGGTCCTTTGAATTTCCGCTGAACAGCATGAATTACACAGCCACACTTACCGGGCAAAGAATCAGTAACGAGGAGTTTACCATGGAAATGATCATAGCCCTTTCTTCCTTACCCGATCAGGGGATAAAGTTTTTTGATGGCGTGGTTCGTTACGACCATACTTCGGCCGACTGGACCTTCTATAAGGAAGGAAGCAATGCGGTACTGGAAGTAGCCTGGAACATGGACTTTGAGACCGAAGCAGCTGATCTGACCTACACCTATGTCGAAGCTGACCAGGAAGAGACCGGAAGTTACATTATGTTGGAGTATACTCCGGGGGAGGTATATGATGCATCCTATACCGTTTCAATGTCCCAGGGCATGACCAATATTGAGTGGAACACCAGCACCATCGAGGGACGTGTTAAGTCACCTGCCTATTTCGAGGATGATTTATGGCACTGCTGGGACTCCTATGCCAATGGCCTGGCGGATATCGACTGCGAGTAGCCCGCTAATAATTCAATGATTATTTTGGAAGCCTGAACCAACATTCAGGCTTTCTTTTTTCCCGCCAAAATCTCGTCTTCAGTCGAAAGGATTTTAATGAGGAGCCTTTGCCAGTGCGAAGCGCTGGGTTCAGCGACGAAGAAAATATCCTGTGATTTGGTGATGGGCTTACATGGCCCTTGTGAGGATTTTCGAGCGCACCAGGTTACGCGCAGCAGCTTCAATGCCTGTTGCATCAAATCCGCACTCTGCATAGAGCTCTTCCTGTGTTCCTTGTTCCACGAACCTGTCGGGGATTCCAAGGCGGAGAACCTTGGCTTTGTAACTGTTGTCGTTCATGTATTCAATCACGGCACTACCCAGTCCGCCCACAATGGAGGCATCCTCCAGGGTAATGATCTTATTAAACCTGGAGAAGATGGCTTTCAATAACTTATTATCCAGGGGCTTGAGGAAACGCATATCGAAATGAGCCACACTGATATGTTGCTTTTCAAGGGCCTCGATGGCCCTGGTGGCCTCTTTTCCGATGGGCCCCAATGAGAGAATGGCCATATCCGTTCCATCTTTCAGCTGTTGTCCCCTTCCTATCCCGATTTCTTCAAAAGGTTGCCTCCAATCCACAATCTCCCCACGGCCCCTTGGATAGCGGATCACCATGGGACCAGTGGGTCTGAGCTGGGCCGTATACATCATATTCCTCATCTCAACTTCGTTGAGGGGCGAGGCAATGGTCATCCCCGGAATACACCTGAAAAATGCCAGGTCGTAAGCGCCATGATGTGTGGCACCATCAGATCCTACCAGTCCGGCCCGATCCAGGAAAAAGACCACCGGTAAGTTCTGGATGGCCACATCGTGAATCACCTGATCGTAGGCACGTTGCATAAAGGAGGAGTAGATATTGCAGAAAGGGATCATGCCCGAAGCGGCCAGCCCGGCCGAAAAAGTGACCGCATGCTGCTCGGCTATACCCACATCATATGTACGGTCGGGCATCTCATCCATCATGATCTTAAGCGATGAGCCGGTGGGCATGGCCGGAGTGATCCCGATAATTTTCTTGTTGTTTTTTGCCAGTTCCAGGATGGTTTCGCCAAATACATCCTGGTAAAGAGGAGGCTGGGGCCCTTCCTGTATTTTCTGAATAATCTCCCCGGTCTGTATATTGAACTTGCCTGGAGCATGAAATTCCGTCTGGTGCTCCTCGGCCATGGCAAAGCCCTTGCCTTTCTGGGTAATCACATGAAGCAACTTGGGGCCAGGGATATCTTTCATATCCTTCAGGATCTCGGTCAGGTGAAGCACGTCGTGTCCGTCGACCGGACCAAAATAACGGAAGTTTAAAGACTCGAAAAGGTTACTCTGTTTGAGAAGAATGGATTTGATGGCATTCTCGATCTTCTGAGCATAGTTCCTGGCATGGGGGGTTATCTTGTTCAGGTAACCCAGCAGGTTCCACACATCGTTTTTAACCTTGTTGTAGGATTTGGAGGCTGTAATATCCAGCAGGTAATCCTTCATGGCACCGACACTCGGGTCGATGGAAATATTGTTATCATTGAGGATCACCAGGAGGTTTTTCCCGGCATGACCAGCATTATTCAGTGCTTCATAGGCCATACCTCCGCTCAAAGCGCCATCACCAATAATAGCAACTACCTGGCGGTCCGACTCATCCCGGTAGTCATTACCAGCAGCCATACCCAGTGCTGCCGAAATAGAAGTAGAAGAGTGCCCCACCCCAAAAGCATCATATTCACTTTCAGAAGGCTTGGGAAATCCACTGATCCCGCCATACTTTCTGTTGGTATGGAAAACATCCCTTCGTCCCGTAAGAATCTTGTGGCCATAGGCCTGGTGTCCCACATCCCAGATAATCTGGTCGTAGGGTGCATTGAAAACATGATGAAGTGCTACAGTAAGCTCCACCACACCAAGGCTAGCACCAAAGTGTCCTGGATTGGTCGAAACAACCTCTATGATAAATTGACGAAGCTCTGAGCTGAGCTGACGTAACTGCTCAGGGGTCAACGACTTCATGTCGTCCGGATTCCCAATGCTTTCAAGTAAATTATATGATCCCCCAGTCTCTGACATCACCTTTTTTCACTGCTGCAAAGTTACAAATATTTATGGATGTTAATATCTTAAACAAGCGTGGGGATAAAATGGCAAACTTTGGCCCTCATTTTTATGTAATTTTCTCCAATTGAACCGTTATGTAGATATGATGAAGAGGATTATTTATATAGTTATAGCACTGGGGCTTTTAGGCTCCTGTGTCCCTGCAGGTGAATTCACCCAGTTAAGCGAAAAAAGCAACTCCCTTCAGGGCGAAAGGGATGATCTGATGGCCGAGAATGAACAGCTTACGGTCGAAAACCGGGAGATGAAGGCGAAGATTGGCCAGGTAGAAGAACAGCAGAGGAAATTAACAGAGGATAGTATCAGGATTCATACACAGGTTGAAGAGCTGGAAAAAGAGATACTGGAGCTGGAGAGGAAATATGCTGATCTTCAGGCTACCCATGATGCACTTCTTCGAGGCAATGCAAGGGAGACCCGCAGACTGCTGAATGAATTGCAGACCACACAGGAGGACCTGGCCAACAAAGAGAGGCTGCTTAAGGAACTGGAGGCAGATGTTGCCGGTCAGAGACAGGATGTAAACCGCCTGCAGGCAGAGCTGGAGGCCAGGAATGCCAGGCTGATGGAGATGGAGGAAATGCTTTATCAGAAAGACAGGATACTGGATGATCTCCGGGAAAAGGTAGCCGAGGCACTGATGGGATTTGAGGGTCAGGGTCTTACTGTA
>CAYWGP010000070.1:0-2884 GCA_964458155.1 uncultured Bacteroides sp.
CTGCGTCTACTAAACCAAAAACCACTGTCTCCTTCAGAAAGTACCTTCCCCCTCTGATGAGAACGCAGATGTCCGCCTTCCTTTCACTTTCTGTCAATTTTCTTATTTCATCCCTGGCCCTTTCTATAGTGGCAAAAGGACCATCTGAATTGCTACTATTAGGACTATCTAGCTTTCCAGACCAGGAATCATTTCCATTGGTGGCCACGTAAAAATCGGCCTTCACATCCGAAGCTGTTAAAGGTGGTTTTCCAAAGGAGTTAATGAATAGCACACACAAAAAAAGAACTGCAAGCCTTGAGTATCTCATATTTAATTTATTATAGAAGCTAATCAATTGAAATAAAATTACACCTGATAGCTGCCTGATTGTTGAAAAATCTTCCGGAATAAAAGGAAAGTCTTCCGAAATAGTCTGCAAGTGTTTTTTAGTGCTGCTTTGATTCGTATTTTAGTTAAAACTGACAATCAGCTTTTGATTTAGAATATCGATAAAATGAAAGCAATTATTACTGCAATACCAATAATTCTCGTGTTGATTGGGTGCAGAAATAATATTGCACTTGATTCGACAACTCCAGGTCTCACAGACCCTCGTGATGGCAATACTTATCGTACTGTAAAAATAGGCGAACAGGTATGGATGGCTGAAAACCTGAGATTTTTACCAGGTGTGGCTGGTCCAGGGACAGGCTCAAAAACAACACCTTATTTTTATGTGTATGGATATGATGGAATCAATGTGGATGATGCCAAAGCCACCGCGAAATATGATAATTACGGAGTTCTGTATAACTGGCCAGCAGCTATGAATGAAGCGACAAGCAGTGATGCCAACCCAAGCGGTGTTCAAGGTGTATGTCCCAGTGGCTGGCATTTACCTAGCGATGCAGAATGGACACAACTCACAGATTATCTGGGAACACGTGTTGCCGGTGGCAAGCTTAAAGCATCCGGAACCACACTCTGGGATCCTCCCAATTCAGGAGCAAATAACGAAACAGGATTTTCAGCCTTTCCAGGGGGTTACCGGAATGCTGATGGAACATTCGTCAGCATGGGGGAAGATGCCGATTTCTGGAGCGCTACTGAATACAATAGCAGTCATGCCTGGTTTCGGAACATACATTTTAATGACAACGATGTAGGCAGGAACAAATACCCCAGGCAGACAGGATTTGCTGTTCGCTGCGTAAAGGATTAGGTCGCGGTTTTTTTAATGATAATGACTGTTTTATTGATGTTTTCGGAATGGGCTCCACCTGTTACAGGGTAGGTGACTGTTTCACCGTCCATGGTCCCTTGTATAAAATACTCAAAATCGTAACCAGGATTGTGCAGTTTGGATTTCATGACCTGTTTATTGCTTCCAATGGGGGAAAGGGGAGCAGTTGAGAACGGTCCAGAGGACCCAATCTCCCGATAGTAAATAGAAGGGTCTGTTACCTTTCCATTACCCAGAAAGAGTACATTTTGTTCAAAGCTTTCACCCTCATTGATCTGAGTGATTTCTGGCATGGCCCTGACCGCTGTTTCACCCTCGTAAAGGGTGTCCATATTGGTAATTCCATATCCATCCCTGCATATATTATCCCATGTGGCCTGCTGTAACTGAAGTATTATTCCCAGTTCTGAAATATTTCTTACCCGCTGAATTTCATGTTTCATAATTCTGCCCCAGCAGGCCACCAGGCTGTCTTTCTCCGCTTCGGTCATACCATCTTTCTCTGCGGCGGCGCGGTGACAGGCGAATCTGCCCATCTCTATTTGAGATTTAAAGAAATGATACCAGTACATATACCGGTCCCTGTTCCCGGTCCCAACAATATCTTCCTTATATGAACAAAATTGATGATAAATATCAAAAGCTTCGGCAAACTGACCAGAGAAAGTAGTTGGCTCACCATCATCCGGATAGCTTGCCCTGATTACGCTGGGGGCTGGTTCCCATGTTGAGATAGCGGGTATGACATTGTGTATTCCATCCATGGGTCGTGCAGGTTCTCCTGCTCTGTCTATTGAGGCCAGAAGAGTTCCAAGTTCATTGGATTTTTCCACTCCAAAATTACTCTTTGCCCAGTCCTGATAAAATTCCGTGATCCATTTTACATACTCCGGGTCCTGGACATCTGTATCTCTCTCAAAAATATCTACCTCAGGGAATCTTTTTGATTCTGGCAATTCTTCTGAAACCTTGCCTCTGTTTTCCCAGACCAACTGAGCATGAGCAGCGGAAGCAGGCGCTACCGAGTTAATGCGCCAATGCTTGGCAATAAGGGCCTGGACGCCTCCGACATCCAATCCTGCTCCAACTTCATTCCATATGGTAGTTACTCGAAATTGAGGTTGGATCATACCCCAATCTTCTTCATACCAGCATGAAGACCAGGCCTCCCGGCCCGCTGAAATGACTTCATCCAAACCCTCGGCCCTGTCCCAGAGGGTGCCAAAGGGAACATCCAAAGGTAAATCATCGTGAAACTCCAGTGCACCTTTTCCTTTTGGTTGTTTCGTACCCAACGTTCCCACTCTCCATCCAAAGGTGGCCAGTTCAAAGGGAGTATCCATCTTAGTTATTACATCCTGACAATATCTATAATCATCAGCTACGGCTTCAATTTGTTGTTTAGAGAGCCTGTGACCGAGATAGGTCCAGGTTTCATAGGTCCATAGCCAGAAATAGTCCAGCGGATGAGTCTTCATTATCCGTGTAAATACCCCCTCATATAGTGCCTTTGTAAAGGCCTCGTTTACTGATCCTCTTTCTGTTGGCAGGGTGAAACCATGAACATCTCTCATTCTTGCCTGAACTTCTGGCGGGCAGGAGTGTATCCAGTCTGTTTCAATCAAGTGCCTGGGACTTCCTGGCTCAAAACCCATGGGA
>CAYWGP010000071.1:0-14134 GCA_964458155.1 uncultured Bacteroides sp.
GATCCAGTCTATACTCAGATCAGCAATCACATCTGTACTGAAACCGGGATATTCCTTGCCTCCTTCCAGATAATGCCCCCAGTTTTCTCTGGTTTTCAAAACAGGGTCCCAGTACCTTCCCTGGCCGGGCAGAACACAGTAATAATCAAATCCTGCGGGCTCAGTCTGAAGATGCCACTTCCCGATAACCGAAGTCTGGTACCCCCCGGCGGACAGGACTTTTGCTATATGATTGTGTTCGGGAGTGAATCCTGCACCCAGGTTCTTCACTCCGTTTACATGGCTGTACTGCCCAGTGAGAATAGTTGCCCTGCTGGGTGTGCAGATGGAATTTGAAACCAGGCAATTCTCCAGAACACAGCCCTGCTCGGCCAGGCGCCTGATATGCGGGGTGTGCACATAGTCTTCCAGGATTCCGCCATAGACACCCCAGGCCTGGGCTGTATGGTCATCCGACATAATGAAGAGGATATTTGGCCGGTCCTTTTCATCCACTTTCTCGCCAGCACATCCAGACAACAATAATATGGATATGATCAAAATTACCGGGTAAGCTCTGTTCATTTATCGTTTAATAAGTTTATATACCCCTGTTCCCTGAATAGTTATAATATGGACTATATACTGCCCTGCTTCCAGATCGCTTACCGGAACTATAGTTTTCTGACTGGTGATGGGAAGGGTTTTTACCAGCGCCCCCCTTAAGTCAAAAATACGGGCCGAAACACCCTGTTCCACATTAATATAAAGCAAATCGTCTGCCGGGTTGGGATATACCTGAGCACCCACATCCTGAATTGGCGCCACCGAAGTGTTGTCGGACGGACTTGCAGAAACCTCCACACTTCTCTCACTTTCATGTCCGGCACTGTCCTGGGCCGTTACAACATAATAATAGGTGGATCCATTATTGAGATTGTCATCGGTGTATTCTGATGAAGTAAGAGGAGTGGTGTTTAGCTTGGTATAGGACAGGCCGGAGAAAACAGCGCGATAGACATTATAACCCGCCAGTGTTCCCTCACTGTTGTCATCCCAGTCCAGACTTACCGAAGCGTTACCAGCTGTTGCAATCAAATTTGAGGGAACTGCCAGAGCTTCATAGGCCAGGCCCGAGAATCGAATAAAATCGATTCTTGTGGTTACAGCGCCGCTCACAAATTGATACAAACGAAAATAGTTAATGGCACTCAGGTCGGGTTCGCCCATCACGTTTGCATCTCCAATCTTCAGGTGCAATTCATTCCATCCATCGACGAGATTCAAATCGCTGACAGCCCAGTTATATTCATCGGTATCGGGTCCGCCAGCGCTGGTAATCTCAAGCTGTCCTCCCCCGTCAAACAGGCTTACGTCAGAAACATAGAGCCACAGGTCCAGGTAAGAGCTGGTATCGCAGTAGGTGTTGACAGGAGTATTAAACCTCTTGCTGAACCAGTCTGTACCACCTCCTTCACTTACCAGGCTGGCATATCCTTCCTTTTTTTCGACAATATCAATGTCCACCCCGTTACTGGAATTCCAGCCTGCATACGAATCACAGTAATCAAGCACCAGCTCATCACCGGAGCTTTCGTCGCCCGTTGTAAAACTCCAGACAGGGCCATCTGCCCTGCCAAATGCGTTCACTTCATCTACCCTCCAGTAGTAAGTGGTATTTGCTTCCAGGACATCCGGTTTGTAGGTAGGA
The DNA here is from genome assembly GCA_964458155.1 of uncultured Bacteroides sp. Lineage (GTDB taxonomy): Bacteria > Bacteroidota > Bacteroidia > Bacteroidales. The sequence goes on from CAYWGP010000071.1 coordinate 1,691, forward strand.
GATGCCTGGCTGGTCAGTGAGTCGGGCGGATTGCTTTCCCCAAAGTAGATCACATGTGAATGTACATAGTCGCCCTCTTTCCATCCAAGAGTCAGTTCAGTTCTAACGCCCTGTTCATTATCAGCCGGATAGGGCTCACTTGCCACTGTTGGAGCCAGTTCAATGGAATTACCAATATACACTTCGCCCATATATACTTCCACACCACCTGCCCCGTGCCTGACAAAGACAGGATAGTTTCCCTCAGATAACGGGGAGATGGTATAGCTCCCGGCATCATCAGGGCTTGTATAGGCAAATATTGCCCCGCTGTCGATGCTTATCTCAATACTTGTTTCCCCCGGAAAATCGGGGAACATAAATTCCATTCCTCCCTGGTCATTATCATTCACCTCATTGATGATACGAATAGCCATAATTCCTTCCGGAGGTGTAGGGAGGGTGGCATGGTTATCCTCATAGCCCCGGACCACCTCGGTGGCCAGTCCCGCAGCCCGTAAATACCAGTCGCTGGGAAGTGTATATCCATCCTCGTCAAGGGGCAACCAGTATCCTTCCTTCGGGATCATATTGTCGTTCTCGGCCAGCTTAAACATGGCTGTTCCTTCGTCAACTTCATCGAACATGGCGATGTAAACACTTTTTGCATTCATGGAAACAACTTCGGTTACCTCATCCCAGAAGTAATTTCCTCCATCCCTGGGTGTTGCGTTCTTCGTTTCTCCATAAAGGTTATGCCACGAAAATCCGGGATGGACCACCGGTAAGAAATCAACATTATTCTCATCACACCAGGCCTGTCCCCTGTTATAATCCGTATTGCCTGAAAACCACGGGCTGATCACCTCAACATCCTTAAAAGCATTGAGCCAGGCAGCACTCTGATCGTACCAGTTCCATGTCACTCCAAGTAAGAGGGAGGCTCGGTATTTGGGATCCGGGTTATTTTTGAACCAGTCTATAAGTTCCACCAGCTGGTCAACTGTGGCTTCCTCCCTCACGGTATAACCCCACAGGGCCACCAGGGGCAGACCGCGATGGTTCAGGTAACGGTCGCTCCCGGTCACACCCATGTCATCTACCAGGTGCACCCAGTCTGCCTTAATATCTTCCACACGATCTCCTATTCCGTCATACATAATGGCAAAAACCCGTCCGTAAGTTTCACATCCCTCCATAACATGCTTACTTACGGTATCTTTATGATTCATCTTCGGCGTATTGCCAGCTGCGGATATAAAACGCTGCAAAAAGACTCCGTCCAGGTTATAATCCCTTACCCATTTCATGTGCCGTACTACAGTGTTTCTGTTATGGGAAGAAAAAACAGGAGCCATTGTTCCATCGGGGAAGGTCAGATCCGTATCATAAAGCTCATTCAGTCCATATTCCCGCAAATCGGGGTACATATCAACGGTTGAGTTAATGGGTTCGTAAAAATTCCCCCAGTGAACCCATCCCAGATCAGCGTCATCATCGGGATGGTTGAACCAGCCCTGGTAGCCAAACATCACCTTTCCGTCAAGTGAAGCATTGTCCACCACAGGTACATCCAGGACAGGCCAGGCAGGCTCATCCGGTGCAGGAGCAAACCTGATAAAATCAATTTTTACAGTAACGGGAGCAGATAAATTCTGGTGAATGCGGAAAAAATTGATGCTGTCCAGATTGGCACTCCCGCCGCTTATTCCCGCAGAAGCAAAAGCCAATTGCATATGATTCCATCCGTCCACCACCCGGGTTTTGTCCAAAAGCCAGTTGTATTCTTCGCTATCCGGACCTCCGGAACTTGATATTTCAATCTGTCCACCTTCCAGGCTTGATGCATCGGATACATATAACCAGAAGCTTAGATAACCGCTTTGGTCCATACCGGTCTGGGTATAGGAAAATGTCTTGGAAAACCAGTCGAAATTCCCGGTCTGCGCCTGGGTCATTAATGAACCCTTCCCCTCCTGTTTGTCGGAATAATCAATGCTGAAGGCCGTGTTTCCCAGCCACCCTGTTGTCACATCACAGCGTTGAATGACCAGCTGAGCATCCATAAGGCTTTCTGAAAGCAAGGCGATGATTGCAATGAGAAGTAGGCGCATAATGATAGCTTTGAATCTGCTTATTTCCATTTTTATCTTCTTTTTGTTACATATTTTATTCTTAGAGCTTTAATATCTTCACATTTTTATACCAGACCTTATATCCGTGGTTTTGAAAATCAATATGGCCAAAGGGCGATTTCCCAAAATAGGGATTATCCTTCCACTTGGAGTCGGCCACATGTTCGTTCCAGTCATCTGAATACAACTGACACTGCATCACCAGAACACCATTCACCCAGTGGGATACGAGCCCTTTTGAGATCCTGATCCTGCCGGAATTCCATTCCATGGCAGGATTTACTTTTTTGCTGCTCGATACAGGGTAGACATCGTATAGAGATCCGCTTGAGTTTTTGTCAAACTTTTCATGTTCATCGTGCACCTGGTATTCCGGGCCTGTAAGGTAGGGTCTGCTCCATTGTTTCCCCTCTCTCACCCTGTAGATCACACCGCTGTTCCCGTTTTCCTGAATTTTCCAATGAAATTTCAGATCGAAATCTCCAAAGGATTCCACTGTCATGATGTCATCTCCACCTTCAGTACCATCACAGAAGATTGAGTTTTCACTGACCGTCCAGCTTTGTGCATCCTCCCCATTGTAAGCTTTCCAGCCTTTCAGGCTTTCCCCGTCAAATAGTAATTCCCACCCGGCAGCCAGCTCTCCCGGGTTAAGTGTATTGTCCTTTTCCAGTGACTGTACGGAATATGCATAGATCATAAGGGCAGAGACTGTAATGACAAAAGATAATATGACCGCTTTCATTTTCTTTATTTTTTAAGTTGACATTCTTATGAAGACATTACAACTTCCATCCATTATGGTATTCATGCTTTATCCACTCATTACACATTTCCAAAGCATTCTGCACAACCCACTTTTTAGATTCATCATCCACTTTCTTGCTGATGACATCACTTGAGTAAGGGAAGAGTTTTGCAGTCCTTATCTTCTCATCAGCTCCAATGTTGCTTACTTTCATTTTTTCGCTGTCATACAGCAGTGTTTTTTTCAGGGATTGTAACCTGACCGCCAGGTTACCCATAACCACCATTTCATTGAAGGGTCCTGCATAGGCAAAACTCGATGCCGGTGTCCCCCCGTTTTTGCAGCAATCCACAAAATGCATTTCATGCCGGCCGCCACCAAGCGGGTTATCAGAGATCCTTCCCAGGTCTACTTTTGTCTCAGGGATAAACTCCACTCCATTTTTATAGGCTTTCCAGTTGCCTCCATAACTATTGGCGATCAGGGTGCCTTTGCTTCCAATAAACATAAAGCCACCACCGGGATTCATGGGGGCGTCCACAGGCAGGTCATAGGGCCGGGCTGGCATGAAACCGCCATCGTACCATGTTAGTTCCAGTTCGGGTAATGCGCAGTAGGGTAAATTTTTCCTGGCGGGGAATTTATAACTGACCTTGGCTGCAACCGGTGCACTTACCGTGTTTACCAGGGAAGAACTGGCCTGAAATGCGATGGGCTGTCCCAGTTGTAATGCATAGTTCGGAACATCCAGCAAATGACAGCCCATATCACCAAGGGCACCTGTACCAAAATCCCACCATCCACGCCATATCCAGGGATGATATTCAGGACTGTAAGAGCGCATTTTCGCAGGACCAATAAATAAGTCCCAGTCCAGGTTTTCAGGAACGCTGACCTCCTTCAGGGGTTGTGGCATGCCCTGGCGCCAGATGGGCCTGTTAGTCCACACATGAACTTCTCTGATGGTCCCCAGGCATCCGCTCTGCACAACTTCAGCGACCTCATAAACAGTATCACTGGAGTGGCCCTCGTTTCCCATCTGGGTGACCACGCCTGTATTTTGTGCCAGCTTTGTGAGATAACGGGACTCCCAGATTGAATGAGTTAAAGGTTTTTGAAGATATACATGCTTGCCAAGCTCCATAGCGGCGGCAGCAATAGCTGCATGCGTGTGATCGGGGGTAGCAATAACGACCGCTTCAATATCCTTTTGCTTTTCCAGCATCTTGCGATAGTCTTTAAACTTCTTTGCACCGGGATAGGTCTTAAATACAGGATCGGCATAGTCGTAATCACAATCACACAGTGCAACGATGTTCTGACCGACCATGTTCTTAAGGTTGACTCTCCCTTTACCCCCTGCACCCACTCCGATTCCTGCAATGTTTAGCTTATCGCTTGGTGAAACATGACCCAGACCGGAAACAGCAATGCATGGAACAACAGTAAAAGCCAGGCCCGTGGCAGCTGTATTTTTAATAAAGTTTCTTCGTTTCATATCGCATTTAGTTTAATTGGGCCTGGGATTCTGAGTATTTTCAAATCCATGTAATCTTACATAAAATAGGGAATCAGGATTAAATTTCTCTTAATAAATCAATAACAAAGCCTGAATTCATGAAACAGCTGAAATCGGGCATATTCATTGAGTAATAAAAATGGGGTGCCTCATTGAGACACCCCATATACTAAATGCAATGCAATAATTATTTTTTGATAATCTTGGAAGAACTTGACTCTCCTTCAGTAGTTACAACCTGCAGGATGTAAATACCTTTATTCATTTCGGATACATCAATTGAACTCTTCAACTCACCATTTAAATCAATTTGTTTGACCATTCTTCCGGTCACATCAAAGAAACTTACGTTGCTGAGTTCTGATTCACTTTCAATACTAAGGAAATCAGATGTTGGGTTCGGATAGATGGTAACAGACGCTGTCTGGATAATCTTCTGATCTTCAACACCAACAGTTGGATCCAAATAGAAGGCTTTTACCTTTGCAAGCTGATCTTCGCTATCCCAGTCAGATATGTCGCCATACCATTCCTGTGCACCGAGTTTCATACCATCGATAGTCGATACAATTGTTGAATTATAGGTAAAGTCCTCGGGAAGATCCCTGACATTAGCCATACCTGTACCATTCTCACCTTCCGGTCCTGGAATGGTTGTGGCATCATAGTCACCAATGGTGAATAAGAGCCTGTCTGGCATAGTTACACCCAGGTTGTAGTTATTCCTGGCCCATCCAGCGTAAGCATCACCTTCAGCCTGGTCAAGAATCATCTTGGTATTCATATCAGGATCTACCTGGATATGATTGGTCGACGCCTTAATTGCAGGATATTCTGTAATCAAAGAATCTGTACTGGGACTGAAGAACATGGCAGGTATATTCTGAACCACCTGAGGTGGTCCAGGCAGGCCTATACCGGTGGCAAAACTCCAGTCTACCATTGAAACAGGGTAGTCTGCAGTATCGTTAAACCCACCATTGTAATAGTTATCCAGGAAAGGACTGGTAAAGTTCAGGTTATTGGCAGCCAGGAAGGTAACATCGTCGACAGTCGGTGCAGTCGTTCCGGGGAAAGCAAGCTCCCAATGTGACTCGGAAGGTCTCATCAGGTTAATAAGGCCTACAGGTACGCCACCGTTGGCGGGTCCGTACTCAGTCTGGCTCTGCAGCTGGCTCAGCATGGTTTCGGTCATTTCACCCTGCCACAGGCAGTTGATAAACACATTGTTGGTGAAATAAACTTCCTTCCACTGCTCCAGGAAATTCCAGTATCTCGGAATGTTCTGAATAGTGTTGTGATTAAAGAATGCAAAGTTCACCGGGCAATACTTATTCATAACCAATAATCCGCCATTGGCAACCGTCACGTTCTCCATCCAGAGTGTATCGATGGCATTTCCATCGCCTCGCGTGAAAATGGCATAGTTCCAGGGATTCTGGAATTGTGTCATATCACGGAAGTAACAGTTCGTAAGGAAGATATCCATCTCGCCTTTTACACCACCTAAAGAAACCACGTCACCGCGAACCTGGTTCTCATGAATAAAATCTGAAATCTCCAAGCGCTGGTTAGTACCTGACAACCTGAACAGAACAGCTCCTGTTCCATTGGTAGCCATGGTAGGCCAGTACAGGTTGTGCAACTTAAGCGAGCCAGTGATGTTGTTGGTAAACATGTCGCCCCCATCCTTGGGAGTACTGATTACCATTGGCTTTTTCGCTCCCACTGCTCCACGAATCGTAAGAGTAGATGTGGAGTCCTGTGAACCACCGAAAAGGATTTCCGAAACCATGATAAATGGTGTAGCACTGGCTTCCAGCTCATAAATCCTGGTGGGATTAGCCCTGATACCGCCGGTAAGGGTGTCCCCGTTGATGATGGTTTCAATGATACCATTACCGGAATTCAGAATCGTAACTACCTCGACCGCCGGGTCGATAGGAAGCGTCTGAGCTGAAGTCGAAACAGTAAAAAATAAGATCATGGCAAAAGCACATGAAATCAATCTGGTAAAGTTTCTCATAAGTTTTAAAATTTAGTTAATAAAAATAATTAAGCATTCGTATTTAAAAGTCGTATCGAAGACCGAGAATAATATTCATGCCATAGTATTCGGAGCGTCTCGGAAAGATCTGCCCCAGGGCATCAACAATCCGGTCGTCGATATAATTGTTAAGGTTTGCAATATCCAGTAAGACAGACAGCCTTGGGGTAATCTGCTGTTTGACATTGAGATCGATCCGGAACATGGCCTCATTAAATTCATCCAGCAGGTTATGCAGGGGATCGACCGAAGTAATAGTGGAACCCTGATAGCGGAAGGATAAGCGGGTGGAGAATCCTTTAAAGTCCCATCCAATCCGTGCATTGAAAATATTTGCCGGCTGGTCAAGCATGCGGGATTCCCGTGTCTCATAAACAGCCTTATAGACAGTTATGGGGAAAAATCCTGAAGAGTCAATGCTCTCTACGAAACCCACATAGGGTAGCTCGGTGGATGACCAGAGCATGGAGTAGTTCAGGTCGAGTACCAGGCCACTCAAGAGCCCGGGAAGATACCAGAAATTACTCTGCCAGCTCAGCTCAAATCCATAATAAGAGGACTGGTTCGGGTTATTAACAGGTTTGTCGTCATTATTAGTATTTAGCGTATATATTGTTTCATCATACAGACTTTCTGACGCTTCCAGGGACTCAATAAATGGCTCAGGGGCACCGGATTCCTTTAACTCGTCCAGGTAGGCTGGTTTGTAATCTGGAATGCGGTATACCAGATCATCGATGATTTTGTAGAAGCCGTTAATGGTAAACAGTCCCAGCTTGTTAGTAAAGAAGGAAACTCCAAGGTCATAATTATCTGCCATGGACGGCCACAGATAGGGATTATAGGCGCGGATGTCAACCTGATTGTAATCGCGGGTCAGGGAAGGAGACAGCAAGGCAAAATCGGGGCGTGAAGCGCTCGTGTAATATGCTCCGCGAACATCCATCCAATCGGTCACATCGATTTTCACGTTTATGCTGGGGAACCAGTTAGAATTTTCCCGGATTGCAGTTACTGGAATGGGATATCCGGTTTCCAGTCCGAAGTTATCAAAGTAATTCTCCTGAACGAAGTTGCTGGTATATTCTGTTTGCACATTCTCAAAGCGTATACCCGGCAAAAGCATGATCCGTTTACCGATTCTGATTTCAGCCATCAGGTATCCGGCCATTAACTGTTCGGTTGTTTCATAATCATCCCTGTAGGACTGAGGCCCCCTAAGCTGATGGAATCCCTCAATATCCAGATCCGGGTCGTCCTCAACATACTCATAGATATTGCCAAATACCTCCTTCAATTCATCCAGGTCGGCTGCCCACTGGAAGTTATAGCGTCCATCCAGGAAGTCGCCGTAATCATAACCGGGATCATCAAAGTTTACTGCAGACAGTCCAGATCCATTGGTACTCCCCACATCCACAGGCCTGATTAAATCGGGATAAATGCTTGCATAGATCAAATCCATTCTTCCATCGCCGATCCCTCCATGAAAATAGGTCCAGCTGGTAGTCTGGTCTCTGCTGCGAACTTTCCTCTTATACCTGAAACCAGCTTCCAGGAAACCGGATACATTCCCAAAACGATAGGGGACATTCCAGTTTGCATTCACTGTATTTGTCACATCCTCCCGGTCATCCTGGTTTTTTTCATTCCACCTTACAACCGACTTGGTAATATCGACAGTTTCATCGTAATAATCGTTAATGAGGTCGACTGGCTGAGCAAAAATCAGCTGGTTGGGATCAATGGGATTGCTGCCTAATGATTCGTTATCCTCAAAGTGATAAAGGTCCCTGTTGGTGGTAGCTTTCGATTTGCTATAGGAGTAATCAACTTCCAGCACTGTATTCCCAAGGTTAAACTCACCACTTAAGGCATGCATCTGAAAACTTTCCTCCGGACTATCATCAGAAATATCATAATTGTAATTATTGTTTGTAAACACATAGTTGGCGTCACGTTGCTCAACATTGTCTGTTCTCTGGCTATAGATATTGTTAAACTTCAGATTCATGAAATCCGTCTTGTAGTCCAGAACAAGAGATCCATTGGCACGCTGCCTGATTCGCTTATTTTCGTTGAGAGTGGCGTTATTAGTTTGCAGCAGATCCTCTACCTCAGTAGGAATCTTTCCATAAGCTGCAGAAAATATATCTGCTGATCTGTCAACCCGTTCAATTCCGCCACTTACAAGCACACCAAATTTATCGTCAAAAAAACGGTCTCCGACGCTACCTGTCAATTTGTAGTTGTTAAAGCTGTTATGCAGGTTGTTATATCCGCCAGAACCATAAACATTGAAATGAAATCCTCTGTCGGCCACACGGGTTCGCAGATTAACAATACCCCCAATAGCATCTGCATCTTTGTCTGCAGTCAGACTTTTAGTCAATTCTATCCCATCCAGCATTTCAGAAGAAACCGTGCTTAATCCAACACTCCGGTCCCCGGCTGCACCCGGCATCCTGACTCCATCCACTTCAATGACATTGTACTTTGGCGACAGTCCCCGGATAACCACCTTGTCTCCTTCCCCACCCTGCCGGAGCAGAGAAACACCAGGCAGACGCCCGATTGATTCGGCCGCATTTACATCAGGTACTTCCCGGATACGGTCAGAAGCAACAATATTTGTAATAGAATTTGAGGCTCGCTGCTGGTTAATGGCGGCCATCTGCCCCCGTGCCTGGATAGTCACTACAGCCTCTTCACCCATAATGGCTTCAGGGCTCAGTCCCTTATTCAGTTCAAGGGACTCTCCCGGGCTCAGCTGAACATTGGCCTCATCCACACCCTTATATCCAATGTAGCGGAATACAACCGTATAGCTTCCTGCCGGAATATTTGGAATAGTGAATTCACCATTCAGATCAGAAGAGGCACCCATACTGGTACCCTCCAATGCGATATTGGTTCCAATAAGAGGTTCTCCTGTTGTGGCATCTGTAACAGTACCGCGGATTCTTGCATTGTCACGATTCTGGGCCAGCAGGTTTACACTGCTGAACAAAAATATTGAAATGAAAATTGATAAGAGTCTAATTCTTTTCATGCAGTTAGGTTTAGATATCCAGCGTAAGCCTCCAGATAAATGGATTAAATTCTCTGAAATTTATACCAACGGCCTTAAAAAATGATTAATAGCTCATTAATCGGGTGTTAATTTACGCTAAATATGTGTTAAAACATATTTAGCTGGCATTTAATCTGACTGGTTAACAACTTGTTATCAAAGGGCTGATTTTAGATTTGGAAGGTCGGGATGCTGAGGTGAAATTTCAGTCAATTCCTTAAAAATTGCCAGTGCTTTCGCTCTTTCCTGGTTGTAAATACAGGACACGCAATAACGAACAAGGAAATCAGGATACATTGCTAAACCATCATATGCCTTTTCATAGTATTGCATAGCGCTTATATCTCTCTTCATATAGAGCAGATCTCCGATGCGGAAATTTACCAGGGGGCAATCATTAATTTCAAGGCAAAGCATAAAATAATGCAGAGCAGAATCACCGTTAGTCTGAGTTATTGAAAGGGCCCGCCTGTAAACAGCTTCAATATCATCCGGGATAAAATTCAGGTACTCAAAATTGGCGGAAGTAGCAGGATGGTTCCTTCTGTTCTGAACACTTGTCAATTTCCTTTGAATATCAATTATTATTGGAGTACTTTCTTTCTCATCCGAGTTAGCTCCGGCCATTTCAATCGCATGTTCAAAAAATTCAACAGCGCCCTGATAGTTGTGCTTGGTCGATTCGATTTCCCCAAGAAGCGTAAAAGCCAGAATATTAGTACGATACTTAAGAGAATTCCTGAGATATTTTTCTGCTGCATGCAGATCGTTCTGACTGAGCTTGCATGTTGCAGCCATGTTGTAGTAAGGTGAATGATAGGGATTGCTTCGGATAAGGGCCTTATATTCTCTGAGTGCCAGATCATATTCTCCTCTCAATTCATAAAGATCTGCAAGCTGGCCATGCAGGGACTGTATGCTGGCCCCGGGATCCGTCAGAATAGTAAATGCCATTGAGTCCAATAAGTTCTCAGCCTGAAAGGTATCCCGAAAAGTTATATCCGAAGCCAGAGAGGTGAAAGGCCAGTAGGATTTTAATTGTTCGATCTTATAGACGCCGATCAGACTGTCCAATGGCGTGTAATCCCAATTGAACCTGTAATACTCACTTCCCGGTGCGGATATTGAAGCTGAAACACCACTCAGCAAACCAGATGCAACAATACTTGAATAAAAAGCATCAGCAAGTAGAAACTGACCGTCAATATTCGGATGTACATGTTCAGTCAGCAAATTATTTCCAATCATTGCTCCCGGTGAAACACTTGAAAAGCGCTCCTTCACAGGAACAAGAATGGCATTGTATTCTTCGGACAGTGTGTAGATGATCTGGTTTATGTCCTCAGAAGCTCTGAAACGCACAGGATCCAGATCCCTTGCCCTGCAGAATAGCGTTTTTGCGGCCAGTGTGTCTCCGTCAGACAGCAGGTCTAATGCATCCTTGTAGGTCTGCCTGGCACTTTGATCTGCAGTACCCATATCGCCGAAGGGATGAAGATCCCTGATATTGCTCACAAGATCACTTACAAATACGGGAACATCATGCACGGAAGCTTTCTGCAGAATGTATGACATGTTTCTGGTATATTGCTCCAGCCCAAGCTGGTATTTCTCGCCCTGGTAGATGATGTCTTCATCTTTTACAATACGCTTCATCAAGGGGCCCTTTTCCCCGGATGCTTCAGCCGTCCTTCCCTGCCCTTGCGAAAACTTCTGAATCGCTGAACGCATAAACTGATACATGCGAAGGTTGATCAGCTTAAAATGAACTGACAGAAGGAAGGGATTCTTACTCATGGCTTCGTTGGAACCCGGACCAAAGGCTCCATAGAATTCATTGTGCCCCGCGTATAGCAATACGGCATCAGGCTCATAATCAAGCACCTGATTAATATAATCTTTCAGGGTAACGCTATTTATAGCAGTAATCGATGTGTTGACCACTTCAACTATCTTTTCAGGATAAGCATCCTGGAGTCTTTGATGCAAAATCCGTGAAGCCATCAGGTTATGATCATAGGGATATCCGAATACAGTTGAACTTCCCAGCAAAAATACCCTGAAGCAGCCTTCCGGCTTCTTTGCAAGAAAAACATCATTGGCACTTGATGTTGCCTCAAAGCGACTGAAATATTTCTCCCCCACCCTGGGATTTATCATGAGATAATTCTCCATGCTTTCCGAATCATGCTTTACAAACAAATGCATGTCTGTGCCATAGGAAAATATTCGGAGAATGACTTCAATCAATACAAAAAACAAAATGATCAGGAGGAAGGATAAGAGTCTGAAAACGATTTTTTTCCTGCTGCTTAAATGGTTATCACCGGTGGTCATATTCATTATTTTACCAGATGTTTTTCAAGTCGTCGGCAGTATACTGGTGCTCTCTGGCAATCCACTTTGTCTTAGAGCTTCGTTTGAGCTGAAGCTTATCTTTTTTGGTGAGCCTGTAAAGTGTAGCCACAGGTACCAGGATCAGGATATACACAAGAGACATCAGAAGCTTTGACATCACAAAACTCAGAAGGTCGGCCATCTTGTACCAGGCCATGGCAATTAATCTGGCAAGTGGCCTGATGAAGATTCCGCTTATCCCAATGCCACAGGCCAGGTATAAAAAGATTAGTTTTGATTCCCCATGTTTCAGCATCCCAAACAGGTAGAGCACAAGGAAGGCTGTGGAGATCACCAGCAGAGCTTCGTATATCTTGCTTTTACTCATCCGATTCCTAGAATAAAGTGTAAATGAATGGTGCAATTGCACTTCCACTACTCAGCACTATCAACAGTCCGAAGAGCAAAAGAACAACAACAACGGGCAGCAACCACCACTTTCTCCGCTCCTTCAGATATCTGAAAAAATCTCTTAAAAAATCCTTCATTTTAATCAAGTTTAAACTCTTCTTTCCATTTTTCACTATCGGGCCAGGCTTCCTGTTT